>JBJEUJ010000326.1:0-10281 GCA_051883775.1 Aristaeellaceae bacterium | reverse complement strand
TCGTTGCGGCGGGCGCGCTCGGCACGCTCCTCCCGCAGCTCGTCGGCCCGCTGGCGGCGCTCCTCCGCCTTGCGCTCCTTCTCCGCCTTTTCCGCGGCGATGCGCTGCTTCTCCGCCTCCCGGACGTCCTGGGGACTGGCCGGGGCCGCATTCTGCGGCTGCACCGCCACATAGTTGCCCGTAGCGGGATCCAACTGCATGGTCATCATCCGCTGGACGTACTGGCCCGTGGCGGGGTCGTACATCATCACGGGCATCTGCTGCACCTGGGGCGCGGCGGGCTGCTGCACCACCGGCTGTTGCACCACCGGCTGCTGGGGCAGGGGCGACATGGTGGGAATCTCCCGCTGGACATACTGGCCCGTGGCAGGGTCAAAGACCTTGAAGCCCTGGGGCTGGCTGACAGCGGGCTGGGCGGAGGTTACCTGCACCTGGGCGGCGGGCACGGGCCGGAAGGCCTGTACCGGCGCCGGGGCCTGCTCCCGCTGGAAGGAGGCTGCCAGCAGCTCGTAGGCACTCTCCCGATCCACGGCTTCGTCATACACGCCCCGGAAGGGACTGCTCTCCACCACTGCCTGGCGCGTAGCGGGGTCGATGCCCTTCATGGAGGACTGGGGCGGCAGGATCGTCGCCCGCTCCACCACGCCGGGGGCGCCGTTTTCATCCAGGAAGGACACCAGCGCCTCGCCGGTTTTCAGGGAGGCGATGGCCTCCTCCGTATCGAAGGCGGGGTTGGCCCGGAAGGTCTGGGCGGCGGTGCGCACGGCCTTCTGATCCTGGGGGGTGTAGGCCCTGAGGGCATGCTGGATCCGGTTGCCCAGCTGGCCCAGCACGCTCATGGGGATATCCGCCGGGGACTGGGTGATGAAGTACACGCCCACGCCCTTGGAGCGGATCAGCCGCACCACCTGCTCGATCTTCTCCAGCAGGGACCTGGCGCAGTTGCCGAACAAGAGGTGCGCCTCGTCGAAGAAGAACACCATGCGGGGCTTGTCCAGGTCGCCCTGCTCGGGCAGCAGCTCGTAGAGCTCCGAGAGCATCCACAGCATGAAGGTGGAGTACATCACCGGGTGCAGGAACAGCTTGTCCGCCGCCAGGATGTTGATCACGCCCCGGCCCTCCTCGTCCAGCTGCAGCCAGTCCGCCAGATCCAGCGCAGGCTCGCCGAAGAAGCGGTCGCCGCCCTGGTCCTCCAGCACCGCCACCGCCCGCTGGATGGCCCCCACCGTGGCCGTGGACACGTTGCCGTACTTCAGCGTATAGTCCCGGGCATGCTCGCCCAGGTAGGCCAGCACGGCCTTGAGATCCTTCAGATCCAGCAGGAGCATGCCCTCGTCGTCCGCCACGCGGAAGAGGATGTTCATCACCCCCGTCTGCGTCTCGTTCAGCCCCAGCATCCGCGACAGCAGGATCGGCCCCATCTCGCTGACCGTGGCCCGCACGGGATGCCCCTGCTCACCATACACGTCCCAGAACACCGTGGGGAAATCCTGATACCGGAAGCTGGTCACGCCGCAGCCGCCCAGCCGCTGGGCCAGCGCGTCGCTGTGCTCCCCGGGCAGCGCCATGCCTGCCAGGTCGCCCTTCACATCGCTGAGAAACACCGGCACACCCATGGCCGAGAAGCCCTCCGCCAGCACCTTCAGCGACACCGTCTTGCCCGTGCCCGTCGCCCCGGCGATCAGACCGTGGCGGTTGGCCATCTGCGGCAGCAGGCACACGGGCGCCGCGCCTGTACCAATCCAGATTTTACCATCATACAGCATGCTATCCTACCCTCCCGTAGCATTTGCCTCTATTGTACACGGGACAGGCTTTCCCGTCAAGAAAAGGACATCATCCGGGCGGATGATGTCCTGCATTTTGTTATGAAGCAAGGGCGAAAGCCTTCCCCTCCGGGGAAGGTGGCCGAGCGGCAGCGAGGTCGGATGAGGTCGTTCCTGTGCAGCTGCACGAACCTGCCGTTTCCAACGCGGGCGGCCTTCGGCGCCTGCTCGGAAACTCGCGCTTTATTCGCGCTTTTTTCGCTTGTCTGTTCCGTTGCGCCTGGGCTGCCGCGACATCCCTGCGCAGGGGCTAACGCCGCCCCTGCACCCGCGCAAGGGGCAGCGCCCCTTGACCCTTTTTCGCTTCGCGGTTCCGTGCAGGGTTCCGTGTGTGACGTTCGTTATTTCCACAGAGGCGTGGGGTACAGGCCCTCCGCGCTCATCCGGCGCAGGGCGTCCATCACCACCGGCTTGTCCGCCTGATAGGTCACGCCGTACCACTTGTCCCGGCTGGGCAGCACCTGAACCACCGCCCTGTCCCGGGCCAGCAGGCCGCTGACCACCGTGGGCAGGAAGTATTCACCCTTGAGGGGATTGTCGCGGATCGTCCTCTCCAGGAAGGCCGGAAAGCCCGCCGCCAGCTCCGTGAGCACGCTGGGGGTGAAGCCCCACATGTTCATGCTCACCAGGCAGTCCTCGGGCAGGCGCTCATAGTGCGTGCCGTCCTCGGTGAAGAGGGGGCCGTCGCAGGTCTTGATGATGTGGGTGCGCTCGGTCACGTCCAGCAGGCTTCCCTGCCCGTCCACCGTGCATACGCCCCGGGCCACATGGCCGTTGTCGGTGAGGGTGTTGCACAGGTGATAGCCCACCATCATGTAGCGGAGCTTGTCGTCATCCTGCAGGCGGACGAGGCTGTCGTAGGCCGTCTGGAAGGCGCTGACGCCATAATAATCGTCCGCGTTGATAACCGCGAAGGGCGCGTCGATCAGCTCCCGGCAGCACAGGACCGCGTGGCCCGTGCCCCAGGGCTTGACCCGTCCCTCCGGCACGGCGTAGGGCGCGGGGATGTTGTCCAGCTGCTGGAAGGCGTAGCGCACCTCCATGTGCTTCTCAATCCGGCTGCCCACCAGGCGCTTGAAATCCTCCTCAATCTCATGCTTGATGAGGAAAATCACCCGCTTGAAGCCTGCCCGCCGGGCGTCGAAAATGCTGTAATCCAGGATGACCTCGCCATCCGGGCCCACGGGATCCATCTGCTTGAGGCCCCCGTAGCGGCTGCCCATACCCGCAGCCATGATGAGCAGAATCGGTTCCTTCATTGCTGATCCTCCTTCTCCTTGTCAGGCGTGCCGGGCTGCCCCCGCAGCCAGGCCTCCACCACATCCTGCATGGCCTGCTCCTGCCTCTCCATATCCGCAAGGAGCGCGAACTGGTTCCGGGCCCGCACCAGGTTGTGCTCCGGGTAGTCGGTGTGGAAGTAGCAGTCCCCGTCCAGGTAATCCGTCAGGAAGCGGATGCCCACCTCGTAGGTCATCATCCACGCGCCCACAGGCAGCGAGCGCACCTCCGCATCCGTCAGCAGTCCGCCGGTTTTCTCCAGGTAGCCCTCGCAGTAGGCCCGGAACATGGGCATGCTGAAATGCACCCTGTCCAGGTTCTCCTCATCCTCGGCGGCGGTGTTGGCGCCGAAGCGGATGGCGTCGCCAAAGTCGTAGGCGCACAGGCCCGGCATCACCGTGTCCAGGTCCACCACGCACATGGCCTTGCCGGTGGCGCGGTCCATCAGGACATTGTTGAGCTTGGTATCGTTGTGGGTGACCCGCAGGGGCAGCTCGCCCCGCTTCTGGGCATCCACCAGCGCGGTGGTTCGCGCCTTGCGGGCCAGGGCGAAGGCAATCTCCGCCTGCACGCCCGCCGCGCGGCCTGCCGCATCCTGCCGGATGGCCGCCTCCAGGGCCTGCACCCGCCGGGGCGTGTTGTGGAAGTTGGGAATCGTCTCATGGAGGCTCTGGGCGGGATAGTCCGTCAGATCCCGCTGCAGCGCGCCGAAGGCCCGGGCGGATTCCCGGAAGATCTCCTCCGACTCCGCCTGCTGGCAGGTGAAGCTGTTCTCGATGAACAGATACATGCGCCAGCAGCCGCCGCGCTCCCGGTCGAGAATATAGTCCCTGCCGTCCCGGGCGGGAATGATGATGAGGGTCTCCCTGTCCGGGTCGCCGCCCCGCTCCCGGATGATGCCCTTGAGATAGGCCGTCACGGAGGCAATGTTCTCCATGACCTTCTCCGGCTCGTGGAAGGCCACGGGGCTGAGCCGCTGCAGGATGTAGCGGTGCTCCTTCACGGCCCCGGGCTTGCGCGTCACCACCAGGAAGGTATCGTTGATATGGCCGCAGCCATAGGGCTCCACGGACACCACCTGACCGTACAGGTCAAAGGCGGGCAGCACACGGCGTGCATCCTCGGGCGAGAAAGCCGGCATGATCATTCCTCCATACGCGGCGCGCCGGAGCCACCCTGCGGCTGCGCCTTCATGCTTCGATTATCATAGCACAAAGCGGCCCGAAATGCAAACCCTGTCATGCCTGGCGGAAAGTGGGCGCTTTCCCGGAGAAGCCGTGTTGCGGCGGCGCGGAATATGTGGTATAATAGCAGAACACGGCCGTTTGTCGGCCCATGGAACATTGTGGATTGGTAAGGAGGCTGCGGCCATGGCAGGATACGTATCCGATGCGGTGATCCGCCGTTTGCCGGGGTATTACAGGCACCTGCGGGAGCTGGAGGCGGCGGGCGTGACACAGATCTCGTCCCAGGAGCTGGGGAAGCGCATGCAGCTCACCCCCAGCCAGATCCGCCAGGACATCAACTGCTTCGGCGGCTTTGGCCGGCAGGGCTATGGCTACAAGGTATCCGAGCTGAAGGACCATATCGGCGAGATTCTGGGGCTGGACAAGCCCCACCGGCTGATCATCCTGGGCGCGGGCAACATCGGCGGCGCCGTGGCGAAGTATCCCACCTTCTCCCGGGAGGGCTTCCGGACGGAGGCCATCTTCGACAACGACCCGGAGAAGATCGGCACGGTCATGGGCGGGGTAACCGTCAGCCCCATGGAGGCGCTGGAGGGGTATCTGGCGGAGAACGCCGTCGATATCGCCGTGCTGGCGCTGCCCTCCAGCGTGGCCCAGGCCACCCTGGACAGGCTCTACGCCCAGGGCGTGCGGGCGGTGTGGAACTTTGCCCCCACCGACCTGAATCACCCCGAGGACATGATTGTGGTCAACGTCCACCTGAGCGACAGCCTGCAGATTCTATCCTACAAGATGGCGCACAGGACGGTGGAATAACCTCCCCCCTGCACTTGCCGGAAAAGTGGCTGCGGCCGCCTTTTCCATCCGGGAAGGGCATGGCTCCGGCTGATGCCTCAACCACCCCGCGCCGCCATGATTCCCGGTGGATCCGGCTTCAGCATCGCAGCACGACTGATTTTGGACAGGAGGCTTTGATGGATCAGGAAAGCAGGGAGCGGCGGACGGACCGTGCCGCGCCCCTTTATGAGGGCGACGGAGAGCGTATCCGCGTGTCCTCCCGCCCGGCGCAGACCCGCCGGCCCGCCGTGGTGAAGGCCGCTGCCCCGGGCAGGGCGCCCCGTCAGCCCATGGGCCGCTCCGAGGAGCTGCAGGAGCGCATGCGCTATGGCCAGACAGGCCGCCGCGACACCGCCCGGCCCGCGCCGGACAGACCCCGGCAGGATACCGTGTATGATGATTTCGACGTATATGACCGGAACATGCGCCAGGTTTATTCCGGCAAGAAGCACAAGCGCCGCCGCAGGGATCCCCACCGGGGGCTGTGGCTGGCGGTGACGCTTCTGTGCCTGTGCCTGACGGCGGCGCTGGCGGCGCTGGTATCGCCCCAGCTGCTGGGCGTGCAGATTCCCGGCGTGCCCTCCTTCGCCTTCGTCAATGGGAACATTATCACCCTGGACGCGGAGGCTTACGCCCAGTACAAGGTCTACCGCAGCTACATGAACACCGACGCCATCTACCCCGGCGTGTACATCGACGGGGTGCATGTGGGCGGCATGACGAGGGAGGAGGCCGCCGCTGCGGTATGGCAGGTGAGCGCCTCCGGCGGCGGAGACTTCGCCGTGACGATCCATGTGGGCAACGGCAGCTGGATCATCGACTCCACCCAGGTGCCCATGACCCGCAATGTGGACGAGGTGGTTCAGGCCGCCTATGCCTGCGGACGGCAGAACACCACCGCCATCCGCGGCACCCGGGTCACCCCCTTCCAGGAGCGGCTGAACACCGCCCTCGATATGCGCGGGAACCCCGTGGTGCTCTCCACCGCCATGACCTATGACAAGACGGCGGTGCGCCAGCTGACCGACAGCATCGTGGCCTATGTCAACCGGGATCCGGTGAACGCCTCGGTGGCGGCGTTCGACTTCAACACCCGCTCCTTCACCTTTGACAGCGATGTGCCCGGCGCCTACATCGACCCGGACGCGCTCTACAACCAGGTCATCGCCTGCCTGGAGGGGGGCGACAGGTACGCCTCCATCACCGTGGAGCCCCAGATGCTCCTGGCCCAGGTGACCAAGGCGGAGCTGATGAACAGCTTCCACATGGTGTCCTCCTACACCACGGAGACCACCTCCAACGCCAACCGCAACACCAACATCGAGCTGTCCGCCGGGGCCATCAACGGCACCACCGTGCTGCCCGGGGAAACCTTCTCCTTCAACCAGGCCACCGGCCAGCGCACGGCGGAGAAGGGCTACCGGGAGGCCACGGCCATCTCCGGCGGCCAGAGCGTCCCCGAGGTGGGCGGCGGCGTGTGCCAGACCAGCTCCACCCTGTTCAACGCCGTGGCCCGGGCCAACCTGGAGATTGTGGAGCGCAGCCCCCACGCCTGGCCCTCCACCTACGTGGCCAAGGGCATGGACGCCACGGTCAACTGGCCCAACCTGGACTTCAAGTTCAAGAACAACACGGACTGGCCGGTGTTCATCGTGGCGTACTACAAGAGCCGCAAGGTGACGGTGGAGCTGTACGGCATGGGGCTTGGGGACGGGGTGAGCATCGACCTGGAGAGCGAGGTCATCCGCACCATCGAGCCCTCCTCGGAGATCAAGTACGTGCAGAATCCCAACCTGCCCGCCGGCACCCAGCAGGAGACCATCAAGGCCCGCACGGGCTACGAGGTGGTGACCTACCAGGTGTGGTACCAGAACGGGAAGGAAATAAATCGGGTTCAGCTGTGCAAGTCCACCTACAAGGCCTACCAGGCCACGGTGGAATACAACTAAGCAGAAACACAGGCGGCTGTACGCAAAGAACGTACAGCCGCTTTTTCATGCTACTCCAAGGGAACGCGCCAGCGAAAAAGGGTCAAGGGGCGATGCCCCTTGCGGGGTTTGGGGTGGAACCCCAAGCAGGTCTGGGCGGCAGCCCAGCGTCCCCCTAAATCCAAGCGAGTTTCCGAGCAGGCGCCGAAGGCCGCCCGCGAGGGAAACGGCAGGTTCGTGCAGCCTCACAGGAACGACCTCATCCGACCTCGCTGCCGCCCGTCCACCCTCCCCAGCGCGGAAGGCTTGGACAGGACAGGCAGAAAAAAGCGGCCCGAAGGCCGCAGAAAAGCATGGTTGCAGGCAAGGCCGCTCAGTCCGAGGCCTCCGTCAGCTCCCGGGGCAGGAGGCGGATCATCAGCGTCTGCTCCTCGCTGTCCCACAGGGTCGTCGCGCCCAGCGCCTTCTCCAGCAGCGCGGGCGAGCACATCGCCGTGTCGCCCTCCAGCAGGAAGTCGCCCTCGTCCAGCGCCACGTCCCCGCCATCCGCCTGGCAGCGGAAGCCCTCGCCCTCCGGGGCGATGGTCACGGTGTAGTCCCCGGCGGTGAAGGTGTATACGCCCTCAATGCTCAGGGTGAAGCCCCAGCCCTCCACGCTGGCGGCCAGGTCGGTCATGTCCAGGAGCAGCCCGCCCTCCGCCGTCTGCCATACCCGCGGCGTGGCACGAATGGTCACACCGTCCTCCTGGCGCAGGCAGGTCAGCTTCTCGCCGCTGTCATTGAGTACAATGGACACCCCCTGCATGGCCACAGGCCCCGCAGGCGCAGGCTCCTCCGTGGGCGCAGTGGTGGGCGCGTCGGTGGGAGCAGCCGTCTCGCCGGGGTCGATCTCATCCAGGCCGGGCAGCTCCGCCGCCTCGGGGGAGACGCTGGGCCCCGGGGTGAAGGTCAGCACCGGGGTGGCCGGCACTTCCTTAGCCACCACATCAGGGCTCTCGAAGAGCATGGTCTGCGTGGCGTCACCGGCCACGCCATCGGCGCTCAGCCCGTTGGCCTTCTGGAAGGCGATCACCGCATTGTAGGTTTGCCGGCCAAAGGCGCCGTCCGCCTCGCCCGTGAGATACCCCAGCTCAATCAGCCGCTGCTGCAGCCGCTTGACCTGATCGCCCTTGCTGTTCATCTGCAGGTTCTTGTAGGCGGTGTTGGGGGTGATGGTGGGCTTGGGCTCAGGGGTGGCGGTCGCGGCGGGATCCGGCGTTACGGCGGGCTCCGCGGTGGAGACAGTGGGCGCGGCGGTTTCACCAGGGAGGGTTTCCACCACGGCCGGAGGCGGCGTGAAGGTGGGCACGGCGGTTTCCGTGGGCGGCTCCGCGCCCTGAACGGCCGTGGCGAAGGTCAGGGACATGTACAGCATCAGCGTCTTGAGAAAGTCCATGGTTGTGTCTCCTTTCAGCTTGCGGACGGGCCCGTCCGCCGTGGGGGAAGGCGATCTATCCTGAGCCGGCGGCGCCGGCAGACAATCGACAGTCCTATTATACGCCAACTTTCGCCCGAATACAATCAAAACCCGCGCCGCGCCGGGAACTTCCCGCGCAGAAGGGGCGCATCCGTGCATTTCATGAAAGCGCCTGCATGAAAAAAGACGTTTTTCGGGCGCGTTCCCCTTCCCTTCCCTGAAAATTCCTTCCGCATGCTTGTCTGGGCGGCGCAGGTATGCTATACTGGCCCTATTCCCATCCACAAGGAGGCTGGTACCCATGAAGAAGTTCCTGGAGGAGTTCAAAAAATTCGCCCTGCGCGGCAACGTCCTGGATATGGCTGTCGGCGTGATCGTCGGCGGCGCGTTCACCGGCATCGTGACCTCGCTGACCGCCAACTTCATCAATCCCCTGCTGAACCTGGTCATGACCGGCGGCGCAGGCGAGATTTCCGACGGCGTGGCCTGGACCCTGGGCGCGGCGGTTGCGTCCTTCCTGACCACGGTGGTGAACTTCATCATCACGGCGTTCGTGCTGTTCGTGCTGCTGCGGGGCATCAACAAGCTGATGACCCTGGGCAAGAAGAAGGAGGCCCCCGTTGCGCCCACGACGAAGAAGTGCCCCTACTGCCTGAGCGAAATTCCCATCGAGGCGACCCGCTGCGCCCACTGCACCAGCGAGCTGCCCAAGCCCTGACGGGCGTCAAAATAGTGGCTTCGGCCACTTTTTTGAGTTCTGCGCTCGCTCGCTGGTCAGCTGGCTGTGCCAGCCCCCCGGCCGTTCACTCGCGTAAGGAAGCTTTTCCTATCGGAAAAGCACGAAAACCGCCGCGCATGTCGCCGGTTTTCGATTGGCAGTCTGCCGACGGCGAATTGGTGGGACGGCTGGCGCTTCCCCGGCCTTGCGCTCGGGATGACGCAGCCTTCCGCCCTGATTGCCACCGACGGCAGTAAGGCGGAATCCCCCTAACTGATAACTCCATGCCACGCAAACGCGCCTGTCCGGCTTTCTGCTGCGGACAGGCGCGTATTTGTGTTGCCAGGCCCTTCACAGCCGGGCCAGCAGCGCTTCGGCTTCCTCCCGGCTGCGCAGGATGGGGAAGGTCATGTCCGGGTGCGCAGCCATCAGCGCCAGCACCTTCGGGCGGCTTTCCGTGGCGTAACGCCGGATGAAGTCCATGAACGCCGGATCCTCCTCCTTCTCCAGCCAGGGCGTGTCGGCACGGGGCGTGCCCAGGCGCGCCCGCACCCCTGCCAGGCATACCTCCACCGGATCATCCAGGAAGATAACCTCCTCGCAGGTCTCCGCCCGCAGGGGCATGGTGCCGTTGTAGTTCCCGTCGATGATCCAGCGGGGGCTGGCCAGGATCGGCCGGAGCACCTCCACCAGCTCCTCCCGGGTCAGATAGGTGCTGTCATCGCGCCAGTCAATGCTGTCCAGATGATCAAGCGGCAGGCCGGTTTTCTCCGCCAGACGCCGTGCCAGCGTGCTTTTGCCGCTGCCCGGGCAGCCCACCACCAGGATTCGCTGAGCCATGCGCCTGCTCTTTTCTGCCGGGCTTTCCCGCCCTCCCCAACGCAAAAAAGTGGCCGAAGCCACTTTTTGCCGCGCTCACTTGCGCAGGGTAATCACCACATGCCGGTTGGGCTCGTCACCCTCGGAGTGGGTGTCCACAGCCTCGTTGGCCTGCAACGCGCTGTGGATGATCCGCCGCTCGTAGGGGTTCATGGGCTCCAGGGACACCTTG
>JBJEUJ010000325.1:0-1514 GCA_051883775.1 Aristaeellaceae bacterium | reverse complement strand
GCCCGGCGGCTGATTCCCGCCTGCGACGTGCTGAAGGTGGGCAACCATGGCGAGTCGGATGCCACGTCGCCTGCGCTGATTGACGCGGTGCAGCCCCGCCTGGCGGTGATCTCCACCAACACGGCGGAGGAGCCGGACACGCCCTCCACCCGGGTGATGAAGCTGCTGGCGGCAGCGGGGGCGCAGGTATGGCAGACGCAGGATGCGGAGGCCGGCGTGCTGGTGACGGTCTCCGGCGGGCAGGCGGAAGCGGCTTATGCGCTCACGCCTGTGCTGCCTGAGGCGGTCATGGGCATGGAGCTTGTGGACAAGGGGACGGACGATACCGTCCGCCTGCGCAACGCTTCCAATGAAGTCATTGACCTGACGGACTGGTTCATCCGCTCGGAGCGGGGCGGAGAGACGTTCGTGTTCCCCGCGGGCGCGGCGGCGCAGCCGGGGCAGGTGATCACCGTGGTCAGCCAGTCCTCGGAGGGCGGCGGGGATTATCGCTGGCCGGACACCAAGGTCTGGCACAAGTCCAAGGAGGACCGGGCCGTCCTCTGCGATCCCTACGGCCGGGAAATGGCCGCGATGGACTGATTGCACACACAAAAAGCGGGCGCCTCCTTCTCAGGAGACGCCCGCGCTTTCATGCCTGTGGGAATCAGTACACGCCCCGGGACTTCTGCCAGTCGCTGTAGGAGACGTACTCGTACAGGTCGGTGGAGGTGGCCACGGGCTCCATGCCCAGCATCTGGCTGACGGTGACCAGCTCGTACCCTTCCTCCAGCAGCCAGGGGATCAGCTGCTCCATGCACCTCAGGTCAAGGGTGTTGGTGTGGAAGAGGAGGATGCTGCCGTTCTGCACGGAGCGGCGGCATTTTTCAAATTCGGTCTGGCTCACGTCCCACAGGATGGCATGCTCGAAGCCCAGGGTCTGGATCATGCTGTTGACATGGGTCTTGCCGTTGCGGTTCATGTGGCCGTAGGGCGGGCGGAACACCTGCATGGGATAGTGATAGCCCAGGATCGCGTCCAGGCAGGACTGGGCGCGCATGACCTGGTTGTAGATGCCGCTGTTGTCCATGGCGGGCAGGTCGCAGTGGCCGTAGGTGTGGTTGCCCAGCTCGTTCCGGGAGGCGGCGATGGCCCGCCACAGCTCGGCGTCCTGCTCCTCCAGGTTGATGCCCAGGATGAAGAAGGTGATGGGCACGTCGTACTGCTGGGACAGCTCGTAGGTCTGGCGGACGTAGTCGATGTTGAAGCAGTCGTCAATGGTGACGGCGACCTGCTTCAGCTCCCGGTCGCCGAAGCGTACCAGGAAGGGGGCGTCCCAGGCCAGGGCGGAGACGGACAGGCAGGTCAGCATCAGGCAGAGCAGCAGGGCGATCCATTTTTTCATGGGGAAACCATCCCTTCCTTGGTGAATTGGTCTGAGCGTGAGAAAAAGGCGGCGGAAAGCTACCGCCGCCGGACCACCGGGAGAAGCGTGCGAGCGTGACCGGTAAGCCGAGTTCTGTCGTGGACGATCA
>JBJEUJ010000324.1:0-1519 GCA_051883775.1 Aristaeellaceae bacterium | reverse complement strand
GCGGGTGCAGGGGCGGCGTTAGCCCCTGCGCAGGTCTGGGCGGCAGCCCAGCGTAGCACGCTCCAAAACTAAAAAGGAAAAGGAAAAAACGCGAGTTTCCGAGCGGATGCTTGCATCCGCAATGGAAACGGCAGATCAGACCACCCCCCCCTGGAGCGCGGCAGCCCGGCATACCATGCCCATCCCCTCCGAAACACAGAAAGGATATGACGCCCATGAACAGCAAGCAGCCCATCGACTGGTCGGACGTCCGGCACGATACGCCGGAATGGTTCCGGGACGCCAAGTTCGGCCTGTTCTTCCACTGGGGCCCTTACAGCGTGCCCGCCTGCATGAACGAGTGGTATTCCCGCAACATGTACTGCAAGGGCCTGGAGCAGAACCGCTACCACGAGGAGCATTACGGCAAGCTCCATGACTTCGGCTACAAGGACTTCATTCCCATGATGACAGGCGAGGGCTTCGACCCCGAGGAATGGGCCGACCTGGTGGTGCGCTCCGGCGCGAAGTACGCCGGCCCCGTCACCGAGCATGCCGATAACTTCTCCATGTGGGACAGCCGGGTCAACCCCGTCAACAGCAAGACCATGGGCCCCCACAGGGACGTGTTCGGCGAGTGCGCGGAGGCCTTCCGCCGCCGGGGCATCAGGGTGCTGGCTACCTTCCACCACCAGTGGCTGTGGGGCTGGTTCATGTCCACGGACAACGAGGCCGATGTGTACGACCCCGCCAACGAGGTCTTCTACGGCCCCGCCCTGCCCCTGGAAACCAACCGCTACATGCCCTACCGCCTGCCCGACGACCGCTTCAATGCCACCTGGCGGGACAAGGTGACGGAGGTCATCGACAAGTATAGCCCGGACGCGGTGTACTTCGACAGCCGTACCTGCATCATCGGCGAGGAATACCGCCATCAGGTGGCGGAACACTACTACCGCCATACCGGACGGGATGCGGGCATCATCACCTACAAGCAGGAGGACTTCCCCCAGGGCATCGGCGTGTATGACCTGGAGCGGGGCCGCTTCGCCGAGCCCCGGCCCTTCGTCTGGCAGAGCGATGACCGCCTGGAGGACAACGTTACCTGGTGCATCGTGCAGAACCCGAAGTACAAGTCCGCCTCGGCCATCATCCGCCAGCTGTGCGACATTGTGTCCAAGAACGGCAACCTGCTGCTGAACGTGGGTCCCCGGGCGGACGGCTCCTTCCACCCGGACGCGGTGCGGGAGCTTACGCGCGTGGGTGACTGGCTGGCTCTCAACGGCGAGGCCATCTACGGCACGCGGCCCTTCGTGGTGGCGGGGGAGGGCCCCAGCGTGGGCGGGGACTTCCAGTATGACGTGAGCCTGCTCAACGACCAGCTGCGCAACGGCGGCGAGGCCCATATGGAGGATAACGACCTGGGCGCGCGGGACTTCCGCTTCACCACCCGGGCGGGGCGCCTGTACGCTATCGCCATGGGATGGCCGGAGAGCGGGCAGCTGACCATCACCACCCTGCGCCGTGGCGGCCCGAGGGG
>JBJEUJ010000323.1:0-7137 GCA_051883775.1 Aristaeellaceae bacterium | reverse complement strand
GCATCAGCGCGCCGGCGGCGCTGGCCCCCAGGCGGTATTCCTCGCTGAGCCCCAGGGGGGACAGATCCTTCAGGTGGAAGTGGCTGCACAGCGCGTCGCTGGCGTTCTGGTACTGATACCAGGCGGCGGGCTGCTCGGAGCAGGAGGCGTCCTCCCGGCGCAGGCAGGCCCGCAGGCGCACCAGGTCGTTGGTAATCACCTCGATGGCCTGAATCCTTGCCATTTCATCCGCCAGGGTATCCTCGGGCGCGGTGATTTCATGGACGAAGAACTCGCCCGTGGACACATCCGCGAAGGCCAGCCCCGCCTTGTCCCCCGAGAAGCACACGGACAGGAGGAAGTTGTTCGTCCGCTCGTCCAGCATGTTGTCCTCAATGACCGTGCCCGGGGTCACGATGCGGATCACATCCCGCTTGACAAGCCCCTTGGCCAGGGCGGGATCCTCCAGCTGCTCGCAGATGGCCACCTTGTAGCCCTTGGCGATGAGCTTCTCCACATAGGCGTTGACCGCGTGGTAGGGCACGCCGCACATGGGCGCGCGCTCCTCCAGGCCGCAGTCCCGCCCGGTCAATGTCAGCTCCAGCTCCCGGGAGGCCTTCTTCGCATCGTCGAAGAACATTTCATAAAAATCGCCCAGGCGGAAAAACAGCAGACAATCCTGATACTGTGCCTTCAGGTTCAGGTACTGCTGCATCATGGAGGTGAGAGCCATCGTACATTATCCCCTTATCTTGATGTAAAGAAGCAGCGCGTCTTACTGGCAGCCTCCGCAGGAGCCGCAGCCGCCGCAGCCCTCGCAGGAGCCGCTGCAGCCGCCCGCCTCCGTTTCCCCGGTGATGATCAGCCGGAGAATCTGATTGATGTTCTCCATCATCTGGTTGAAGTCCGCCCGGGCCGCCTGCATCTCCTTGACCAGGGGCTGCTCGTTCAGGTTCTGCTCAGCCTCCTGCATGGCCCGCCCGGCCTCCGCCAGCGCGTCCCGGTCCACGTCCTCCTCGCCCAGCAGCGCCTCCACCGCCTGCCGCTTCTCCATGTACGCCGCGATGGCCTCAGACGCGCCGGGATCGGTGGTCACCTGGCTCTCTGCGGTATGGACGCGCTGGTAAATATCGCTCTCCAGGATGGCCTGGGCCAGCTCCTGGGCCTTGTTCATGACATGCTGCATGATGATGCTTCCTTTCCTCAGTCGATGCGCTCACCCATCAGGGTGTTGTTCTTGATTTCCGTCACCCGTACGCGGACAATCTGCCCGATGTCCTTCTCCGTCCCGGGGCAGGTGATGGACACGCCGTGGCGGCCCTTGCCGGACACCGCCGCGTCGCTGCGGCGGGACAGGCCCTCCACCAGCACCTCTTCCTCCCGGCCCACAAAGCGGGCCATGGCTTCCCGCTGCCGCCTGTCCTGCAGGGCGATGAGCCGCTTGATCCGGTCGGTGGCCACGTTCTCGGGAATCTGATCCTCCATGGAAGCGGCCCTTGTCCCCGTGCGGGGCGAGTAGATGAAGGTGAAGGCGGAATCGTACCCCACCTCGTCCACCAGGGACATGGTGTCCTGGAACTGCTCCTCCGTCTCTCCCGGGAAGCCCACGATGATGTCCGTGGTCAGCCCGATGCCCGGCACAGCCTCCCGCAGGCGGCGCACCCGGTCAAGATAGCGTGCCCGGTCATAGCGGCGGTTCATGCGGCGGAGAATCTCATCGTTGCCGCTCTGCACCGGCAGGTGGAACTGGGGCAGGATGTGGCGGCTGCCGGCCATCACGTCGATCAGCTCGTCGGAGAGATCCTTGGGGTGGCTGGTCATGAAGCGGATGCGGGGAATCTCCAGCCTGTCCAGCTCCCTGAGAAGCTGTGCAAAGGTGGGGCTGCCCGGCAGGCCCTTGCCGTAGCTGTTCACGTTCTGCCCCAGAAGCATGATCTCCTTCACGCCGCTGTCCCGCAGCTCCTGCGCCTCCCGCAGGATGGCCTCCATCTCCCGGCTGCGCTCCCGCCCGCGCACATAGGGCACAATGCAGTAGGAGCAGAAGTTGTCGCAGCCGTACATGATGGTGATGTAGGCCGCGTCCTGCCGCAGGCGCTTCACCGGCACATCCTCGGCGATCACGTCCTCCTCCTCCACCTCCACCACGGCACGGTCGCTGTTCAGCGCGCGGCAGAGCAGCTCCGGCAGCTTGTGCAGGTTGGAGGTACCGAAGGCCAGGTCCACAAAGCGGTACTGCTTCAGGATCTTCTCCGCCATGCCCGGCTGCTGAATCATGCACCCGCACACGGCGATCATCAGTCTCGGATTGCGCTTGCGCACCTCCTTGAGCCAGGTCACGTTGCCCAGGGCCCGGCGCTCGGCGTTGTCGCGCACGCAGCAGGTGTTGAAAATGACAAAGTCCGCCTGCTCCCGGTCGGGAGCCTCCTCCATGCCCATCTCCCGCAGCATGCCCGCCAGCTTCTCGCTGTCATGGGCGTTCATCTGGCAGCCGTAGGTCACCACATGATAGCTGCGGGGCCGCTGGGGCAGCTGGCTCACCTCCGCCATGTAGCGGCGCTGGCGGAGCAGCTCCTCCGGGGAAACGGTCACAGGCCTGCGTTCAGCCATGCTTGTCCTCCTTGGGGACGCGGCCCGAGCCCTGGCAGTGAGGGCACGGCAGCGTCCAGTCGTCCTCCAGGGGCCGGCGGGATTTCTTCCTTGTCATCTCGATCAGCCCCAGGGATGTGAAGCCGTGGATCACCGTTTTCACGCGATCCGCGGCAAAGCATTCGTTCAGTCTCATAAGCACCTGTTCGCGGTGCTCCTCCGTCTCCATGTCGATCATGTCGATGAGGATGATGCCGCTCAGGTTCCGCAACCTCACCTGCCGGGCGATCTCCCCGCAGGCCTCCAGGTTCAGACGGAGAATGGTATCTTCCAGATCCCGCTTGCCGGTGAACTTGGCGGTGTTCACGTCGATGACCGTCATGGCCTCGCACCGGTCAATGACCAGGCTCCCGCCGCTGTCCAGCCAGACGTGGCGGCGCAGGGCCCTGTCCCGCTGGGCCCGCAGGTCCGCCATGGGATCCCGCTCCGTCACCGTCACGGGCATCAGGCACGACAGCTGCCGGGCAGTGTCCTCATCATCGGTGACAACACCGTCCACCCCCCGGGGCAGATAATCGTCCAGCAGGCTGTCCAGGGGCGTCCTGGGCCGATGAATCATGGAGGGCGCATGGGCCGTAGGCGCAGCCTTGCTGATATTCTCCCACCGGGTAAGCAGCGTCTCTGCTTCATGGCGGATGTCCGCCTCCTCCGCCTCCGGCGTGCTGGCGCGCATCACCAGGCCAAAGCGGCCCCCGCTGATCGCCTGTCCCAGCTTCTTCATGGCTTCCCGAAGGCTCTCGTCCTCAATGCGGGCGGAGACGCCAATGTAGCGGTTCAGGGGCATGAGAATCACATACTCGCCGCAAAGGCTGACGTCCCGGGTCAGGAACGCACCCTTGGCGCCCTGGGCGTCCTTCTTCACCTGCACCAGCACCCGCTGGCCGTCCCGAAGCGGCGGCAGCTGAGCGGAGCTGCTGCGCTCCTCCAGGGGCAGAAAGCCATTCTTCTCCTGGCCAATGTCCACGAAGGCGGCCTTCATGCCGCTGACCACCCGCTCCACCTTTCCCAGGTAGATGGCCTCCGTCACGCTTGCGCCGTCGTCCAGCAGATATTCCACCAGCCGCCCGTCCTCCGCCACAGCAAGCTCCCGGGGCGTGCCGGCCTTCACATGAATCGTGCGCATGTTACAGCGTCTCCAGGGGGACAAGCGCCCCGCCGGCCTCGCCCAGCAGGCCCTTGCGGTTCACCAGCATCCTGGGCGCCTCGATTCCCGCAAAGGCGGACAGCGCGGTCAGCAGCATGTCCGGCTTGCAGGTGGAGGCCTCCGTCAGGGTCAGGCGGGCGGTGAGGATATTCCCCTCCATGGCAAGCGCATGGATCATCGGGCGGATGTCGCACTCCTTCATGCCGCTCTTGCTCTTGCGCATGGCCAGGATGCTCTCCTGAGCCAGAAAGCCCGGAATGGCCTTCACCAGCAGTCCGGCGGCCTCCTCGTCCTGAATCGTCAGCTCGTAGTCCGCGGCGCGCACCATGGCCATCAGCGCAGGGTGCCTGTCCTCCAGGGGCTTGGCGCAGGACAGCTGCATGTCCGGCGGCAGGGCGGCGTTCATAGCGGCCAGAAAGGCGTCCGCCTCCACCGGAGCGTCGAGGGACACGTCCAGGATTTCCTTCTCCCCCATAGCGCCTGTGGCCAGGGCTGAGGCGAAGGTCAGAAGAATATGCGGGTTGAAACCCTTCGAATAGCTCACCGGCAGCCCTGAGCGGCGCAGCGCCCGCTGCATGGCCCGCTGAATATCCAGATGCCCGATGTGGCGCAGCCGCGCGCCCTTCTCAAATACAGCCATCATCCGCAAAACTTGCACACCCCCTTGAAGCGCTGCAGCCCGCAGCCGTTGCAGCCCTTGCGGCAGTCCCGGGTGGTCTCGGCGCGGTCAGCCTTCTGCTTTTCCCGCCAGAGATATTCCTTGGTCACGCCACTGTCGATGAAGTCCCAGGGCAGGATCTCGTCCTTCTCCCTGCGGCGGTAGGCATAGAAGGCCGGATCAATGCCGCACTCGTCGAAGGCTTCCATCCATGTATCATATTTGAATTGTTCCGACCAGCCGTCCAGCATGCAGCCCTTTTCAAAGGCCCGCAGCAGCACCTGGCCCATACGCCTGTCGCCCCGGGAGAAGCACGCCTCCAGGAAGGAGAGCCCGGACTCATGATAGTTGAAGTTCACGCCCTTGACGCTGCGCAGTGCCTCCCGCAGATACAGCTGCTTGCGCTGCACCGTGTCGAGGGTATCCTGAGGCTCCCACTGGAAGGGTGTGAAGGGCTTGGGCACGAACACCGACGCGGAGCAGGTCACGCGAAGGCCCTTGGCCCGCTGGCCCTTGGGTACGGCAAAGTAGGCTGAAACCACCTTCCGGGCCAGGTCGGCAATGCCGTCCAGGTCGTCGTAGGTCTCGGTGGGCAGGCCCATCATGAAGTACAGCTTCACGCTGCTCCACCCGCCCTGGAAGGCGTCGGTGACCTTCTCCATCAGGTCAGCCTCGGTCACGCCCTTGTTGATCACGTCCCGCAGCCGCTGGGTGCCGGCCTCCGGCGCGAAGGTCAGGGAGGTCTTGCGCTCCTTCTGCGTTTCCTCCAGGGACTCCTTCAGCACGCTGTCCAGGCGCAGGGAGGGCAGGCTGATGGACACATGCTTGCCCTCCATTTTCTTCAGCAGCTCGCGGATCAGCTCCGCCAGGCAGGTGTAGTCGCCGCTGGACAGGCTGGACAGGCTGATTTCCTCATAGCCGGTGGTCTTTTCCAGAGATGAGGCCAGCTCCACCAGATGCTCCAGGCTCCGCTCGCGCACCGGGCGGTACAGCATGCCCGCCTCGCAAAAGCGGCAGCCCCTTGTGCAGCCCCTCATGATCTCCAGCATGATACGGTCGTGGATGATCTCCGTATAGGGCACGGGAATGTCCCTGGGGTAGATCACGCTGTCCAGGTCGGTGACGATGGCCTTCACGACCTTCTCCGGGGCCTCGGGACAGTTGGGGCGGAAGGAGGCGATGGTGCCGTCCTGGTTGTAGGTCACGTCGTACAGGGCGGGCACGTACACGCCCCGCACCCGGGCCAGGCGCCGGAGCAGCACGTCCTTAGGTTCGCCGGACTTCTTCCATTCGTTGATGACCGCGTTCAGCTCGATGATCTGCTCCTCGCCGTCCCCCACCATGAACGCGTCGATGAAATCCGCCAGGGGCTCGGGGTTGAAGGCGCAGGGGCCGCCCGCCACCACGATGGGGTCGTCCTGCCCGCGCTCCTCCCGCAGGAGGGGGATGCCGCCCAGTCTGAGCATCGCCAGGATGTTGGAGTAGCTCATCTCATACTGCAGGGTGAAGCCCACCACGTCGAACTCGTTCAGCGCATGGCGGCTCTCCAGGGAGAACAGGGGGACGCTTTCCTCCTGCATCAGGGCCATCATGTCCACCCAGGGCATGCAGACCCGCTCGCACAGGCTCCAGGGCTGGGCGTTGATGGCGGCGTAGAGGATCTTCATGCCCAGGTGGGACATGGCCACCTCGTAGGTATCAGGGAAGCAGAAGGCGAAGTGCAGCTCGGCCTCCTCCCAGTCCTTGATGGCGGTGTTCATTTCGCCGCCGGTGTATCGGGGAGCTTTCTGGACTTTCTCCAGCATGGCTTCGATCTTCTCGGAATACAACGTCGGATATCCTCCTGATTTCATCGTCCGTGCGAATGGGCCTGATGGCCCATGATCGCACCCTATAATGTATCATTTTTCGCCGCCCGGGTCAACCGTGAAGGAGCCCAATCCAGGATTTTTTGTTTCTGCATGCCCGCTGGGTTCGCCCCCTGTATTTTTCAGACGTCCCGGCGATGCTTTCATGCAGGAATGTCTTTTCCCCCGTATGCGGCCATGGTATCATCATGCCGTCGGATCCGAAAGCATACCGTACTGTCAGGGAGGAAACAAAGGAGGCTTGCCCATGCTTCACAACGACATGCTTATCCCCGTCATCATCGCCTGCGCGGCGGTGCTTCTGATCATCATCTTTATGTGCAACTACGTCAAGGTTCCCCCGAATGTGGCCCTGATCGTCTCCGGCCGGCGCAAGAAGTACCGCGTCAAGGACGAAAACGGCCGCGAGGTGGTGAAGAAGTTCGGCTACCGCATCGTGCGGGGCGGCGCGACCTTCGTCATTCCCTTCTTCGAGCGGGTGGACAAGCTGAACCTGGGCATCATGCAGGTGGACATCAAGACCACCCAGCCCGTCCCCACCCAGGAGTACATCGGCATGATGGTGGACGGCGTGGCCAATATCAAGATCGGCAGCGACGACGTGTCTGTCGCCACCGCCGCCGAGCAGTTCCTGGGCTGGAAGCAGGCGGATATTGCCGCGGTGGCCATGCAGGTGCTGGAGGGCAACATGCGCGAGATCATCGGCCGGATGACCATCGCCGACCTGGTGCAGAACCGGGACAAGTTCGCCCAGGAGACTCAAAGGGCCGCCACCATGGACATGAAGAACATGGGCCTGGAAATCGTCAACATCACCATCCAGAACTTCTCCGACAACGACG
>JBJEUJ010000322.1:0-7159 GCA_051883775.1 Aristaeellaceae bacterium | reverse complement strand
CGATGCCGGGCCTGAAGGCGTTCCACTCGGGGATCATGGCCATGCACATGCCCAGCGCAAACAGGATGCCGCCGATGGTTCCCAGAATCATGGCGACGAAATTGCTCTTCTTCATGCTTATCTTCCTTTCCTTGCTCAGCGGCAGTTACTGATTCTTCCGGGCAGCCTCGGCCCGGGCGTTGGCTTCCTCGATGCGCTTGTTCGCGGCCTCCAGCCGCTCGTCCAGCTCCGCACGGCGCTTGGCCGCCGCCACAGAGGGCTTGCCGGCTGCCTTGGCTTCCGCCCAGTTGGCGCGGCTTTCCGCCTTCACGGCCTCAAACTCCGCCTTGTCAACCTCATGCTGCTCCCGGGCGCTCTGCTTCATGTCCTCCAGGGCCTGGGCAAAGAAGCCCTTCTTCTTCTCCTCCGACATCCTTGCGTCTCCTTTCTGCTTTGCAGCGCTTCGTTCTGTCTGCCTGCACAGGATACTGCGGGATGATGGCTTTTTTGTTGGCATTGTGTTTGAGAAATGTTGTTTTCCCCGGGCAGCAAAAAAGACGGCCCCTTCCGGGCGCCGTCCCGCATCATTCCTCCAGCAGCCTGCTGGCCTTTTCGCATACCTCGTACATCTCGTCCAGCTTGCCCTCCACCAGCGGCTGCACCTCCTGGGCGCGCCGCTTCCGCACATACCGGTACAGCGGATAGGCTGCCCCCCACAGCAGAAAGCCCGGCACCGCCAGCACCGCGCACAGCCAGACGATGGGCGTCGCCGCCGTGACGGCGAAGGTGCTGCCCCCCATGAACACCGTGCCCGCCAGCCCGCAGCCCAGGCTGGCCATGGTGGCCTGGTTCTGGACGGAATGCTCCAGCCGCCGCACGTCCTCCATGATGGCCTCGAACTGCCGCTGCAGCCGGGTCAGCTCCGTTTTGTTGGGGATGCGCCGGTCCCGCTTGAGGCGGAGGAGCACCCTTTCCTCCGTGTTCCGGGTGATAAGCTGCGCTTCCACCTGCCAGCCGAAGTAGCCGTACCCGTCCTCGTAGTAGGAGGCATACCGCTGCTCCACGGTGCGCTCCTGATATTCATACGCGACAAAGCCCGCGTACTGCTCGATCATGCTTCATTTCCTTCCCTTGGGGCCCTCAGCGTTACCGTGAAGGAGGAACCCTCCCCCGGGCGGCTGCGAACCTGAATGGAGGCGTCCGTCATGGCCAGAATGCGCCGCACCAGCGCAAGGCCCAGGCCATTGCCCTCGGCGGCGTGGGAGACGTCTCCCTGATAGAATTTGTCAAAGATGTGCCGTTGCGTTTCCTCGCTCATGCCGCAGCCCGTGTCGGCGACGGTGACCGTGATGCGGCCGTCTGCCAGCCTGTGCTGGGCGAGGGACACCCGCCCACCCTCCGGCGTGAACTTGAAGGCATTGGACAAAAGGTTCGTCCAGACCAGCGCCAGCAGACTCTCGTCCGCCGCGATGATGACGCTGTCCTCCAGGTCGGCCTCGAAGTCGATGTGCTTCCTCTCCCACACGCTTTCGAACTGCAGGGCGCAGTCGCACAGCTGGGCGCACAGGTCGTAGGACTCCGACTGGGGCGTGATGGCCTGCTTCTCCAGCTTGTTGAGCTTGAGAATATCGGTGATGAGGGTGTTCAGCCGCTTGGATGCGCCGATGATGGTCTGCACATATTCCTGCCGCTTCGCCGGGGGAAGATCCTCCTTCTCAAGCAGCTCCGCCGTGTTCAGGATCACCGCCAGGGGCGTCTTGATCTCATGGCTCACATTGGAGAAGAACTCGGTCTTCAGCGTCTCGATGGAGCCCAGGTTCTCCACCATCTTGTTGAAGTCCTGGATCAGCACGTCCACGTAGTCCAGCCGGTCGGGGGTGTGCAGCGGCGGCAGGTACACGGAGAAATCCCCCTGGGCCACTTGGCTCACCGCCGTGGCGATGCGCTTCACCGGCCCCTCGTAGTAGCGGGTCACCTGCCAGCGGGTCAGCAGCGTCAGCCCCAGGGACACCAGCAGCCAGTAGGCGATGACGATGTGCACCGTCCACATTTCGCCCACGTTCCACCGGTCCAGCCCGATGACCAGCCCGGCGTGCAGCCCGCCCACGCCCAGGAGCATGCACAGCGTCGTCAGGTAGATATGCCCGGGCACGTAGGTGGCCCGCACCTGCTGCGCCCTGCGCAGGCCGTTCATTGCAGCACCGCCTTGTACCCCAGGCCCCGCACAGTGACGATCCTGAACCCGTCGCAGCCGGAGAACTTGTCCCGCAGCTTGGTGATGTACACGTCCACCGCCCGCAGGCTGGTATCGCTGTTCAGGTCCCAGAACTCGTCCATCAGCTGCGCCCGGGAGAAGGTTTTCTTCGGGTAGGACAGCAGCTTGAAGAGAATGTTGAACTCCCTGGTGGTCACGGGGATTTCCACCCCGTCCACCGTGGCGGTCAGGCCGTCGGCGTCCAGCTCCAGGTTGCCTACGCTCAGCTTCCGCTCCTGCTCAATGTTCGCCCGGCGCAAAAGCGCGCGCACCCGCAAAAGCATCTCCCCCAGCTCGATGGGCTTGACCATGTAGTCGTCAATCCCCAGCTGGAAGCCCTTCTGCTTGGCGGGCAGGTCGTCCCTGGCGGACATGAACAGGATGGGAATGTGCTTGTTCACCCGCCGCACGGTGCGGGCAAACTCAAAGCCGTCGATGCGGGGCATCATCACGTCGGAGATGATCAGGTCGAAGAGGGTGTTGTACATGGCCTCGTAGGCGGCCTCCGCGCTGGTGACGCCGGTGGCCTCAAAGCCCGAATCGTTCAGGTACGTGCAGACGGCCTGGTTCAGCTTCGGGTCGTCGTCCAGGACAAGGATGTGAATCATGCGTTCGCTCCTCCCGGCATGATGGGGTTGCGGCGGAGGGCGGCCCTTCCGACGCGGAAGAAGGATACCGCCCTCCTGTTGCCAATGTGTTGGTGAATTGTTTGCGGAATGTTAATTCGTCATGCATGGGGCCCCTTTACAGGGAAATCAGCGTCATGCCCAGGGTGCCAATGACCATCAGCATAAGGCCCGCAAGCCCCTTGCGGCTCAGCCGCTCCTTGAACACCACATAGGAGAAGCCGATGGACACCAGGATGCTCAGCTTGTCAATGGGCACCACCACGCTGACCACCCCGTGCTGGATGGCATAATAGTAGCACAGCCAGGACGCGCCGGTGGCCAGGCCGGAGAGGATGATGAATCCCAGCTCCTTCCTGTCCGGGTGGAGCAGCTGGCCCTGCTTGCCCTTCATCAGCACGATGACCAGGGCCATCACCAGCACCACGCCCGTGCGCAGGGCCGTGGCCAGGTTGGACTCCACGTCCGTCATGCCCAGCTTGGACAGCACGGAGGTCAGTGCGGCGAACACCGCCGACAACAGCGCGTAGAGCATCCAGGGGCCCTTGCCGTCTGCGGTGGAGGCCTTGCGCTCCACCATCAGCAGGATGCCCGCGCCGATGAGCGCCGTGCAGACCAGCCGCACCGCCAGATGCTGCGTCTCGTGGAACAAAACCATCGCCAGCAGCACGGACATCACCGTGCTGGACTTGTCAATGGGCACCACCTTGTTCACATCGCCCATGGACAGGGCCTTGAAGTAGCAGATCCAGGACGCGCCGGTGGCCAGGCCCGAGAGCACCAGGAACAGCGCGGAGCGGGCGCTGATGGTTTTCAGCCCCTCCGCCGAGCCCACGATGAACACCATCACCCAGGAGAAGAGCAGCACCACCAGCGTGCGCAGGGCCGTGGCCACGTCAGAATCCGTCTTGCGGATGCCGCACTTGGCCAGGATGGATGTCAGGCCTGCAAAGACCGAGGAGCATACCGCGGCTGTCAGCCACATCATAGGGAGGACTTCCTTTCGTATGGGGGCGCCGCATAGCGCCGGATGCTGGTTCCATTCTGCGTCCGCAGGCGGGATTCCTCCTGCGGGGCGCAGGTTGCGGCAGGACGCAAAACGCGGCGGACGGATAAGCTCCGCCTGCCGCGCAAGGGCGCATCAGGGCTGAATGACGATCACATGGTGGAAGGGCGTGTAGTCCGTCAGGTACACCGTGGCCGCGCCGGGGGTCTTGGCCTCGCTGTCCTCCTTGCCCTCGGTGAAGTGGTGCGCGCCGAAGGCCGGGCCGATGCGCATGACGGATGCCGGGTTCGTCACCTCGAAGAAGGAGTCCCGCAGCACCAGCACCTCGTCCCCGTGGACGGGCATGGTCATATGCTCGTTGCTGATGCGGGTGATGCCCTCGAAGGCCAGCTCCACCCGCCAGGGCGCGCCCGACACGCCGGAGGTTGATACCTCCACCTCCAGGCCCTCGCCGGCCTCCCGGATGGTCACGTCAATGTCCATGTCCGGGCCCAGCTTTTTGTCCCGGCTGGCGTTGTCCATCTGCCACCAGTCGCTGGTCGCGGGGGGCTCGGCAAAGGGCAGGTAGTACCAGCCCCGCATCCGCTGGTGCAGGTGGAAGCCGCCTTCGTCCTCGGTCATGGTTTCCGCCCGGAAGGCCCGATGCTCGCAGAAGCTGCCGCCAATCTTCATCGCCAGCTTGATGGAGCCGTTGTGCACATACAGGAAGTTGGACTTGTCCCGCATGACGGTGTAGGTGTACCTGCCCCGCCGCACCCGGGCAATGCCGGAATCCCGGTAGAAGGCGTGGTAGGTATCCGGCGTGCCGGACAGCTCCGACTCCACGTCGATGAAGTCCGGGTGGTTCATCAGCTCGATGAGCACGTCCGGCGCGGGAATCCGCGTCTCCCGGATCACATCGAAAATGTGGTTCGCCATGGCCAGGAATTCCGGGATCTGGTACCGGATGCCCAGGGACAGATACTCCCAGTAGTAGCCGTCGGGGTAGACCTTCAAATCCTTGTCGAAGCGGGTGGAGTTGGCGGTGAACACGCTGTCGTCCGGCTCCCAGTAGGTGAGCATCATCCGCAGGTTGCGGATGACGTGCTGCTCGTAGGAAGGATCCTCCAGGGCCTCGGAGAGGAGCATCATGGCGTCGTTGTTCACGGCGTTGTAGTTCCCGGCGGATTTCTCGGAATACTCGCCGTCGGCATTGCAGTCAATGCCCTCCCGAAGGTACTGCCAGGCCGCCTGGGTCAGGTCATCCTCATGGAAGAGTCTGCCGCACATGGCCAGCACCGACGCGATGGCCCAGCGGTGGTTGGGGGTGTGGAAGCCGCCCTCCAGCAGGCCCCGCCCGCCCGCGTGGACGATCCTCTCCACCCGGGCCAGGATCAGCGCCTCGTCGGGGGTCAGGCTGTCCCGGGAACGGAGGTAGCGCAGGTGGGGGATCAGCTTCACGATGCAGAAGGCCGTGTCCGGGGCGGAGAAAAAGTTGCAGGTCACATAGTCGAACAGGCCGTTGTCATGCTGCGCCCGGTCAATGTAGTCCAGGCCCTTCATGATCCTGTCCAGAATCAGCGCGTCGTGGAAGTAACGGCTGCCCTGGTTGCAGTAGGCGGCGATCATGCCCGCCACCCGGTAGATGGCGTACTTGGCCTGATACACCCCGTCCGGCTGGCTGAAGGCCCCGTACCAGGGGCTGCCCTCCGTCAGGTTCTGCATGCGGAGCGACTGCTCCACCGCCCTGTCCGTGTCCCGGAGAATCAACTCATAATGCGCTCTCATGGGGTTCCACTCCTTATGGGTTTCCTGCGATGTGCAGCAGGATGGTCTTGATTTCAAAGGCGCTAAAGTGCAGCCGAAGCCCGCCCTCCATGGGCAGGGGATGGCCGTTTTCCTCCAGCATGTCGGTCTCCTTCACCGCGGCGATGGCCGGATGCAGTGTGACCGCGGTGTCCGTGGCCATGCCCATGGCCTCGTAGACCCGCACCAGCACCGCGCCGGGGCAGGTGTCGGAGGGCTTCAACGTGTCCACGATGATGTTGGCCTTCTCCGGCAGGAACACCGGCTGCGCATCCTCTGCGCCGCCGCCGGGGATGGGCGGCTCGTTCAGCTCCACCGCCTCACGCAGCACCCGGCTCTGCTCAAAGGGCCCTGCAAAGGGCAGGAATGCGTAGGTGAACTCCTGCTCCCCCTGGTCGGCGGTCATGTCCGGCATCAGCGGTGCACGCAGCAGGGACAGGCGGATGTCGCTGCCCTCCACGCTCACGCCGTACTTGCCGTCGTTGAGCACCGCCGCGCCGCCGCTGCCGTCGAAAAGCACGGTGTAGCGCTGGTTGCAGACCTCGTAGCGATCCCGGTCGTGCCGGGTGGAGCGGTGGGTGGGCCGCTTCACATAGCCGAACTGGATTTCCTGCAGGGCCTCCCGGGCCAGCACATTCACCGGGAAGGACACCTTCAGCAGCTTGTGCCGCTCCCGCCAGTCCACATGGGTGATGAAGTCCAGCCGCTCCGCGTCGTTCCCCAGGAAGATCTCCTGGCGCAGCCATGAGTGATGCAATGCGCGCTCCATCAGCAGCGATACCCCGTCCTCCCGGGCCATGACGGACAGGCGCACCGGCTCCTCCAGCGGCACGGGGGCCTGGCTGGTCATGCTGCCCAGCTCCCATGCGTCGTAGCAGGTGTTCACGTCCCGGAACATCATCAGGCGGTTGCCCGGGCCGGACAGGTACTCCCGCCCGTCCCCGGGCCTGCGGACGCTGACCACCTCGCCCCGGCTGCTGATGCGGCAGACAAGATGGCTGTTGCGCATCAGGAAGCCATCCTCCACGGGGGTGCAGACGGCCCTTTCCCGGGGCAGGGGAGCGCCTGTGACCGCGCAGCCCTGGGCAGGGATGACCTGCCCCTGCCAGACGCGGGGCCAACTCAGGTGGTTGTAGATGACGGGGGCCTCGCCGGGCTCGCCCAGCATGGCGCGGATTAGTCCTTCGCCTTCGCGGATGGCCTCGCGCAGCTCCGCCTCCGCCCGCTGATGTACCCGGGCAATGGACGCGCCTGCCGCCACGTCGTGGAACTGGTTGAACAGAAGCAGCTGCCAGCACCTGTCGAGGGTGTCCTGCCAGGCCGGGTCGATGGGCCTCCCGGCCAGCATGCGGCGGGCCATCAGGTACTCCGCCTGCTTCAGCGTCACCTCCGCCCGGCGGATGCCCCGCTTGGTTTTCGCCTGGGCCGTCAGCGTGCCCCGGTGCCAGGCCAGGTACAGCTCACCGCAGTAGACGTTGTCCACCTGCCCCTGCCGCTCAAAGAAGCGCA
>JBJEUJ010000321.1:0-1525 GCA_051883775.1 Aristaeellaceae bacterium | reverse complement strand
ATGGGCCTGTCCACCGCGGCGGTGCTGGCCTGCTCCAACCTGGTCATTTCTCTGCTGCGCAAAGTCATCCCCAACCAGATCCGCATCGCCTCCTACGTGGTGGTCATCGCCACCTTCGTCACGGCGGTGGACCTGCTGCTGCAGGCCTTTGTGCCCGGTCTGTCCGACGCTCTGGGCCTGTACATCCCCCTGATCGTGGTCAACTGCATCATCCTGGCCCGCGCCGAGTCCTTCGCCTCCCGGAACAAGCCGGGCGCCTCCTTCCTGGACGGCCTGTTCACCGGTCTGGGCTTCACCGGCGCGCTGGCGATCCTGGGCGCCATCCGTGAGATCCTGGGCGCCGGCACCATCTGGGGCGTTCCCCTGCCCGGCATCAGCGCATATCCCGCCAACCTGATCCTGTCCCCCTGCGGCGGCTTCATCACCCTGGGCTGTTTGATCGCCTTCGTCCAGTGGCTGCGCTCCCGTCCCAAGAAGGGAGGTCAGAAGGCATGAGCTTAAGTCAATTGCTTTCTCTGGCGATCTTCGCCATCTTTGCGGAAAACTTCGTCCTGGTTCAGTTCCTGGGAATCTGCCCCTTCCTGGGCGTGTCCAAGAAGATGGACACCGCGCTGGGCATGGGCATGGCCGTCACCTTCGTCATGGGCCTGGCCTCCCTCTGCACCTGGGCGGTCAACACCTATCTGCTGATCCCCTTGGGTCTGGACAGCTTTTTGCAGACGGTGGCCTTTATTCTGGTCATCGCTGCCCTGGTCCAGTTTGTGGAGATGTTCCTGAAAAAGGTCATGCCCGCCCTGTACACCGCCCTGGGCATTTACCTGCCCCTGATCACCACCAACTGCGCCGTGCTGGGCGTGGCCCTGCAGAATACGCAGAACGGGTACGGCGCGCTCATGTCCGTCGCCTACGGCGTGTTCGGCGGTCTGGGCTTTACTCTGGCGATCATCCTCTTCGCCTCCGTGCGGGAGCGGCTGGAGTTTGCCGAATATCCCAAAGCCTTTGACGGTTTCCCCATTGCCCTGGTGACTGCCGGTCTTCTGGCCATGTCTTTCATGGGCTTCTCCGGGCTGAGCCTGAGCTGAGAAAGGACGGGAAACGATGATCGTTTTAAAAGCTATCGCCATCACCGTGGCCGTTCTGGGCGGCCTGGGACTGGTATTTGGACTGATCCTGGCCGTGGCCTCCAAGGTCTTCGCCGTGGAGGAGGACCCCCGCAAGGAGCTGCTTCTTGAGATCATGCCGGGCGCCAACTGCGGCGCCTGCGGCTTCGCCGGCTGCTCGGCCTATGTGGACGCGGTGCTCGCGGGCACCACCGTCGTGGGTGTCTGTCCCGTGGGCGGTACCGAGGTGGCCCAAAAAATGGCCTCCATCATGGGCGTGACCGACATCGGTGCGGCCGTGCGCCAGGTGGCCCTGGTGCGCTGCAGCGGCAGCGGCAGCAACCGCAATTTGTATAAGTACGAGGGCATTGCGGACTGTCTGGCCGCCAGCCGTGTGGCCGCGGGCGGCCCGCTGGCCTGCCAGT
>JBJEUJ010000320.1:0-7195 GCA_051883775.1 Aristaeellaceae bacterium | reverse complement strand
TGGCCGCGCTGGCGGAGATTTCCTTCCCCCTGGACGAGCCCATGACCTTCGACATCATCGTCAAGCAGAGCGCCAACGACATCGGCACCAATTACGGCGACAAGCCCTGCATCCAAAGGATGACCGAGGACACCAACGTTCAGATCAACTGGACGGCCTACAACGGCTCCACCTGGAACGACAAGGTGACCATGCAGATCGCCTCCAACGATCTGCCGGACGCCTTCTCCGGCGGCGGCGTCAATGTGCAGCGCAACTACGACGTGTTCGTGGACCTGACGCCCTACCTTGAGGAGTACATGCCCACCTGGAACAAGTACCTGAACGACAACCCCATCATGAAGGATGCCCTGACCATGACCGACGGCGGCATCTACTGCCTGCCCGTGGCCGGCTCGGACTACAACACCTTCTATGCCGACGGCATGCTCTACATCAACGACACCTTCCTGAACAACTATCTGGACGGCAAGGTTCCCACCACCCTGGAGGAGATGCATCAGGCGCTGATCATTGCCCGGGACAATGACATCAACGGCAACGGCATCGCCGATGAGATTCCCCTGCTGGCCTGCGAGGACTACAAGGACGGCCTGAACAGCATGCTCAGCTATTTCGGCATCGCGCTGGACAAGAGCTATGTCATGTACAACGACAACACCTGCCGTGAGGTGTCCTTCATGGCGAACACCCAGGCCTACAAGGAGGCGCTGACCACCCTGGCCGACTGGTACCGGGAGGGCCTGATCAACGCGGACGTGTTCTCCATGTCCGGCAGCGACTACACCAGCCGCTACCAGGAGTCCGACAGCGTGGCCTTCTGCATCACCCACACCCCGGACTTCAACTTCGCCGACGGCCTGACGGACTGGACCCTGGTGACCTACCTGGACAACGGGGACTATGACAACATGTTCCTGGCGGAGAGCAGCTACGGCACCATGGACGGCTTTGTCATCACCACGGCCTGCGAGCATCCGGAGGTGCTGTGCGCCTGGTTTGACGCGATCCACGCCGACTTTGAAACCTGGGCGGAATGGAACTTCGGCGAGAAGGGCAAGATCTGGGACTATGCTGAGGACGGCGTGCATTTTGTCTCCTGCCTGATGGGCGAGGCGAAGGAAAGCGGCCTGAGCTATGCCCGGTGGCGCCAGACCTACGCGCCCCATACGGGCGGCCCGAAGTACGGCGGCATGTATCAGGAGCTGATGACCTACCTGCCCGAGGAGCTGGAAAAGGGCGGCAGCCGCAACTACTACGTGGTGCAGATGAACGAGCAGATCCGGGAGGAGAACAAGCGCTTCAGCACGGATCGCCTGGGCTACTGGGACGAGGACAAGACCGAGCGCCTGGACGAGCTGGAGCTGGCGATAAACGAATACTGCGCGGCCTTCAAGGCCAACGCCATCGTGAACGGCTTCACCGACGCGGACTGGGACAGCTACTGCCGCGAGCTGGAGAGCAAGCTGCACGTGGAGGAATATGTGAGCCTGTACAATGAATATCTCTCCAGAAACGACTGACGCCATGCCCGGATGCAGCGGCCCATCGGCCTGATCCGTTGGCGCATGGTGCGCTACAGCCTGCAAAGCGGTGTGTGCAGGGCTTCCCTGCACACACCGCCTGTATCAGGGAGCAGGGAGGAAATACGCGATGACCACAACAACGCCCCATCGGCGCGCGTCGCGCTGGGTTCAGTTCAAGAAGAGCATACTGCGCAACTGGGTGCTCTATTTATTTATCCTGCCGAGCTTTGTGTATGTGGTGGTGTTCCACTACTTTCCCATCTACGGCATCCAGATTGCCTTCCGCAACTACCGGCCGGCCAAGGGCATCTGGGGCTCTGCGTGGGTCGGCCTGAAGTACTTTGAGAAATTCCTGACCTCCTACAACGCCTGGACCATCATCCGCAACACCGTCGTCATCAGCCTGTACCAGCTGCTGACCTTCCCCCTGCCCATCTGCCTGGCGCTGGTGCTGCATTACACGCCCATCACCTGGCTGAAGAAATCCACCCAGACCATCACCTATGCCCCGCACTTCATTTCCACCGTGGTGCTCTGCGGCATGGTGACGTCCTTCTTCTCCCAGTACGGCATCATCAACCAGCTGGGGAGAATCCTCTTTGGCGCCAAGGCGATTGACTTCATGTCCTACCCGAAATACTGGCGGGCGCTGTTTGTGGGCAGCGGCATATGGCAGAATACGGGCTACAACGCCATCATCTACATTGCGGCGCTGGCCGGCGTCAGCGCGGAGCTGCACGAGGCCGCCATCATGGACGGCGCCAGCCGCATGCAGCGGATCATCCACATTGACCTGCCCGCCATCATGCCCACCATCATCATTCTGCTGATCATGCAGTGCGGAAAGATCATGAGCGTCGGCTTCCAGAAGGCCTATCTGCTTCAGAACGACCTGAACACCTCCGTGTCGGAGATTATCTCCACCTATGTGTACAAGATGGGCCTGACCAAGGGCGAATACAGCCTGTCCACCGCGGTGGGCCTGTTCAACAATGTCATCAACTTCACGCTGGTCATCCTTGTGAACAGGATCGCCAACAGGGTGTCCGGCTCCGGCTTGTGGTAACGATGCGCCCTTTGACGGACGAAGCTGCTTGCGCCCTGTTCCCCTTGAGCATCAAATACGAGGTAGCGCAATGAAAAGAAAAACACGCTCGGACATGATCTTCGACGCGGTGGTGACGCTTATCTGCCTGATGTGCATGCTGGTGGTGCTCTATCCGCTGTACTTCTGCGTGATTGCCTCCGTCAGCGACCCCACCGCCATTGCCAACGGCCAGGTGATCCTTTTGCCGCACCGGATCACCTGGTCGGGGTACAGGTTCCTGTTCATGGATTCCCGGGTCTATACCGGGTATATCAACACGATTTTCTACACCCTGGGCAGCACGCTGCTGGGCCTGGCGCTGACCATTCCGGCGGGCTATGCGCTGTCCCGGCCGGATCTGAAGGGCCGGAAGTGGATCCTGATGTGCTATGTGTTCACCATGTATTTCAGCGGCGGCATGATCCCCACCTACATCCTCGTGCGGGATCTGGGGCTGGTGGATCAGCGCATCACGGTGATCCTGATGGGCTCCTTCACGGTGTACAACCTGCTGGTGACCCGCACCTTCTTTGCCAACACGCTGCCCATGGAGCTGTGGGAGGCCGCGGAGATCGACGGCTGCTCCAACGGGCGGTACTTCGTGTCGGTGGTGCTGCCGCTGTCCACGGCCATCATCGCCGTCATCGCCCTGTACTACTGCGTGGCCCAGTGGAACGACTACATGACCTCGCTGATTTACCTGAACACCCAGAGCAAGTATTCCCTGCAGATGTTCCTGCGGGAGATTCTGCTGGCAGGCCAGAACATTGCGGCGGAAACCACCGACCCGGACGAGCTGCTGGAGGCCAACAAGACCGCGCAGACCATCAAGTATGCGGTCATCATCGTGGCGACGGTGCCCATGCTGATGCTCTACCCCTTCCTGCAGCGGTTCTTCGTCAAGGGCGTGATGCTGGGCGCCATCAAGGGCTGATACGGTGCTGTGCGCGGCCCGGGCGGAAGGAATATCCGCTGCCCCCGTTGAAGCAGTTCAGATACGGATTCGCAGGAGGAGGCGCCAACCATGGGAAAGAAACCGAACATTGTCATTTTCATGACGGATCATCAGCGGCGGGAGACCATGCCGGGCTACGACTGGTGCATCACGCCTGCGCTGGACGCCTTTGCGCGGGACGCCGTCACCTTCACCAACGCGGTCTGCCCGTCGCCCCACTGCTGCCCCTCCCGGGCCACGTTCTTCTCGGGGCTGTACCCCTCCCGGCACGGGGTGTGGAACAATGTGGAGGTGGGGAACGCCCTCTCCCGGGGCCTTTCGGCGGGCGTGAAGCTGTGGAGCGAGGACCTGCGGGAGAACGGCTACCGGCTGTTCTTCTCGGGCAAGTGGCACGTATCCAGCGTGGAGGGGCCGGAGGATCGGGGCTTTACGGTGCTGGATCGTCCCCGGCAGGCCGCGAAGGAGCGGGGCGGGGACGCGGCGCAAGCCGCCCTGGCGGAGGACTGGCGCAAGTATGCCCAGCGGCCCCTTTCCGATCCTTCCGCCCCCCGGCGCAGGGGCGAGATCCAGCGGGAGGGCTATCCGGAGTATTTCCTCTACGGGGAAACGGAGCATCCCTTCCACGATGAGGAAACCGTGGAGGCAGCGGTGCGCCATATCCGCACGTCGCTGACGGGGGAGGGAGAGCCCTGGTGCCTGTATGTGGGCACGGTGGGCCCCCACGATCCCTACCGGGTGCCCCAGCGCTTCCTGGACTTATACGGGCCGGGGAAGGTGCAGCTCCCGGCCAACTACCGGGACAACCTGCAGGACAGGCCCGGGCTGTACCGCCGCACCCAGGCCCGCTACGCCCAGCTGAGCGACGAGGAGCACCTGGAGGCGCTGCGGCACTATCTGGCGCTGTGCTCCTTTGAGGACAGCCTGTTCGGGCAGGTGTGCGACGCGCTGAAGGACAAGGGCCTGTATGAGGACACCGTCATCCTGTACCTGTCCGACCACGGGGACTACGCGGGGGCCCACGGGCTGTGGGCCAAGGGCCTGCCCTGCTTCCGGGAGGCCTATGCCATTCCGCTGATGATTCATCTGCCAGGGGGCGTGCGGGGGACGCGGAGCGACTATCCCGCGTGCCTGGCGGATATTGCCCCCACGCTGCTGGATGTGTGCGGCATTCCCCTGGCGCGGCCGGTGCAGGGGGTATCCCTGGCGGGCATCCTGCGGGGAACGGGCGAGCCTCCCCGCCGGGCCTACCGCTTCACCCAGACCAATGGCAACGAGCTGTACGGCATTCAGCGCTCGGTGTTCAATGAGGACTGGAAGTACGTCTTCAACGGCTTTGACCTGGACGAGCTGTACGACCTGAGGCGGGATCCCGGGGAAACCTGCAACCTGGCCGGGGATCCGCGCTATGCGCCTGTGATCCGGGAATTGTCCCGGGCATTGTGGGGCTTCGCCCGGGAAAGCGGCGATACCATCGTCAACCCCTACATCATGACGGCGCTGGCGCCCTACGGCCCGGGGCTTGCGCTGGAGGACGGAAGAGGCGGGGAAGCGTGAATCTGATCTACCTGCACACCCATGATACGGGCCGCTGCTGCCAGCCCTACGGCTACCCCGTGGCCACGCCGGCCCTTCAGGCCCTGGCGGAGCAGTCGCTGCTGTTTGCCAACGCCCACTGCTGCGCCCCGACCTGCTCGCCCAGCCGGGCGGCGCTGCTCACCGGCATGGCGCCCCACAGCTGCGGCATGCTGGGCCTGGCCCATCGGGGCTTTGGGCTGAAGGACACGTCCAGGCACCTGGCGGCATGGCTGGGCGCCCACGGGTTTGATACGGTGCTGTGCGGCGTGCAGCACGAGGCCCGCCGCGCCGACCTCCTGCCCTATGGGCGGATCATCCCCTGTGACGAGGCCATTGCCCCCAAGCGGGAGCCTGTGGCCTATGACGCGGACAACTGCCGCCGGGTCTGCCGCTTTCTGCGGGAAAGCCATCCCGCGCCGTTCTTCCTGTCCTTCGGGCTGCGCAATACCCACCGGCCCTATCCGCCCCACGAGGGCAGCGCGGACTACACCGCGCCCTTCCGGGGCGTGCCGAACACGCCGGAGGCCAGGCAGGACGCGGCGGACTTTGCCCGGGCCATCCGCGCGGTGGATCAGTGTGTGGGGGAGGTGCTGGACACCCTGCGCGAAACGGGCCTGACGGAGGACACCGTCCTCCTGTTCACCACCGACCACGGGCCGGCGTTTCCGCACCACAAATGCACCCTGCGGGACGGCGGCACGGGGGTGGCGATGATGCTGGCCTTCCCCGGAAACCGGCGGGCCGGTCAGGTGACGGATCAGCTGGTGTCCCAGCTGGATGTGTTCCCCACGCTGTGCGAGCTGCTGGGGGTCGAAAGGCCCGCCTGGCTCCAGGGCGTGAGCCTCATGCCGCTTTTGCAGGAGGATCAGCCCGTACGGGAGGCGCTCTTTGCCGAGGTGACCTATCACGCGGCCTACGAGCCCATGCGCAGCGTGCGCACACGGGACTACAAGCTGATCCGCCGCTACGACGCGCACAACACCGTGGTGGCGGCCAATATCGACGCCTCGCCCTCCAAGCAGCTGCTGTGCGGGGCGGGGCTGCTGAGGCAGGCGACGCCCCGGGAGGAGCTGTACGACCTGCGCCTGGACCCGGAGGAGCGGGACAACCGGGTGAACGACCCTGCGCTGCGGGCGGTGTATGCGGAGCTGAACCGGCTGCTCTACGCCTGGATGCGCGATACGGACGACCCGCTGCTGATCCACATGCCCCGGGTGCCCAGGCCGGAGGGCGCGCGGGTCAACGCGCTGACGGCCCTGGAACCGGACGAGGACGCATGGGAGCCGTGAGCGGCAGAAAGGGAGCGACAAAGTGAAAACGATTCTGTGCTATGGCGATTCCAACACCTGGGGCAGCATTCCGGTTCGGGAAGCGCCCCGGGGGCCATCCTCCCGCCATGGGGAGGGAGAGCGCTGGGGCAGCGTTATGCGCGCCCGGCTGGGGGAGGATTACCGGGTGATCGAGGAGGGCCTGTGCGGCCGCACGACGATCTACACCCCCCATGACGCGCCCTTCAAGAACGGCGAGAGCTACCTGCAGCCCTGCCTTTTGTCCCACCGGCCGCTGGATCTGGTGATGCTGATGCTGGGCGTCAACGACCTGTGCCTGGAATTCGGGCCCAGCCGGGATACCCTGGGCAAAGGGATCGCCCGGCTGGTGGACATCATCCAGGGCTGTCCCAAGTGCGGCACGGGCAATGCTCCGCCCCGGGTGCTGATCATCGCCCCTGCGCGGATGCGGGAGCCTGAGGGCCGCCGGGACTTCTACCTGGACCGGGGCGGGAAGCTCTGCGAAACGCTGTCCGCAGGCTTTGCGGAGGCCTATGCGCAGGTGGCCCGGGAGAAGGGCTGCTTCTTCCTGGACGCGGCCCTGTACGCGGAGGCGTCCCTGGCGGACGGCCTGCACATGGAGGCGGCCTCCCACATCGCCCTGGGAGAGGCCGCGGCCCTGACGGCGCGGGCCATTCTGACGCCGTGAACAAGGCGGTCCGCAGGGGCCGCTCAGACTGTCAAAAAAGCCCCAGGTGGTGTCGGAGGGATCGCAGTCCCTCCG
>JBJEUJ010000319.1:0-7217 GCA_051883775.1 Aristaeellaceae bacterium | reverse complement strand
CCCGTCATTGAACCGGACGACCACGCGCTTGCCCTCATACACCGTGATGCGTTCCACCAGAATGCGGAAGGCCACGGGGTCGAATTGCTCAGCATGCTGCGGCAGGTTTTTCAGCTCCCTGATGAAGCTGTCCACGCGTCTGCGCCGGCTGATCTTTTCCCTGATCTCCTGCTTCAGGGCTTCGTTTTTGTCCTGAAGCTCCTGATACCGTGCGCTCAGACGGGCTGTTTCGCGCCGGTGCTCCGCCTGATCCAGCGCGACGCTTGCGTTTCGCATGATCGCCTCCGTCAGCTGACGGGCGGCTTCCGCAAGCTCCGCCTCGGATTGCTCCTGCTCCGCGCAGAGGGCGGTAGTGTCATAGACGGTGGCGCGAAGCATCTCCGCCGTGCGGATGATCTCCTCTCGGTCATCGCTCAGCCTTGCCATGGCTTTGATCACGATGACTTCCAGCTCCGCCTCGGTCATATGCGGCGAACGGCAGATGGCGCCTTCATACTTGTGGTTGCATTGCCAGACAACCTTGCGGTACTTGTCGGTGGCGTGCCAGACCTTGGAGCCGTACAGGCTGCCGCAGTCCCCGCAATACACGATGCCGGAGAAGAGGTGAACGCCGCTGTAGCGGTTCGCGCCGGGCTTTCGGGCGGCGATCTGCTCCTGCACCAGATCGAAGGTCTCCGCGCTGACGATAGCCTCGTGGTTGCCCTCCACATAGTACTGCGGCACCTGCCCGGTGTTCTTGACCTTCTTCTTGGAGATGAAGTCCTCCGTGAACACCTTCTGCAGCAGCGCGTCCCCCTTGTATTTCTCGTTCGTCAGAATGCTCAGGACAACGCCTTTGCCCCAGACGGTCTTGCCGCCGGGCGTCGGGATGCCGTCGGCAGTCAGGTGGTTGGCGATGGCATAGGGGGTGTAGCCCCGCAGGAATTCTGCGTAGATGCGGCGGACAACCTTCGCCTGTTCCTCGTTCACGACCAGGTTGCCGTCCGGCCCCCTGTCGTAGCCCAGGAATCTGCCGAAGGGCACCGAAACCTTGCCGTCGGCAAAGCGCTTGCGCTGTCCCCAGGCGCAGTTCTCGGAAATGCTGCGGCTCTCCTCCTGGGCCAGCGAGGACATGATCGTCAGCATCAGCTCACCCTTGCCGTCGAAGGTCCAGATGTTCTCCTTCTCAAAGTAAACCTCGACGCCCTTGTCCTTGAGCTTGCGGATGGTGGTCAGGCTGTCGACGGTGTTGCGGGCGAAGCGGGAGACGCTCTTGGTGACAATCAGGTCGATCTTCCCGTCGAGCGCATCGTCCACCATGCGCTTGAAGCCCTCGCGCCTGCTGGTGTTGCAGCCGGTTTTGCCCTCGTCCGAGTATACGGAAACAAACTCCCAGTCAGGGCGTCCCTTGATATAGTTGGTGTAATAATCGATCTGTGCCTCATAGCTGGTGAACTGCTCGTCCTTGTCCGTGGAAACGCGGGCGTAGGCAGCAACCCGGCGTCTGGCGCCCGTGACCACCGGCCCGGCCGCATGCAGCGGAACGGTGGAGGGGATCACTCGAATGTTCTTTGCCATTGTGCTTCTCTCCCATCCTTGAAATGCAATGTTACGGTATCGCCGGGGCCTGCCGTGAGGTGGTCTGCCTGCGCAAGAAACGCGGCTTCGTCAAAATCATCGGTGCCCATGAGCTCCGCCACTATCTGCCGGAGAACGAAATCCGGATACTTCCTGCTGTGGCATTCCGCCCACTTCTGTCTCTGGCCCATGCAGTACCAGGTGATCAGCTTGCCCGCGGAATTGGCGCGGTGGTATGTCGCGCCGCAGCAGCCGCATTGGATTCTCCCGAGAAAGGCGTCGGTGCTGGTGGCGGGATGATGCCAGTCCTCAATGTGCCGGTTCTTCCAGTGCACGGTTCTTCCGTTGAGCAGATCAAAATCAATGCTGTCCGGGGTTACCGTCATGTGCCGGACACGGTTGAGGAATTCCTTCTCATCAAAGGTTTCCATGTCCAGCACCCCGGCGCAGATCCTTTTCAGATGCTCCTCGGTGAAAATGGCATTGCTGCAGGTCATGCCCTTTTCCTTGGTCGCCCGGCAGAACCAGCGGGCCGTTTTTCTGCCGTAGCCCTGCTGCGATCTGCGCGTATAAGGCATGCCGCAGACGCCGCAGGTGATCATGCGGGTGAAGCAGTACGTCGGGGGAAGCCGTTTCCTGCGCCGTTCATACTCGGCCTGCACCCTTTCCCAGGTGTCCCGGTCAAGGATTCCCTCATGGCAGTCCTGATAGTAGAACCTGGGCAGCACGCCTTTGTTCCGCACCTTCTTTTTGGAGATGGGATCGGCCATGTAGCTCTTCTGCCTGCACATGTCCCCGGCATAGACCTCGTTCTGGAGCAGCTGGGCGACGGTAGCCTCCTGGAACAGCTTGCCGTTCACCGTCCTGCAGCCCCTGCCGTTCAGCTCGTCGCAGATTTCCTGCAGGGTCGCGCCGCGGAGAAAAAGGTCAAACATCAGCCGAATGATCTCCGCCTCCTCCTGGATGATGACGTATTGCTGCAGATCGCCGTCGTAGCGGTAGCCGAGGAGATGCTTGTTGGCTACGCCCATGGTGCCGTTCCGGAACCGCTTGCGGATGCCCCACTTGCAGTTTTCGGAGATGGAGCGGCTCTCCTCCTGGGCAAAGGAAGCGAACAGGGTAATCATCAGCTCGCCGCTCTCGTCCAGGGTGTTGATGCCCTCCTTTTCAAAGCGCACCTCGATGCCGAGGGAACGCAGGCGACGCACCGTCTCCAGCGTGTCCACGGTATTCCGGGCGAAGCGGGACAGGCTCTTGGTCAGGATAATATCGATGTTTCCTGCCTCGCATTCGGCCAGCATTTTCTGAAACTGATCGCGGGTGGCGGACTGTGTGCCGCTGATGCCCCTGTCCGCGAACACCCCTGCGTACTCCCAGCCCGGTGTGTTCTGGATGAGCGCACTGTAATAGCTGATCTGTTCATCCAGCGAATGCAGCAGCCGTTCCGTCGGGACGGAGACGCGGGCGTAGGCGGCGACGCGCCTGGGGGCAATCGCGGGGGCTGCCTGTTTCTCGATTTTGCGTATGGTTTTTGCCATGGGACGCCTCCTCCTTTCGGTGACATTACTCACTCCAAACGGGAAGAAAGTCAAGTCGTACAGGGGCGATTATTCAAATAAAACCGATATTTTGGGCCGGTACCGTTCGATGAGCAGCCGACGGGCTTCCCCGTACTCGGATGCGCTCAGCAGGCCTTCCTTCCGCATGTGCCTGATCAGGCACATGCAGGCAAGAAACCGCTTTTCGTTCATCAGCGTTTCATGCGTCATGTCCGGCCTCCTTCTGTCTGCGGGCCTGCGCGGCACAGGATTTTGAGCAGAAACGGCGCTCCGCCACACCGTACCTTGAAAACTGCATACCGCAGTGCTCGCATACAAAGTGATGCATGGCCTTGCGGTTCATCTCACTGCGGTGCGCAGCCCACCAGGCCAGCCTGCAGGGTTCCGAGCAGAAGCGGCGGTGCTTGCGGCCGGCAATCTGATGAACCGGGCTGCCGCATTGCTCACAGGAGGTAGCCTCCTGCAACACCGGGCCTGCCGGTTCCGGCAGGACGTGTGTTTCCTGTACCGGCTGTGCTTCCTGCAGGGCCATGCCCGCGCCAAGGCTATGCCTGCGGCAATAGGACTTGATGCTGTTGACCGATATGTTCAGCTCCGCCGCGATCCTGATGTAGCTGCAGCCTGCAGCGCGCAATTCGCCGATCCGGCGTTTTTCTTCCTGCGTCATTTCCGTACCCTCCGCATCGGGATGGAGCCATGCCCCTCACTTTCTTTGGAAGACAGCGTTCCCGGCTGAACGAAAACGCGCAGAATTCGCTTGACTTTCTCCGGATTCAGAGTGAGTAATCCATGGGGAGGTGGCGGAAGTGAAGGAGCAGAATATCGGCAAAATCCTTCGAAAGGCGCGGGAAATGCAGGGCATGTCCCAGATGCAGGTCGCCACGCTGGCGGGCATCAACATCGGCCAGTACCAGCGTCTGGAGTACGGCGTCCGGGACTTTGAGCAGTGCAGCATGAAGGTGGGGATCGCGATCTGCTATGTCCTGAATCTCGATCCCTTTCTCCTGGTTCTGAAGAAAACGGAATGGTAATGCCGTTCCGTGATCGATAGTTGCGGCTTTATTTTGCGATTACCTCCGAACGGATGTTGATATAAAACCATAAGTATGGTTTCATGTCACATAGCCTGTAAGGATCATGCCCTGCAGGCGGAAAGGAGGAGGAACATGCACAGAGCAGCCACAGCTGCGGCTGATCGTTCCCTCACCACGGAGGTGACACAGCCGTATGGTTGATACCCGACCGAGGGCCTACGAGAAGGCCAGAAAGCGCGCGGAAGAGCTGAGGGCGCAGCGCAATGCCCTGCAGGAGAACAGCCCGGTTCAGACCGGGAAGCCGCCGGGTGCGGGCTTTGAATCGGAGCGTCAGCGCGCCAAGAACGCTCTGCGGGACGAGCTCGACACCTATGACGGCACGGGCGTCCACAAGATCATCGCCAGCGCGGAGCGAACGCAGGAGAACCGTATTCTCAACGTCGCCGCATACTGCCGTGTATCCACGGATGACATCGAGCAGACCATCTCCATTGAGCTTCAGAAGCGGAATTACCATGAAATGATCCGCAGCAATCCCAAATGGAAGTTCGCTGGCTTGTATGTCGACAATGGGCTCAGTGGTACGGAGACCCTTCACAGGCCCGGCTTTCAACGGATGATGAAGGATGCGATGGCGGGCAAAATCGATATGATTGTCACCAAGTCGGTCAGCCGTTTTGCCCGGAATCTGATCGATTGCATCAGCTGGGTACGCCGGCTGAAGGAGCAGGACCCGCCCGTTGCCGTGCTGTTTGAGCAGGAAAACCTCAATACGCTGGACTCCACCAGCAACATCATCCTGTTCGTTCTGGCGATGGTAGCCGAGGAAGAATCGCACATGAAGAGCGAGGCCATGCTGCTCTCCCTCGAATGGCGGTTCAGCCGCGGGCGCTTTCTGACGCCCAGGCTGCTGGGCTACGATAAGATTGAGGTGATTGAGAACGGTATCCACCGGAAGAAGCTGGTCATCAACGAGGAACAGGCTCAGACGGTGCGGCTCATGTACTACATGCTGCTCAACGGCAGCACGACACAGGAGATCGCCGAAACCCTGACCGAGCTGGAACGTGAGACCGGCGGACGCCGAAGGGACGGATCGCCCAATACCAAATGGACCGCAAACGGTGTGGCCACGGTCATGCGCAACGAACGCTACTGCGGCGATGTACTCGCACGCAAGACATGGACGCCGGATTTTCACGACCACAAGTCCGTGAAGAACCGCAACAGAAAGAACAAGTACTACCAGCCCGCGCACCACGATGCCATCATCACCCGTGCGCAATGGAACGCCGCCCAGCGCATTCTGAACAGCCATCGCTACCGTCACACCGGCGCTTACATTCCCATGCGCGTCATCGATAAAGGCGCCCTTCGGGGCTACATTTCCGTCAACCGTTCCTGGGCGGGGCATGAGGAGGAAGAGTATATCCGGGTCAGCCGCATTGCCATGGGCATGGAAGAGGGCGACCTTCGCGTTGATCTGGAGAACGAGCATCTGCCCGACGCGGGCCGCAGGCTTGTGGGGATGACCGACGACAACGGCATCCAGCGCATTTCCCGTGAGCTGAGCGATATGGAAAAGCGCGTCAAGGCGCAGCTGGAGGGCAAGACCATGGAGGAGTATGAACAGGAAAACGCTCCTCCGGTGAAAAAGGGCTTCCAGGTGGTTGGTGCAAACCTGTTCAGCCAGGCCTTTGAACCGGTTGTCCGTATCAGCAGCAGAAGCATTTCCTTCAATGCCAGGTGTATCGGCAAGCTCAACACCATGGCACAGGGTGCAGAAGGTCCCATGCTCAAACGCTGCCGGTATGTGGAGCTGCTGTTCAATCCGGTTGAACGAATGCTGGCGGTGCGCCCCTGTTCCCCGGAGCATCCCAACGCGCTGTGCTGGGCAACCGACTGCGGAAGTTCCGTGCAGCTGGGCGCCAGGGCTTTCTGCACACAGCTATTCAGCATGCTGAACTGGGATGAGAGCTATACCTTCCGGGTACCCGCCATGCTGCGCGCCAGGGGCGACGAAAAGGTACTGTTCTTCGATCTGGACAACTATATCGGTCACGACACGGCAGCAAAGCCGGAGACTCCCGCAGAGGTGTTGCCGGAGGTCATAGAGCCCGAGGAGACCGAGAGCATGCAGGGCTTCTTCTATGCCGCCGACGAGGATGAGGGAATAGAAATCACCGACGATCCTGAGGATATCGAGCGCCGGGTTCGCGAACAGATCGAACGCGAAAAGCGCACCTACGGCACGCCGGCCTTTGAGCACAGCAGCGGCACCCGGATTCCCATGATCGATGATGACGGCGAGTGGGATATCACGGCGGAGGCGGTTGTGCTCGACAGCGACCACACGGTGGATGCCTATACCATCGAGAGGCTACAGGACGCCATGATGGAAGAACTCTTCGAGCCTGCCGGAGAACCTGACGAGGAGGATGACGGCCCATGAAGATCACCATCAAGAATCCGGCCAAAGCCAGACCGCTGTCCGCCAACGTCCGTCGCCTGATGACCATGGCACGGGAAGCGCCGATGAATCCCGAGGTTGAGAAGATTGACCGCAGGTTCACCGAGCGGGATCTGGCATACTGCGACATGCAGGGCAACATATTCATGGCGGCAATCGACCGGGGTGTGCCCATGGAGGTTTTTGCGCCGCTGTACATGACCAGTCAGCTGGCGGGTGTCATGGATCACAGCTTCTCCGTGGCGGGCGGCATGGAAACAGACGATCTTTCCGGCCTTCTGCAGGTGCCCATGCTGCTGAAATCTCCGGAGATGCTCGTGGATGTGGTCATCTGGCTGAACAATATCGTCAGCCGGCTGGACAAGGGAAAGTCGGCCAATCAGGCGGTTGTGGAGGCCTGTATTCGGGAAGAAACGGCAGCTCCGCCGGCGACGATCGAGGTCGAGGTTGATGAAGTGCCGGAGGAGATTGACATCGAGAGCCTGACGAACGAATACGAGTATGCTTACTGGCTCGGCTACATCTACCGATATGAGTGCCTTTTGCACGACGAATCGAGCCGCATGGTCTACGGTGCGTTCAGCGAGAAATTCATGC
>JBJEUJ010000318.1:0-7262 GCA_051883775.1 Aristaeellaceae bacterium | reverse complement strand
GCACGGTGCAGGTGCTGCTGGACGGGCAGGTCATTGCCCGGCTGAACTGCGTGGCTGCCCACGACGTGCCCCGCCCCGGGTTTATCGAGGGGCTGTACCGCATCCTGGACAACTGGCGGTAACCGAAAGCATCAAAAAAGCGGCCTGACAGCCGCTTTTTTGTGTGTCCATGAATGCAAAAAGTCATCCGGAAGGCGCGGGACGGGCTCAGTAGCGGTACTTCCTCCGATTGCACAGCAGGAGCCAGACCGTCACTGCCACAGCCAGGATTTCCGCGGCCACCATGGCCAGCCACACGCCGTCGATCCCCCACAGCACCGGCAGCAGCAGCACCGCCACCACCTGGAACAGGCAGGTGCGCAGGAAGGCGATGGTGGCGGAAACCAGCCCGTTGTTGAGCGCGGTGAAGAAGGACGAGCCATAGATGGGGATACCGGCGAACAGGAACGAGAAGGAGTAGATCAGGAACCCCCGCCGGGTCAGGGCCAGAAGCTCCGGATCATAGCCCACATACAGCGCCGCCAGGAAGCCTCCTGTGCCCTCCGCCAGGGCGCACATCGCCCCGGAGCAGAGGATGATGATCACCAGGCTCTTGCGCAAAAGGCTCCTCAGCTCCTGATGATTCCCCGCGCCATAGTGATAACTGATCACAGGCGCGGTGCCGACGGAATACCCCAGGAAGGTCGCCATGAAGATCATGTTGACATACATCAGCACGCCGTAGGCCGCCACGCCGTTTTCCCCGGCGAAGCGCATGAGCTGCGCGTTGTACAGCATACCCACCAGGGATGCGGATATGTTGGACAGGAACTCCGAGGAGCCGTTGGCGCAGGCCTTGCCCAGGGCCTTGATGTCCAGGCGGGCCTTCGTCAGGCGCAAAAGGCTCGTGTTGGGCCGGGCAAAGTAGATCAGCGGCGCGAAGCCGCCCACGGCCTGGCTCAGCGCGGTGGCTGCCGCGGCGCCCACCAGCCCCAGGCGCAGCACCGCCACAAACAGATAGTCCAGCAGCATGTTCGTCAGGCCCGAGGCAATGGTGAAGGCCAGCCCCAGCTGAGGCTTCTCCGCCGCAACGAAGAAGCTCTGGAATTCAAACTGCAGCATGTAGGCAGGCAGCGCCGCCAGGACAATGCGGCCGTAGAGGACGCACTGGTCCAGCAGGGCGCCCTCGGCCCCCAGCCAGGCGGCAATGGGGCGGATCAGCGCAATCCCCAGCACGGCCAGGGCCGCGCCGCACAGGATCGTCACATAGACCAGCATGGAAAACAGCTGCCTGGCCCTGTCCCGATGGCCCTGCCCCATGGTCACGCCGATCAGCGCGCAGCCGCCGGTGCCGAACATGAAGCCCAGCGCGCCCAGGAGCATGAGAAACGGCATGATGAAATTCACAGCCGCGAAGGGCGTTTTGCCCACGAAGTTGGAGACGAAGAAGCCATCCACGATGCTGTACACCGAGGTGAAGATCATCATCATGATGGAGGGAAGGGTGAAGCGCATCAGCCTTCCGAAGGTGAAATGGTCCGATAGCTGGATTTTGCTCATGGCTTTTCAGCAAGCTCCTTGACCTGTTCCCTGAACGCGGCCAGGTACCGCCGCGTCAGCGCCAGATAGGTTGCCCTGTCCTGCGGCGTCCAGGCGCCGAATACGGCGTTTTCCATGGCGATCAGCCGCTGGGCCGTACCGGCGGCCAGCGCCTCGCCCCGCTGGGTCAGGCAGACCTTCCTGCGCCTGCCCGGGAGCGCCTCCAGGCGGATGTAGTCCCCCTTCTCCAGGTTCCGCAGGGCGGAGTTGATGGTCTGCTTGCTGGTGCCGCACATCCTGCATATATCGCTGAGCAGGCTCTCTCCCCCATCGTTGCAAATGACGTAAAGAACCTGCATCGCGCTGTCGGACAGCCCCAGCCTCTGGTTGGCCTCGTGATAGGCGGCGTCCATCTCGCTGAGCAGATAGTTGAACGGCCGCATGTCCTCGATAACACGCTGCGTCATGGCTTCCTCCTTGACTGGTACGATTTCATACTCACTCAGTATAGTACGATTTCGTACTCGCGTCAAGAGGGAAGCGTCTCCTTCCTTGCCATCGCGCGGCATTTCAGGCAACAGAACAGGCTGCAGGCTTATCCCCTGCAGCCTCATTTTTGACAGATTCATCCTGTCCTCCAGGGCGGACAGCGTCACTCGCGCCAGTCGTCCCGCTCCAGGGAGGGCGGCTGCACCTTGATGGCGCACACCGCCACGCACAGGCTCATCACGCCGTCGGCCAGCAGGGCCATGCCCATCAGGAGCGTCAGCACCTGCGCGCGGCCGGAGGGGCGCAGCGTCAGCAGCATGCCCGCAACCCCGGCGAGGATCGCCGTCAGCAGGATCAGCCACCAGCTTCTCAGGCCGAAGCGGCGGGCATCCAGCGCCGTCTGAATTTTCAGCAGTCCGTCCGCCAGGGTGGCGATACCCAGCACCAGGCACAAAAGGCCCATGCCATGCTCCGGGCGAAGCAGCACCACCACGCTCAGCGCCATGAGCAGGATGCCGAAGGCCAGGTCAAACTGAAAGGCCAGCTGGTACAGATCCCGCGACAGATAGCCGATCAGCTTGACCACGCCGGATACGCCCAGCGCCACCCCCACCACTGTCCCGATCACCGCAAGCGGCAGCTCCGGCGCCAGCATCAGCATCAGCCCCACGGCGCACAGCATCAGCGATATGATCGTGTAGCCCCGCTTGGCCGTGCGAATCAGCCTGTCCGAATGCATGGAACCCCTCCTTCCGTCATGCCCGCGCAAGGGGCACCTTCATCATACCAGAGGGGCCGGGGGCCTGGCTATGGGCACAGGGCCGGGGCTGTTCCAAATATGTGCATGGTCGGGATGGTGACCAAAAAACAGACAGTTGCCCGCCTGTGTCTGAAAAAAAGCAGGCGGAACCGTTCTCCGGCCCCGTCCGCTGCCTGGTGCAGCCTACGGCTGCGCGCTTCTCTCAAGCATGGTTCGCGTCATGCCCTCCCGCAGGCGGCACAGGCGAATCATGTCCCCGGCAAAATCATCCTTCATGCTGCCGCTGAGCCAGTGGATGATCTGCCCGGCGCTCTCGCAGGCGTAGGCCTGGATCACAATCCTCCGGTCGTCGGCATGGACGATCACCTCCGGCATGTCCCGGCACACCTTGTCCACATACCTGGTGACGGCGCTCTGGCACAGCTGGAACAGATGGCGCTCCAGCTCGGCCCGGTTGGAGGACTGATAGATGTGCAGCACCGCCCGGCGGTGGGTCAGCGCCAGGTGAATGGCGTGCTCCAGGCAGTCCCAGAGGGAATTGCCGTCGTATTTCTCCTGGATGACCCGCTCCACCGCCTCCTGCATGATGGCGCTGATGAGGGTGGGCAGGTCGGCAAAATGGTAGTAGAAGGTATTGCGGTTGATGCCGCAGGCCTCCACAATGTCCTTCACGGTGATTTTATCCACCGGCCGCTCCTCCAGCAGCCGGACACAGGCGTGCATGATCGCCTTGCGCGTCAGCGTGGACATTACGCCCCGCCTCCCTTCCCTGTGCAGATGCTCCGTTTCATCCCTGATGGCTTGATTATATCACGTCCGCCTCCCGCGGCGCAAGCGCCGGCCCCGGCCTTCCGGCCGGATCGGACGGGCCCATGGTGCGACAGAGAAGCGGGTTTGTCCAAAAACCGGGCAGATGGCGCTGGCTGTCCGGAATTTCACCACGGCGCGGATTTTGTCGATTGTTGGCCCCCGGGAAAGCCGATACAATACAGCCAGCAGCCAACCCCGGCCAGGCGCCGGAGCCGCCGTGCCCGCCCGGCTGCGGGCATCCTACATCATGCTAAAGGAGAGAGATTGATGGGACTGACTGATCAGATCAAGAAAACCGCGCTGAAAACTGCGTTCAGCTATCTGGAAAAGAACCCGGAGGAAAACGCCCCCAAGCTGATGGCCTGGGTGGACAAGCTGGCGGGCACCGGCCCCAACAGCTTCCAGACCCAGCGCGACGCCGTCCGCAAGGTCATTGAGGATCCGGACAACAACATGCACCAGCTGGTCATGGACACCCTCACCCAGACGGACAGCGAGGTGCTCAAGGCCACCTTCGTCAACTTCTTCCTCAACGCCAACATCATCGGCTGGCCCGTGCAGGAGAAGTGCCGGGAGCAGTACGGCTGCAACATTCCCTGGGCCATCCTGCTGGACCCCACCTCCGCCTGCAACCTGCACTGCACCGGCTGCTGGGCCGCGGAATACGGCAACAAGCTGAACCTGACCTTTGACGAGATCGACTCCATCATCACCCAGGGCAAGGAGCTGGGGGTGTACATGTACATCTATACCGGCGGCGAGCCCCTGGTGCGCAAAAGCGACCTGATGGCCCTGTGCGAGAAGCACAGCGACTGCCAGTTCCTGGCCTTCACCAACGGCACGCTGATCGACGAGGCCTTTGCCGGCGAGATGCTCCGGGTGAAGAACTTCATCCCCGCCATCAGCCTGGAGGGCTCCGAGGAGGCCACCGACGGCCGCCGCGGTCAGGGCGTGTACAGGAAGGCCACCCGCGCCATGCAGATCCTCAGGGACAAGCGCCTGCCCTTCGGCATCTCCGCCTGCTACACCAGCGCCAATGTGGATTCCATCGCCTCGGATGAGTACATCGACTTCATCTGCGGCATGGGCGCGCGCTTCATCTGGTACTTCCACTACATGCCCGTGGGCAACGATGCCGCCCCCGAGCTGCTGCCCTCCCCCGAGCAGCGGGAGTACATGTACCACCGCATCCGCCAGGTACGCTCCACCAAGCCCATCTTCGCCATGGACTTTCAGAACGACGGCGAGTATGTGGGCGGGTGCATCGCAGGCGGCCGCCGCTACCTGCACATCAACGCTGCCGGCGACGTGGATCCCTGCGTGTTCATCCATTACTCCAACGCCAACATCCGTGACATGAGCCTGCTGGACGCCCTGCGCTCCCCCATCTTCATGGCCTACCACGACGGTCAGCCCTTCAATGACAACATGCTCCGCCCCTGCCCCATGCTGGAGAACCCTGACATGCTGCGGGAGATCGTGGAGAAGACCGGCGCCCATTCCACCGACCCCCAGTCCCCGGAAACCGCCGATCACCTGTGCGGCAAGTGCGACAGCTACGCCGAGAGCTGGACGCCCACCGCGGAGCGTCTGTGGGCCTGCAGCCATGGCTGTGCCAGCTGCCCCTCCGCCTGCGGCAAGGAGGAGTAAGCCATGACCACCTTCTTTACCTCCGAGAGCGTGACCCAGGGGCACCCCGACAAGGTCTGCGACCAGATTGCCGACGCCATCCTGGACGCGGTGCTGGCGGGCGATCCCTCCTCCCACGTGGCCTGCGAGGTGACCGCCATCACCGATGCGGTGCATATCTTCGGTGAAATCACCACCCGGGCGAGGGTGAATTACGAGGCCATCGCCCGGCAGACCATCCGCGCCATCGGCTACACCCGGCCCGGCCACGGCTTTGACGCGGACACCTGCCGCATCACCGTCAGCCTGCACGAGCAGTCCCCGGACATCAACCTGGGCGTGAGCCGGGAAAACGAGGACGAGTGCGGCGCGGGGGATCAGGGCATGATGTTCGGCTATGCCTGCCGGGAGACAAACAGCCTGATGCCCCTGCCCATTGAGCTGGCCCACGCCCTGACCCGGCAGCTGGCCCGGGTGCGGGAGACGGGGCTGCTGCCGGAGCTCTTGCCCGACGGCAAAGCGCAGGTGACCGTCCAGTACGAGAACGGCGTACCCCTTCGGATCGGCACGGTGGTGGTCTCCACCCAGCATACCGCGGCCATCTCCGAGCAGGCGCTGCGCACGGCGGTCATGAACGAGGTGATCCGCAAAGCGCTGCCCCCCTCCCTGCTGGATGGGGAAACCCGCATGCTCATCAACCCCACCGGACGCTTCCTCATCGGCGGCCCGGCGGGGGACAGCGGCCTGACCGGACGCAAGCTGATCGTGGACACCTACGGCGGCTGCGCCCGGCACGGGGGCGGCTCCTTCTCCGGCAAGGATCCCACGAAGGTGGACCGCAGCGCGGCCTATCTGGCGCGCCACCTGGCCAAGAACGTGGTTGCCGCAGGTCTGGCCCTGCGCTGCGAGGTGCAGCTGGGCTACGCCATCGGCGTGGCGCAGCCGGTATCGCTGCTGGTGGACACCTTCGGCACGGAAACCATGCCCGTGGAGAAAATCCGCCAGCTGATCCTGGATACGGTGGACATGCGCCCCACGGCCATCATCCGCCGCTTCGGCCTGCGGGCGCCCATTTACAGCAAGGTTTCCTGCTACGGCCATTTCGGCGAGCACGCCAGGGACATGCCCTGGGAGCAGACGGACCTTGCCGCCCTGTGGCGTGAACGCCTGGGCGTCTCCTGCGCGTAAATCGCCTCATTCAACCGGGACGGAAAGGAAAATCCGCCATGTCCGTGAAAATCATTGCCGACTCCACCTGTGACCTGCCCGACGAGCTGCTTGAGCAAAACGACATCGCCATCCTGCCCCTGTACATCCAGATGGGCGGACGCTGCTACCGGGATCGGGTGGAAATCACCCCCCGGGAGGTGTTCGCCCATGTGGACGCGGGCGGCGCGCTGTGCACAACGGCCTCCGTGAACATTGACGAATTCCGGGACTACTTCGCCCTCTGGGCCGAAACCCGCGAGGCGGTGATCTGCATCACCCTCAGCGGGGAAATGTCCAGCTGCTACCAGACTGCCTGCCGGGCGGCGGAGGCCTTCGACAACGTGTTCGTGGTCGATTCCCGGAACCTCTCCAGCGCCCAGGGGCTGCTTGCCCTGGAGGGCGCCCGCATGGCCCGGGAGGGCCGCACTGGTCGGGAAATCGCCGGCCATCTCCAGGCGGCAACTGCCAAGGTGCAATCCAGCTTCCTCCTCGATCGGCTGGATTACATGCGCAAGGGCGGCCGATGCTCCGCCGTCGCCGCCCTTGGCGCCAACCTCATGCACCTCAAGCCCTGCATCGCCGTGCACGACGGCGTGATGGGCGTGGTGAAGAAGTACCGGGGCTCCTTCGAGCGCTGCATGGTGCAGTACACCAGGGAGCTGCTGGCCGCCTGCCCCGACAGCCGCAACGACCTGGCCATCGTGGTGCATCCCGCCGCGGATCCCGCCGCCGTTGCCGCCACCATCCGCACCCTTCAGGAGGACGGACGCTTCCGGACCGTCTGCGAGGCCCGGACGGGCTGCACCGTGGCCTGCCACTGCGGGCCGAACACCATCGGCGTCATGTT
>JBJEUJ010000317.1:0-7350 GCA_051883775.1 Aristaeellaceae bacterium | reverse complement strand
AGGGCGTGCGCGTGATGAAGCTGGCCGAGGGCAGCCGGGTGATCGGCGTGGCCCGGGCCGACCGGGACGAGGAACCGGAGGATTCCGCCGAGCCGGAGACCCCCATGTCCGACCTGGACATGACCATCGGCGCCGGCAGCCCCGCCGAGGCTGAGGATCCCAACCAGATCTGATCAGCGACAGGGCGCGTGGTTCATCCACGCCTCGCAGCGGGCGGTTTGAAGCATCCGCGACATAGAAAAGGGCCATGCAGGCTCCCGGTTGGGAAAGTCTGCATGGCCTTTTTGCGTTTGTCGAAGCCAGGGAATGCGGCTGTCTGGGCGCGCGGCGGGGTTCTGCTCCCCTTACGGGCTGAACCTGCCGTTTTCTCTTTTCCTTTGTTGCTGCTCTGTTGTGCTGCGCCTGGGCTGCCGCGACATCCCTGCGCAGGGGCTAACGCCGCCCCTGCACCCGCGCAAGGGGTTTCACCCCTTGACCCGTTTTCGCTGGCGCGCTCCAGGGGGGTTATTTGCCGTCGAAGGCGTTCAGCACGGCCTGGGCCATGTTTTCCTTCTCGCACCGGGCGGTGTGGCGCACCGGCAGGCTCCGCAGGGACTTGACCTGCTCAGGCACCGGCATGCCGCTGACCTGCTCCAGCTTCTCCGAGCAGGCGAAGGCGTCCAGCCCCTCCGCGGCCTCCCTGCCCTGGACGGCGGTCAGCACATCCGCGGCAAACTTGTAGGGGCTGGCCGTGGAGACGATCACGGTCATGGTCTGGTCGCCGGTCTGGCGGCGGTATTCCCGCAGCACATGGCTGGCCACGGCGGTGTGGGTGTCCATGAGGTAGCCGTCCTGCTGGAAGCGCAGGCGGATTTCCTCGGCGCACTGCGCGTCGTCGGCATACCCGGCGGAGAACAGGCTCTTGAGCCACTCCAGCCGCTGCTCGCCCACGTTGTAGGTGTAGCACTCCTTCAGCTGGCGCATCCACACGCTGATGAGCTCGCCGTCCCTGTCCGCCACCTCGAAGAGCAGCCGCTCCAGGTTGGAGGAGATCAGGATGTCCATGGAGGGGGAGGTGGTCTTGTAGAACTGGCGGCGGGTGTCGTAGATGCCGGTGGTGAAGAAATCCGTCAGGACGTTGTTGCGGTTGCTGGCGCAGATGAGCCTACCCACCGGCAGACCCATGCTCCTGGCGTAGTACGCTGCGAGGATGTTGCCGAAGTTGCCCGTGGGCACCACGAAGTTCACCGGGTCGCCGTTGCGGATCTTGCCCTGGGCCAGCAGCTCGGCGTAGGCGCTGAAGTAATAGACAATCTGCGGGGCCAGGCGGCCGAAGTTGATGGAATTGGCGGAGGACAGCACCTTGCCCCGGGTGCCCACCGACTGGGCGAAAGCCTCGGAGGAGAACAGCTGCTTGACGCCGGTCTGGGCGTCGTCGAAGTTGCCGTTCAGGCCGATGACGTGGGTGTTGCTGCCGCCGGTGGTGGTCATCTGCAGCTTCTGCACATCGCTGACGCCGTCGGTGGGGTAGAACACGGTGCAGGAGGTGCCGGGCACGTCCTTGAAGCCCTCCAGGGCGGCCTTGCCGGTATCGCCGCTGGTGGCCACCAGGATGCTGACCTCCCGCGTTTCGCCGTTCTTGCGGGCGGAGAGGGTGGTCAGGTGGGGCAGCAGCTGCAGCGCCATGTCCTTGAAGGCCAGGGTGGGGCCGTGGAACAGCTCCATGACGGCGGTGCTGTCGTCCAGGCGGCGGACGGGGGCAATGGCGGGATCGTCAAACTTGTCCGGGGCGTAGGCCTGGCCGACGGCATTTTCCAGCTCGGGCAGGGTAAAGTCCTCCAGGTACATTTTCAGGATCGCCACCGCCCGCTGCCGGTAGTCCATGGCGGCCAGGCCGGCAATCTGCCTGGGCGTTACCGGGGGGAACATGGCGGGCACATACAGGCCGCCGTCAGGGGCCAGGCCGCGGAGAATGGCCTGGGAGGCCGTGACGCAGGCGCCGCCGCGGGTGGAGAAGAAAGACATGGGGAATCACACTCCATCGGTTATTGATCGGATGGCGCGGCCATCCGGCGAGGCCTTTGGCGCAGAGGCGGGCGCGTGACCGCCGCTTTCGCGGGAAAGCGCGTCAAAGCGCCGCGCCATGGAAAAGGGCGGCAGTTGCAACGCACCGCCGCCCGGAAACGCCTGATCTGTTCCGCAGCCGCCCTGCTCTGTATACCGCCGGTGGCGCTGCGGGTATTCTTCCGTCAGATCACGTAGCCCTTCATGAACTCGGGCAGCAGCGCGGGATCCTCGCTGACGGAGAGCACGAACTTCACCCGATGCTTCTCACCCAGCTCCTCCAGGGTGTCGATGATGGGCTTGGCGTCGGCCAGCTCGGTATGGGTCAGCTTGATGAACGCGTCCACAAAGATCACGCCCACGTCATAGTTGGAGGCCAGCATGCCGCCCAGGAAGCCCAGGAACATATCGCTGTTGCTGACGTGATAATCGTTGACGTTGACGAAGCGGACGGCGCGGTCCACGTCGAACATGTAGCTGTTGTCCTTATCCAGGAAAACAACGCTGCTGCTGGACGTCTTGGCGGTATCGTTGGTCATATTGATAAGACGCTTGGTCTTGCCGGAACCCTTTTTGCCTGCGATGATCTGAATCATGGGGGATCAGCCTCCTTACGAGTGTTGTGTGGAATCATTATATACCATTTCCCGGCCAGTTTCAATCCATGCTCCAAACTTTTTGGCTGGCGCCTTCCTCAAAGTGGCTGCGCCACTTTGAGGAGTTTGCAGCCTCTCGCTGGTCGCCGCTGCGCGGCTCCCGGCCGCTCGAGGCTGTAAGGAAGGTTTTCCGCAGAGCGGAAAACGACCCGCCCCCGGGGCAAAGCCCCGGGATACGATTGCAAGCCGGAGGGCCTGCGGGCCCTCCGAACCTCCCGGGGGAGACGGGGGGCCCGGCCTGCGGCGGGCCAGCTGCACCTCGCGTGGGGTGTTGCCCGGCCTGCGGCGGGCTGGCTGCGCCTCGTGGGTGCGGGCTTCCCTGTGTTCAGCCCTGAGGGGCTTCCCCTGCCGGAGAGGATTCCCCGCCATCTGTTTTATTCGCCAGCCGCTGGGCCAATTCCTGCCGGGACAGGTGCGGCAAGCACCGCTTTTCTCCCCCGGGGAGGGCGGGATCCAGACGGCACACGGCGGCGTAGTCGCACCAGTCGCAGGCGCTCCAGGCCCCGTCCTGGGCGGGGGATATGTCCAGGCAGCCCTGGCGGATGCGGTCGGTCAGCCCGGCGGCGGTCTGCTGCACATGGTCCAGCAGCGCGCGCATTTCCTCCAGGCCGTAGGCGTCGGCGGAGGCGGCGATGCTGCCGTCCTTGTTGAACACCTTGCCCAGGGACAGCTCCTTCTCCTGGTCGTCCATGGCGTCCACCACCTCGGTTTCCGCCAGCACCACGCCCTCCAGGCGCAGCTCCCGGGCGATGAGCCGCTCGGCCTCGGCCTTCACGTCCTCCGCCGCGTTCACCATGGGATCCTTCACCGTGAAGTAGAACGCCCCCGCGGGCAGCGCGTCCGGGCGGCTCTGGCTGGCCGCCTTCAGGTACAACAGCAGCTGCAGCTGCAGCCCGTACCACAGCCGGGTGGGGTCGATGTCGTGCTGGCTGCTCTTGTAGTCGATCACCCGCAGGTACAGTCCCTTGTCCCCCTGATACCGGTCGATGCGGTCGATCTTGCCCCTAAGGGCCACCCGCCGCCCGTCGTGCAGGGTGAGAATCACCGGGGGCAGCCCGCCCGCCTCGCCAAAGGCCACCTCCGTGCCCCAGGTGGTGAAGCGGCTGTTCCGGGCGTGCCGGGTGAACAGCCACGCCGCCCGCCGCACGTCCCGGATGTACCCCTGGCCCAGCTGACGGCCCATGGCGTCCTCCGTTAGCGGGCCGCCCTCCCACCTTGCGGTCATGGGGGATAGCACCTGATCCATCAACCGCTCGGCTTCCTCCTCCTCCACCTGGGGCCAGTTGGGCAGGGCGGAGGCCAGGGTGGCGTACTGCTGTAGGGCCTCGTGGAAGAAATCCCCCCGCTGGGCCGGGTCAAAGACGAACTCCTGCCGCTTCACGGGCTTGAGGCCGTAGTCCACAAAGTGCTTGTAGGGGCAGGCGGCAAACTGCTCCAGCCGGGAGATGCTCACCGTGTCCTGGGTGAAGAGCCGCCGGGTCTGCTCCAGGGTCAGCCGTCCCGCCTCCACATGGGCGCTCAGGCTGCTGATCACCTGCCTCATGCGCCCGCCCCATTCCTTCGACCGCCACAAAACCCGCAGCGCCTCCTGCCAGCGGGGATCCAGATCCTCCGCCTTGCCGTCCGCCACCTGCCTCAGGCGCAGCGCCAACCCGTCCAGGGCCAGCAGCGGCGACAGGGGCGGCTCCTCCCCGCCGTCCGCCGTCACGCCGCCGGTGACCGCTTTCCCCGGGAACAGCCGTTGCACGTCCCGGATGAGCCCCGCGGGCCGCAGCGCGCCGCCGTCCTGGTTCCCCTCGGAGAAGGTCAGCGTCAAAAGCCTGTCCGGCAGCGCCAGCGTCCTGTAGAAGTCCGATTGCCTCAGCGCGGCCTGCTCCTGCCCCGTCAGTCCCACCGGACGGCGCACCGCGTCGCACAATGCCGCGCGCTCCCGCTCCGTCAGCAGGCTGTCCAGGCCCGAGGCCATGGCCCCGTCCTGCAGCCCGATCACCAGCAGCGCGTCCAGGCGGCCTGTCATCAGGTGCCCGGCCTCGCCCACCATCACCGTGTCCGGCTGGGGCGGCAGGCTGCTGATGCTCGCCCCCGCCAGCCCCGAGGCAATGAACCGGGCCATGTCCTTCATGGCGGCGCGGCTCTCCCCCAGCAGCGCGTGCAGCTGATCCAGAAGGTCCATCACCACCTGCCACACCTGCCGGTTGCAGGCCGCCTCCGCCGCCATGCCCCGGCGCAGCAGCTCCTCCTCCCGCTGCAAAAGCCGCTCGTAGGCCCCCACCTCCTCCAGCAGATGGAACACCGCCTCCACCGACTTTTCCGCCGTGCGGGCCTGGCGCAGGTTTTCCCGCAGGTGCAGGATGGGCTCCATCAGGCGCTGGCGCAGGGGCTCGGCCTCCTCCGCATTCCCCCGGGTGAAGGGCTTCAGCCACTTGCCCCGGTTCACGCCGTTCTCCATGGCGTAGTTCTCCAGGATGCAGGCCTCCTCCGCCGTCAGGGGGGAGAAGCCCGACTTGGCCGCCTCCAGCACGTCCTTCTGGGCAAACCCGCTGGCGATGGCCTGCAGCGACCCCGCCAGCATCCGGCACAGGCCGTGGCGCAGGGCGGAGTCCTTCCTGGCCAGGTAGTGGGGAATCCCCGCCGCCTGCAGCGTCACCGCCAGGATGCCGTCCATGCTGCCGGGCATGGCCAGCGCCACCGCCATGCGCGACCAGGGAATCCCCCCGTCGTGCCAGCGGCGCAGCTCCGCCGCGGCGTAGGCGGCCTCGGCGTAGGGGTTGGCGGCGGCATGAAGGCTCACGCAGGCGCTGTCCCCGTCAAAGGGCGCGTCCCGCCGGGTGAAAAGCTGCTGCTCCAGGTGCCGAAGGGCCGGAGCCTTCGTCTCTTTGCACAGGGGGAGGTAGCGCAGCTCGTGGGGAATGCCCCGCGCGTCCAGGCAGGCAATCAGCCCCCGGGCGCTGCGCCGCTGGGTCAGGAAAATCCGGCCGTCGGCAGCCTCCTTCGCGTCCATGGTCAGGGTGACGGTCAGGCTCCGGGCAAGCCCCGCCGCCTCCGCCAGCAGCTCGCAGAAGGGCTCCTGCAGCACGTCGAAGCCGTACACCCACACGTCCGCACCGTCCATCACGTGGCTGGCAGCCAGACGGCGCACCGCCTCCTGCTGCTGCATGGTCTCGTCCGCGAACCGCCCGGCAATCACCTGCTCATAGGTTTGCCAGATCAGCGCCAGATCCGTTTCCTTGGCCTTCGCCGCGCCGGTGAGGGTCTCCGCGTGGGCTGCCAGCTCCGGCGGGGTCAGCCCGGCCTTCTGCATGTCCCGCAACAGGACGGACACCTTGTCCGGCAGGCCCGGCTGGCTTGCCACCCGCCGGTAGTAGTGCAGCTGCTCCCGGCACAGGCTCAAGGCCTGGCTGATGGCCATGCTGCGCCCCCGGTCGTCCAGGGGGGCCACGGGATCCCGTCCGCCCCGCTCGTGAATCCTGCGGTGGAGCCTGCGGGGGGACAGCACGTCCACGTCGATAAGCCCGGGCAAATGCAGCCCTTCGATCAGCTCCCGCTCCGCCTGCAGGGTATACTGCTCCGGCACCAGCAGCAGCACTCGCACGCCCTCCCGGCGGCTGCGATCTATCTCCGGCAGAATGTGGGGCAGAATCTGCCCCGCCCTGGCTCCCAGGATCCGCACCGGCTGCATGACAAGACCTCCCTTTGCATCGCATAGTGTCATTATGCCACAAGGCGCAGGGCTGGTCAAATGGCTTTTCCTGCCCGCCGCATAAAAAAGTCAGAAAAGGTCAGACTTTTTTCCCGGAACCCCTTGACTTTCAGCAAAAGCGTAGTACAATAGCATTGTGAAAGTCAAAGAAAGTCAGACTTTCATCCTGACGAACAGGAGGTGTGCTTATGAATATGAATCAATTCACGCAGAAGACCATGGCGGCGCTGCAGCGCGCCCAGTCCCTGGCGATGGAATATCAGCACATGCAGGTGGAGCAGGAGCACCTGATGCTGGCCCTGACGGAGAATGACGGGGAGCTGATCCCCCAGCTGTTCAAGCGCTGCGGCTGGAACCTCGACAGCCTGCGCCGCCAGCTGAATGACGCCCTGGGCCGCATCCCCCGGGTGTCCGGGCCGGGCCGGGAGGCCGACAAGGTGTACATCTCCCCGGACGTGGAAAAGGCCCTGGTGGAATCCGAGGCCCGGGCCAAGCAGATGAAGGACGAGTACCTGTCCGTGGAGCACCTGTGGATGGGCCTGTGCGCCAAGGCCTCCAGCCGCGTGCAGCAGATGCTCAAGAGCGTGGGGTATGACGAGGAGACCTTCCTCAAGGCCCTGGCCCAGGTGCGGGGCGCCACCCGCGTCACCACCGACAACCCCGAGGAAACCTACGACGCGCTGAAGAAGTACGGCACCGACCTGGTGGAGATGGCCCGGCAGCAGAAGCTGGACCCCGTCATCGGCCGGGACAGCGAGATCCGCAACGTGATCCGCATCCTCTCCCGCAAGACCAAGAACAACCCTGTCCTCATCGGCGAGCCCGGCGTGGGCAAGACCGCCGTGGTGGAGGGCCTGGCCCAGCGGATCGTCCGGGGCGACGTGCCGGATTCCCTCAAGGACCGCACCATCTTCTCCCTGGACATGGGCAGCCTGATCGCCGGCGCGAAGT
>JBJEUJ010000316.1:0-1569 GCA_051883775.1 Aristaeellaceae bacterium | reverse complement strand
ACTACGGCCAGACCTCCTACTATCAGCCCGAGGGCTACCGCGGCGTGACCCACATTCTGCTCCAGGTGGATGACGAGCTGCTGCAGGCCTATCAGGATCTGAGCGCCCAGCTGGAGGAGCAGCAGGAGGCCGACGAGGAAGCCGCTGCGGAGGAGACTGCCGAGCCCGCCGGCGAGGAAGCCGCTGCGGAGGAGACTGCCGAGCCCGCTGGTGAGGAAGCTGCTGCGGAGGAGACTGCCGAGCCCGCCGGGGAGGAAGCCGCCCCTGAGGAGACCGCCGAGCCTGTTCAGCGCGTGACCCGCGAGGATGTGGACGCGGCCTATGCCGCCATCATTGCCTCCGTGCAGCCCACCATTGACGAGATCAATGCCAAGCTGGCCGAGGGTGTGGCCTTTGCCGACCTGGTGGCCGAGTACGGCACGGATCCGGGCATGCAGAGCGAGCCCTACAAGACCGAGGGCTACGCCGTGCATCTGGACTCCATCCTGTGGGATCCGGTGTTTGTGCAGGCGGCCTTCTCCGTGGAGAACGTGGGCGACATTGCCCAGCCCGTGGTGGGCAGCTACGGCGTGCACATTGTGCAGTACACCCGGGATGTGCCCGCTGGCCCCGTGGAGCTGACGGATGAGATCAAGGCGGAGCTGCGGGAGGATCTGCTGGCCACCGCCGAGAACGAGATGTTCAACACCACCATGGACGCCTGGCTGGCCGCCGCTGAGGTGACCTACACCGACGAGGGCAAGGCATTCCTGCCCCAGGACAGCGACGCCGAATAAGATGCATCAAAAAAGTGGCCTTCGGGCCACTTTTTTTACGTAAGGAGGCATGCGGATGATTCATCTGGAGGACATCACGGAAGCCAACTGGCTGGAGGCCGTCCGGCTGGAGGTTGGGGAGGCGCAGCGGGGGTTTGTTGCGCCGGCGGTGGGCATCCTGGCCCGGGGGTACGTGTACCGGCATGACCGGGCGCGGGTGTACGCGATCATGGCGGATGGCGTGATGGTGGGTCTGGCCCTGGTGCGCGATCTGGACGAGCCGCCCGCCTGCTACGACCTGCAGCAGCTCATGATTGACCGGCGGTACCAGGGCCGGGGCTACGGCGGGGAAGCGCTGCGGCTGCTGCTGGCGCGGCTCCGGGAGGAGGGCCGCTACGACGCGGTGGAGGTGTGCGTCCACCGGGAGGACGCCGTTGCCCTCCGCCTCTACGGGCGCGCGGGCTTTGCGGACACGGGGTATGTGGATCCCGCCGTGCCGGAGTGCCTGAACCTGATGCATCATTTCCGCTGAAGCAGGGGCGCACCTCATCCGTCACGGCTAACGCCCCGTAAGCCTTCCCCAAAGGAAAGGCAAGGTGCGCCCCGTAAGCCTTCCCCTTTGGGGAAGGTGGCCGAGCGAAGCGAGGTCGGATGAGGTCGTTCCTGTGGAGCTGCACGAACCTGCCGTTTCCAACGCGGGCGGCCTTCGGCGCCTGCTCGGAAACTCGCGCTTTTTCTTTTCCTTTGTTACTACGCTGCTGTGCTGCGCCTGGGCTGCCGCCCAGACCTGCGCAGGGGCTAACGCCGCCCCTGC
>JBJEUJ010000315.1:0-1580 GCA_051883775.1 Aristaeellaceae bacterium | reverse complement strand
GCACCTCTCAGTTCCGCCGGGCGCTCTTCTGCAGCCCCTCGCTGAGCAGGCTGAAGCCCAAAATCAGCAGGATGATGGCGCACCCCGTGCCCAGAGCGTACCAGGGGGCGCTTCGCAGATAGGTCTGGCTGTCACTGAGCATGGAGCCCAGACTGGCGGAGGGGGGCTGCACACCGATGCCCAGAAAGCTCATGCTGGCCTCGCTGAGAACGGCGTTGTTGAAGCCGATGGTGATCGCGCTGAGCAGCACGGGGAATGTGTTGGGCAGGATGTGGAAGAACATGATGCGCAGGTCACTGGCGCCCATCAGCTTGGCGCTTTTGCAGTAGTTCAGCTCCCGGCACCGGGCGAACTCCCCCCGCACGATGCGGGCAAAGCTGGGAATAAACAGAATGCCCAGAGCCAGGATGATATTATAAGTACCGCTGCCCGCCACACTGACGATGACCAGGGCCAGCAGGAAAGCGGGGAACGCGGTGATGGAATCGCAGATCCGGGTCAGGATCAGGTCGGGCAGGCCGCCGTAATAGCCGCACAGGCTGCCGATGATCACGCCGGCGACGCAGCCGATGGCCACCACACACACGGCGATGAAAAAGGTGGTGCCCGCCCCGTCGATCACGCGGCTGAAGATGTCCCGGCCGAAATTATCCGTCCCCAGCAGATGCTCCCAGGACGGAGGCAGAAATTTGGCCGACTCCATGGCCGTGGGATCGTAGGGTGTCCAGAAGTAGCCCAGGACGATCAGCGCCACCATAACGGCGCTGATGGCACCGCCGATATAGAGAAAGGGGTTCCTTGTTGATTTCATGGTTCACGCACCTCTCAACGCAGTTGGATGCGGGGATCGACCAGCTGATAGAGCAGGTCGGCCACAAAGTTCACAACAACGATCCAGGCGGCCAGGATGACCACAATGGCCTGAACCACCGGGAAGTCCCGGTTGGAGATGCTGGCCAGCAGCAGCCGGCCGATTCCGGGGATGGTAAAGACTTGTTCAATGATAATCGTGCCCGTCATGATCTCGGCGGCGGAGACCGCCAGAAATGTAATGACGGGGATCAGCGCGTTTTTCAGTACATGCCGCGTCAGGATCGCCGGACGGTCGTTGCCCCGGCTGCGCGCGGTGCGCACGTAGTCCTTTCCCTGCTCGCCGAGAATGGAACCCCGCAGCATTTTGACCGTCATGGCAATGCGGGGAATGGCGATGGACAGGGCGGGAAAGATCAGATAGATCAGGCAGGCGCTCCAGCTTTCCTTATAAGAGACGAAGTCGCCCGGTGTGAAAATACGAAAGACCGTTCCGAACAGGAAGCAGGCCAATATACCGATGAAAAATGCGGGAATGCTCATGACCACCTGGTCCAGAACGGCGAAAAAACCGTCCAGCGCCTTGTTGCGGATGCTGCCCGCCAGGATCCCCAGGGGAATGGACAGCCCGACGGTGAACAGGAAAGACAAAATGGTCAGCAGGAAGGTGATGGGCAGCTTGTCCGAGAGCATATCGGCCACCGGCATGTGGTAGCTGTAGCTGGTGCCCATGTCGCCGGTCAGAAAGGCGGTCAGCCAGTTCCAATAGC
>JBJEUJ010000314.1:0-7547 GCA_051883775.1 Aristaeellaceae bacterium | reverse complement strand
CTCTCCGGCTATGACAACATCGCCCTGATCATCCCCAGCGAGGGCACCAGCTTTGAGATCGGCGCCACCGCCATCTTCGAGGGCTGCGCGCATCCCAACGCCGCCAAGCTGTGGATTGAGTACGCCCTGTCTCCCGAGTGCGTGGAGCTGGCCGACGACGCCGAGAGCTATCAGTTCCTGGTGATCAATTCCGCCCAGCAGCCCGCGGCTGTGGAGCCCTTCGGCCTGGATCCCAACAACGTGATCGACTATGACTTCGAGGACGCCAAGAACAACACCACCCAGTACGTGGCGGACTTCTTCGACGCCCTTGGCGCCGCGGCGGACGACCGCTTCAAGACCGAGTAACCGAATCAGCCTGCATGTTCTTCCGAGGGGGACGGGTGACAGAACCCGCCCCCCTCTCCGTTTCAATCGGCACATCCCGGCGCGGCGACACGGCGCCGGGGAGGAAATCTGGAAAAAGGGGTAACCGCCCATGAAAAAACGCCAAAGCGCGGCGCTGGAACGCAGGAAGTTTTTCGCCGATCCGGTGCTGGTGGCGACCATTGTGCTGCTGATTGTGCTGCTGACGCTGTTCATCCTTTACCCGCTGGCCATGCTGCTGCTGGACAGCATCTATGTGCGCAACACCAACCTGATCCCCCTGGAGACGGTGCTGTCCGGCGAGGCGGAGCTGTCCGTGAAGGAGAAGAACGGCGAGACCCTTGTGCGGCTGGTGAACAACAAGGGCAAGGCCGTCGACGTATCCATGGATGAGCTTTCCACGGCCTACGGCTTCCTGTTCGCCCAGAACGGCCGCGTGCTCAAGGAGGGCGACGAGATCGACCCTGCCACCGCCTATGTCAAGGTGCAGGACAACCATGTCACCTTCGATGCCTTCCCCCGCATCTTCAAGGACTACACCTTCAACCGCGCCTTCTACAATACGCTCCTGCTGGGCATGATCACCAGCTTCGGCGCGGTGGTGATCGGCCTTTTGTTCGCGTATGTGGACTGCTATGTGGACGTGCGCTCCCGGGTAGTGCGGAAGATGTTCGGCGTGGTGTCCACGCTGCCGGTGGTGTCGCCGCCCTTCGTGCTGTCGCTGTCCATGATCCTGCTGTTTGGCCGCGGAGGCCTGATCACCCGGCAGATCCTGGGCATCTATGACAGCAACGTGTACGGGCTGTGGGGCATCGCCATTGTGCAGATTCTCACCTTCTTCCCGGTGTGCTACATGATGCTCAAGGGCCTGCTCAAGAACATCGACCCCTCCATGGAGGAGGCTGCCCGGAACATGGGCGCAGGCCGGATGAAGGTCTTTACCACCGTGACCCTGCCGCTGATGCTGCCGGGCCTGGGCAACGCGTTCCTGGTGACGTTCATCGAGTCGGTGGCGGACTTCGCCAACCCCATGATGATCGGCGGCAGCTACGATACCCTGGCCACCACCATCTACCTGCGCATCACCGGCGGCAGCTACGATACCAACGGCGCGGCGGCCATGGCCGTGGTGCTGCTGGGCATCACGCTGGTGCTGTTCCTGATCCAGAAATACTACCTGGAGGCCAAGACCGCCGCCACCCTCACCGGCAAGGCCAGCCGCGCCCGGGCCCCGATTTCCGACCGGAGCGTGCGCATCCCGCTGACGGTGATCTGCTCGGCGCTGTCGGCCTTCGTGATCCTGATGTACATCGCCATTCCCTTCGGCGCGCTGTTCAAGCTCTGGGGCCGGGATTACAGCCTGAGCCTGAAGTGGTTCCAGCAGCTGTTCCGGGACGACGGCTTCAAGGCCTTCAAGGACTCGCTGGTTCTGTCCCTCATCGCCTCCCCCATCACGGCGCTTCTGTCCATGATCATCTCCTACCTGGTGGTGAAGAAGAAGTTCCGGGCCAAGGGCTTCATCGAGTTCGTGTCCATGCTGGCCATGGCGGTGCCCGGCACAGTGCTGGGCGTGGGCTTCATCCGGGGCTTCGCAGGCGGTATCTTCCGCACGGGGCTGATGCAGGGCATCTACGGCACGGGCATCATCCTGGTGATCGTGTTCGTGGTGCGCTCGCTGCCGGTGGGCACCCGCAGCGGCATCTCCGCCCTGAGGCAGATTGACAAGTCCATCGAGGAATCCGCCTACGACTTAGGCGCGGGCAGCGCGAAGGTGTTCACCTCCGTGACCTTGCCGCTGATCAAGGATTCCTTCCTCAGCGGCCTGGTGACCACCTTCGTTCGCTCCATCACCGCCATCAGCGCGGTGATCCTGCTGGTGACCCCGCGCTACCTGCTCATCACCTGCCGCATCAACGAGTTTGCGGAGAAGGGCGCCTACGGCGTGGCCTGCGCCTACGCCACGATCCTGATTGTGATTGTCTACGCGGCCATCGTGCTGATGAACTTCATCATCAGCCGCTTTGGCTCCAGCAAACAGACGCGGATAAAGGAGGAAGCCTGACATGGCCGGCAAAGAGAAGAAGGGCGTGCGCCTGGAGCATATTTCCAAGATTTACAAGGATCCGAAAACCGGCAAGGATTTCTACGCGGTGAACGATGTGTCCCTGGACATCGCCCCGGGGAGCTTCGTGACGCTGCTGGGCCCCTCCGGCTGCGGCAAGACCACAACGCTTCGGATGATCGCGGGCTTTGAGAGCCCCGACGCGGGCGAAATCTATCTGGGCAGCGAGCCCATCAACGCCCTGACCCCCAACAAGCGCGACACCGCCATGGTGTTCCAGAGCTACGCGCTGTTCCCCCACTACAACGTCTACGACAACGTAGCCTACGGCCTGAAGCTGCGCAAGGTGCCCAGGGCGGAGATGAACGAGCGCATCGAGCGCATCCTCGCTCTGGTGGAGCTGACCGGCATGGAGAGCCGCATGACCAACCAGCTCTCCGGCGGCCAGCAGCAGCGCGTGGCCCTGGCCCGGGCCATGGTGGTGGAGCCCAGCGTGCTGCTCTTTGACGAGCCGCTGTCCAACCTGGACGCGAAGCTGCGCGTGTCCATGCGCACGGAGATCCGCCGCATCCAGCAGACCCTGGGCATCACCGCCGTCTACGTCACCCACGACCAGGCGGAGGCCATGGCCATCTCGGACAACATCATCGTCATGAACAAGGGCGTGGTGGCCCAGATGGGCACGCCGGAGGAAATCTACCACCATCCGAAGAGCGAGTTTGTGGCGGACTTCATCGGCGAGGTGAACTTCCTCACCGGCGAGATCACCCAGCTCCAGGGCGACCAGTGCGTGCTGTCCATCGCCGGACACCCGGTGCAGGTGCCCAACCCCGAGGGCTTCCCCGTGGGCAAGGAGTGCAAGGTGGTGCTGCGCCCGGAGGCGGGCATCCTGGCTGACTCGGGCGCGCTGCCCTGCAGGGTGGAGCTTTCCTGCTTCATGGGCGCGTACCAGAACTACCACCTGCGGGTGGGCGACACCCTGGTCAAGCTGGCCGACTACTGCCCTGCTGGCCGCAAGGTCTATCGCGTGGGCGACACGGCGTATCTGTCCTTCCGGGAGGGCTGCGTTCACATGCTGTGAGCCGGCGCTCCTGCGCGTCCGCAGCTTCCAACGGAAGCGGCGGACGCGCTTTTTGCAGGATACGCTGCTTTTTTCACACAATCTTCACCCAATGCACAGTATAGAATTTGATTTGTCCTGCTATGCTTGACCGATCACACCGGCAGGGCTTGCCGGTTTCAGGAGGAATGAAAGCATGAAGTGTCGCATGGTATCCGCCTGGATGGCGCTGATGCTGCTGATGACGGCGGTTGTCCCCGCCCTGGCGGAGGATTCCGCCGCACCCGCCGTAATGACGGCTGAAGAGCAGTTCACCGGCGGCGACATGACCCCCGCCGACCCTGAGGAAGCCACGCCCATCGTCCTTGGCATGGACGCGCAGCAGGGCGAGGGCTACACCCTGCAGGACGGCGTGCTGACCATCACCGGCGGCGGCAGCTACCTGCTCTCCGGCGAAGGGACGCGGGTGCTGATTGACGCGGGCGAGGATGACAAGGTTCGCCTGCTGCTGGGCGGTGTGACGCTTTGCGCCGACGGCTGCGCGGCCATCGAGGCGGCCCAGGCGGACAAGGTGTTCCTCACCACCCTGGTGGGCACGGAGAACACCGTCACCGTCACCGGTACGCCCGGCGAAGGCAGCAAGGCCGACGCGGCCATCTGGGCGGACTGCACCATGACCCTGAACGGCAGCGGCACGCTGCACGTCAGCTGCGAGGGCAGCCATGGCGTGAAAAGCACCGACTCGCTGAAGGTCACCGGCGGCACGCTGACCATTGAGGCAGGCAAGCGCGGCCTGAGCGGCAAGGACAGCGTCCGCATCGCGGGGGGCGACATCACCATCGTCAGCGGCACGGACGGCGTGCGCGCCACCCGGGAGGACGAGGGCAAGGAGGGCTACATCTACCTGAGCGGCGGAGCCATCCATGTGACGACCCAGGGCGACGGCTTCTCGGCGGAGGGCGTGCTCCAGGTGGACGGCGGCGAGATCACCGTCAAAGCTGGGGAGCGCAGCGAGGTGCAGGCCTCCACCGGCTTTGGCGAGCGGCGGGGCTGGTATGACGCGGACGAGCATGACGACACGCCCTCCCAGAAGGGCATGAAGGCCGGCAGCATCCTGATCCGCGGCGGCACGCTGAATCTGGACACGGCGGACGACGGCCTGCACGCGGCCTCTGCCCTGACCCTCGCCGGGGGCGACGTCACCATCGCCACCGGGGATGACGCGCTCCATTCGGACAAGCAGCTGACCATCTCCGGCGGCAGGCTGGAGGTTACCGCCAGCTATGAGGGCATCGAGGGCGAAACCATCCTGATCGAGGGCGGCAGCATCGACCTGACCTCCAGCGACGACGGCATCAACGCCGCAGGCGGCGCGGACAGCTCGGGCTTCGGGCGGGGCTGGCCCGGCGGCGAGGGCAGCAGCAGCGCATCCATGACCGTCACAGGCGGCGAGGTGACCATCACCGCCCGGGGCGACGGCATGGATTCCAACGGCAGCATGGCCATCAGCGGCGGCAGCGTGTTCATCTGCGGCGCGGCATCCTCCACCGAGGTGCCCATTGATTACAGCGGCACGGGCGTGATCACCGGCGGCACGCTGCTGGCCACGGGCTCCTCCTCCCACATGCTGCAGAGCTTCGGCGGCGCGTCCACCCAGCCCACCACCGTCGTGTCCCTGTCCAGCCAGCACAGCGGCGGCGAAACTGTCACCCTGCTGGACAGCAGCAACGCCGTCCTGACCTCCTTCACCCCGGCGCAGGCCTTCCAGCTGGTCATCGTCAGCTGCCCCGGCCTGGCCGACGGGGACGCCTGTACCCTGACCGTGGGCAGCGAGCAGCGCGCCGTCACCGTGGGCAGCAGCGCCTATGCCGCAGAAGGGGGCTTCGGGCAGGGCGGCTCCGGCCGGGGCGGCTTTGGCAAGGGCAGCTTTGGCAAGGGCGGCGGCCGCGGGGGTGACGCTCTGCCGGCGGATCCTGCGCCCGACGGGGATGCCTTGCCCCCCGAGGATTTCGATCCCGACATGACGCCCCCGGAGGGCTTCGATCCCGACATGACGCCTCCCGAGGGCTTCGACCCCGGCATGACGCCTCCCGAGGGCTTCGACCCTGACATGACGCCCCTCGAGGGCTTCGACCCTGACATGACGCCCCCCGAGGGCTTCGACCCCGGCATGACGCCTCCCGAGGGCTTCGATCCCGGCGGCGTTCCCCCGGAGGGCTGGCAGGAGGGAGATACCTCCCTCTGACGGTATCCGGCGGACAAGCGGGCTGCGTAATTGACATTCCCAGCCCGCTCTGCTATCATAAGCGTACCGACACAACCGATGCTTGCAGGGAGGCTCTTGTTACCATGAGAAGGCTGATTGACGTACACGCGCATGTGGTGGAGAATCTGCACGGCTTTTCCCGGGGCGGTGAGCTTCGGGCCGTGGGCGGCGGCATGGCCCGCTGGGCGGACGGCAACGAGTTTCCGCTTTTCCCTCCGGAGCTGGGCGAGCGGGACGTGACCTACGACCGGCTGCACGACTTCCTGATGGAGAAGGGCGTGGAGAAGGCCGTGCTGCTGCAGGGGAGCTTCTACGGCTTCCAGAATGAATACACGCTGGAGGCGGCCCGGGCCTGGCCGGACATGTTCCTGCCCGCCTTCACCTTCGACCCCTTCGCGGGCAACCGGGAGAAGATCTTCGACCGGTTCTTCGTCAAGGAGGGTGTGAAAACGGTCAAGTTCGAGGTCAGCTCCGACGGGGGCATCATGAGCTACCATGAGCCCTTTCGCCTGAACGGGCCCCGCTTCCTGCCCATCGCCCAGGCCATTGCCGAGGGCGGCGGCACGCTGGTGCTGGACATCGGCACCCAGCCCAACGAGAGCTTCCAGCCGGATGCGGTGGCCGACCTGGCCGCCCGCTTCCCGCAGATGCACCTGATCGTCTGCCATCTGACCGCGCCCCGCCTGGGCGAGGAGGAGGGCCTTGTCCGCGCGCTTGAGACCATGAAGGCGGAGAACATCTGGTTTGACCTGTCCGCCGTGCCGTGGAAAACCAAGCCGGAGGTGTTCCCCTACCCCACCGCCTGCCGCTACATCGGCCTGGCCAAGGAGATTGTGGGCCACCGCAAGCTGATGTGGGGCAGCGATCTGCCCTCGCCCCTGACCCGTGACAGCTACGAGAACCTCTACCGCTACCTGGACAACGGCGTGCTGTTCACCCCGGCGGAGCTGGAGGACGTCTACTGGCGCAACGCCCTGGAGGCATTCCCTTTCCCGCAGGCATAAATGGATTTCCCAAGCGGCTTCGGCCGCTTATTTTTTTACGCCCTTTTGTCCAAAGAAATCCATCTGCGCAGCTTTTCCCCCTGTTTTTTTACTGTATTTGTGCTATAATCAGGATAGTCACAGTCCTTTCCGACAACCACACAAGGAGGTATTGGTATGCACCGATTCCCATCCCGGCTGGTATCCGTCCTGCTGGCGGCCGTGCTCTGCATGGTATGGCTTGTGCCCGCCATGGCGCAGGGCAGCGATACCGTGGAGATTCTCTTCCTGGGTACGTCCGACATTCATGGACAGATGTATGCAACCGACTACACCGCCGACGTCAGCGCTTCCGGCGCCTACCGGCAGGGCCTGACCCGCATCGCCACCTACATCAAGGAAATGCGCGCCCAGAATGAGCACGTCTTCCTGGCCGACGCGGGCGACACCATTCAGGGCACGCCCCTGAGCTACTACTACGCCTTCTACAAGGGCAACGAGGACGACCCCTGCGTCAAGGCCCTGCGCACCCTGGACTACGACATGTGGGTGCTGGGCAACCATGAGTTCAACTACGGCATGGAGATTCTTCAGCATCAGCTGAGCAATGCCACCGCCCCCGCCACCGACACGGAGGACGCGCTGTGGGTCTCCATGGCCAACTACCTGGACGCCTCCTCCAACACGGACGCGGAGAAGGACTGGGCCACCTGGATGGGCTATGAGCCCTACCGCATCTACGACTACGACGGTGTGAAGGTGGCCGTCATGGGCATGGGCAACCCCAACATCGCCAAGTGGGACGTTCCC
>JBJEUJ010000313.1:0-7588 GCA_051883775.1 Aristaeellaceae bacterium | reverse complement strand
GGCTGGACACGGCCCGGGAGGATAGGTCGCTGCCGGATTCCATATGAAGCATCTCAAATAGAGGTGCTTCTTTTTTGTGCCGGAGAAGCAGCCGCAGGCCAGGCGAGGAGTCGTTCTGGCTGCACTGGGAGCACAGGAGCAGGATCATGGGCAGGCCCGATCAAATTGCCCGGGCCTTCTCAGCAATGAGCGCTACGTAATCATCCAGGGTGCGCATGAATTTCACCATGGGCAGCAAATCCGACAGTACATCTTCCGAGCCTATGCGAACGGCTTGCAGCAATGTGCCTTGCAGCTCAGCCATCCGGACAGCCAGCGAATCCGCGTGAATCAGGCGCATCATGGTCAGCGCGTCCAGCAGGAACGCCCGGAGGTGCGTGCCCATCAGCGAAAGCAACCGTGTTCTGTCGCAACGTGTATGCCGGAGCGCGTCCATGTCCCGGCGGTACTCCGCAAGCGTGTCCAGCGATGTGGTCAGCGCGGGCTTCAGGTCGACAGGCGCAGGCGAAACGTGCTCAAGCGTGGTCACACGCACCTGCGGATCCGTACGTGCCATCAGCTCACCTGCGGTCAGCGCCAGCTCATCCGGCTCGCCGGTGGAAGGATGCCGGTTGTTGATGAAGTGGTATGTATCGCCCGCAAAACGCGTGAACACTACAGCGTGCTTGCTGTTTTCGCCGACCTGCAGGCCCAGCATCGCGGGGATGTGCCCGAGCAGAAACGCAGGAAGCTGCTCATGGGGTAGCGATGCTTCAACAAGAACAAATCCGCGTGGCCTTAGGTACAGGTCGAACCACCGCGCTCCCTGGAGCATCGGCCCGGCACAGTATACGCCATCTTCCTTGGCGAAGAGATAGGGCAGCCCCATTTCCAGGGCGATCAGCCGATCCTCCGTGTCCACGCCCAGGGCTTCCAGCATGTTAGCCAGCCCGGCGAAGGCGCAGGATGAATTGAAGGACATCATTTTCATGGACAACACCTCCGAAAGGGTCTGTTCGTTTCCATCGGGAGCATGTCCTGCCCTGAACAGCGCACAATTCCTGCCGAACGAATTTATGCCAGGATTCAAGAATGTTCCCTTGACATCTCCGCGCCAATGCGTCATAATGGATACTGACGCATGATGCTAACATGCGGCGGATTCTGTCCGCCGCTTGAAGGAGGATTCCCATGGTTCGTACCATCGTAGGCGCCAACTGGGGCGACGAGGGCAAGGGTAAGGTTACCGATCTGCTGGCGGAAAAGAGCGACGTGGTCGTTCGCTTCCAGGGCGGCGCGAATGCCGGCCATACCATTATCAACGAGTATGGCAAGTTCGCCCTGCATCTGCTGCCCTCCGGCGTGTTCCATCAGAATGTGGTGAACGTCATCGGCCCCGGCGTGGCCCTGAACATCGAGGCCCTGCTCAGCGAGCTGGAATCCCTGACCAGCCGCGGCGTGCCCATGCCCAAGCTGCTGATTTCCGACCGCTGCCAGGTGATGATGCCCTATCACATCGACTTTGACAAGTTCGAGGAGGAGCGTCTGGGCAAGAGCGCCTTCGGCTCCACCAAGAGCGGCATCGCGCCCTTCTATTCCGACAAGTACGCCAAGGTGGGCATCCAGGTCTGCCAGCTGTACGACAAGGAGATCCTCCGCAGCCGCCTGGAGATCGCCCTGGTGAAGAAGAACTGCCTGCTGGAGCACCTGTACCACAAGCCTGCCATCGACCTGGACGCGCTGATGGCCCGCCTGGAGGAGCTGGCGGAGAAGATCCGCCCCATGGTGTGCGACACCACGCTCTTCCTGCACAAGGCCAACCAGGAGGGCAAGACCATCCTGCTGGAGGGCCAGCTGGGCTCCCTGCGCGACCCCGACCATGGCATCTATCCCTACACCACCTCCTCCTCGCCCCTGGCGGGCTATGGCTGCGTGGGCGCGGGCGTGTCCCCCAGGGACATGACCGACATCGTCTGCGTGACGAAGGCCTATTCCTCCTGCGTGGGCGCGGGCGCGTTTGTCACCAAGCTGGAGGGCGATGCGGGCGATGAGCTGCGCCGTCGCGGCGGCGACGCGGGCGAGTTTGGCGCCACCACCGGCCGTGCCCGTGACGTGGGCTGGTTCGACGCGGTGGCCACCCGCTACGGCGTGCTGGTGCAGGGCGCGACGGAGGTCGTGCTGACCAACCTGGACGTGCTGGGCTACCTGAAGGAAATCCCTGTCTGTGTGGCCTACGAGGTGGACGGCGAGCGCATCACCGACTTCCCCGCCACCCCCACCCTCATGCGCTGCAAGCCCGTGTATGAGACGCTGCCCGGCTGGGAGTGCGACATCCGCGGCATCAAGCGCTACGAGGATCTGCCCGAGAACTGCCGCAAGTACGTGGAGTTCATCGAGAAGGCCTGCGGCTGCCCCATCAAAATGGTGTCCAACGGCCCCAAGCGCAACGAGATCCTCTACCGGTAAGGTGATTTCAGGCAGGAGCGCCCCTCCTGCCTTTTCCCTCCAAAGAAAACTTTAGTGATTTAGCACGATGAAAGGCGTGAAGCGGATGATCGCCATCATGGATTACGGCATGGGCAACCTGCGCAGCGTGCAGAAGGCCTTCGAGTACCTGGGCGAGCAGGCGGTGATCACGGACGACCCGGCGGCGGTTGCGGCAGCGGACCATGTGGTGCTGCCGGGGGTCGGGGCCTTTGAGGACGCCATGGAGAGGCTGCGGCGCTCGGGGCTGGACAGGGCCCTGCTGGACGCTGCGCAGGCCGGCAAGCCCGTGCTGGGCATCTGCCTGGGGATGCAGATGATGTTCCAGCACAGCGAGGAAAACGGCTTCTTCAACGGCCTGGGGCTGTTTCCCGGCACGGTGACGAGGCTGGAGGATCACGGGCTGAAGATTCCCCACATGGGATGGAACACCCTCGTTACCCGGGACTGCCCGCTCTTTGACGCGGGGGAGGACCCCTGCGTGTACTTCGTCCACAGCTACTGCATGGCGGATGTGTCGGAGGAATGGACTGCCGCCACCTGCGACTACGGGCAGGTGTTCACCGCCGCTGTCTGCCGGGAGAACGTCATGGCCACCCAGTTCCATCCGGAGAAGTCCGGGACGGCGGGGCTCAGGATGCTGCGGCGTTTCGCGGCGTGGAAGGGGGCGGCGTCATGCTGACCAAGCGGATCATTCCCTGCCTGGACATCCGGGACGGCCGGGTGGTGAAGGGCGTGAATTTCGTGGACATCCGGGACGCGGGCGACCCGGTGGAGGCCGCTGTCCGCTACAACGAGGCGGGCGCGGACGAGCTGGTGCTGCTGGACATCAACGCCTCCCACGAGGGCCGGGGTACCATGCTGGACGTGGTGTCCCGGGTGGCGGAGCAGGTGTTCATCCCCTTCACGGTGGGGGGCGGCATCCGGGAGATCGGGCAGATTCGCGAGATCCTGCGGCTGGGGGCGGACAAGGTGTCCATCAACAGCCCGGCAGTGCGGAACCCGAACTTCATCACCGAGGCTGCGCTGCGCTTCGGCAGCCAGTGCGTGGTGCTGGCCATGGATGTGAAGGCCCGTGCAGGCGGCGGCTGGGACGTGTACGTCAACGGCGGGCGGGTCAACACGGGCCTGGACGCGCTGGAATGGGCGGCGGAGGGCGTGCGCCGGGGGGCAGGGGAAATTCTGCTGACCTCCATGGATACCGACGGCGTGGGCGATGGCTTTGCGCTGGACGTGACCCGGGCGGTGGCGGACGCGGTGCCGGTGCCGGTGATTGCCAGCGGCGGCGCAGGGAAGCTGGAGCACTTCCGCGACGCGCTGACCGTGGGCCATGCGGACGCGGCCCTGGCGGCGACGCTGTTCCACTTCGGCATCATGAAAATTGCCGGCCTGAAGGACTACCTGGCCCGGGAGGGCGTGCCGGTGAGGAGGGCGTGACCATGGCCTACGAAAGCGAGCTTGCGCTGCGGCTGACCCCCTATGTGGCGGGGGAGCAGCCGAAGAACCAGCGGCTCATCAAGCTGAACACCAACGAAAACCCCTATCCGCCCTCGCCACGGGTGGCGGAGGCCCTGGCGGGGCTGACGGACACCCTGCGGCTGTACCCGGACATGGAGTCCACCGCGCTTCGGGAGGCCATCGCCCGGGTGAACGGCGTGAAGCCGGAGAATGTCTTTTGCGGCAACGGCTCGGACGAGGTGCTGGCGTTCTCCTTCGCGGCATTCTTCGCGGGAAAAACCGTGCTGGCCCCGGACGTGACCTATTCCTTCTACCCGGTGTATGCGAACCTGTTCGGCGCGGACTACCGCACCGTTCCCCTGCGGGAGGATTTTTCTGTGGATGTGGAGGGGCTGATGCAGGGCTGCCCCGTGGCGCTGGCCAACCCCAACGCGCCCACGGGCATGCTGCTGGCAGGCGATGCGGTGCGCCGCCTGGCGGAGCATACCCGCGCCCACGACGCGGTGCTGCTGGTGGATGAGGCCTACGCTGCCTTCGCGCCGGAGACGACCCTGCCCCTGCTGGCGGCGTTCGACAACGTGCTGATTGTGCGCACCTTCAGCAAGAGCCACGGGCTGGCGGGGCTGCGGGTAGGCTATGCACTGGGAAGCGAGCGGCTGGTGAACGCTCTGCGAAGGGTGCGGGACAGCTTCAACAGCTACCCGGTGGATCGTCTGGCCCAGGCAGCGGCCCGGGCGGCCATCCTGGACGAGGACTACACCGCCGCCTGCGTGGCGAAGGTGGTATCGGCCCGGGACGCGTGCCGCCACCGCCTGACGGAGGCGGGGATCACCGTGCTGCCCAGCGCGACGAACTTCCTGTTTGTCCGGGCGGACGAAAAGGACGCGGCCCCCGTGCAGCAGGCCCTGCGGGCGGAGGGCATCCTGGTGCGGCATTTCTCCGCGCCGCGGTTGAAGCCATGGCTCCGGGTGACCGTGGGCACGGCGGAGGACATGGATAGGGTCACCGACGCGCTGATCCGGTTGATTCGCGGATAACAGAAAAAGCTGCCCACCGAGGCTGTGGGCAGTGTTCGTAAAACAGTGAATCCGGCCTATGGCTGCAACCACAGGCCGGATTGTTTGGTTATGTGTTGGGTGCGGTGCGAACCCGCGCATGATGCACTGCACTAAGCGGTGGATGGAAGTGCGTCCTTGCCTGCCTGGCAAACCGGAAGTTAGCGATTCAGCCATTCTTTCAGTCGGATCAACACTTCTTCCTTGTCTTTAGCAGGTATTACCCCGCTCTTCTTCAGCGCATAATGATGACCAAAATCGCTATCAGTGTATGTGCGTTCCTGGAGCATGATGGGATTTTCATATCTTGGCCTTACGTGAATATGAAGATGAGGATTAGGTGCTGCCTCTTTATAGAAATGATTCATCAAGCAACTCCAATTACATAGAGTTGCTCCTAAAGCAGCTTTCATACACGTCTCCAGTTGACAAATCAGATTGCGAAGCTCGTCCCATTCATCATCTGTAAGCTCTGACATTGAAGCGCAATGACGCTTTAATACCAAAATACATCGTCCAATGTAATCCTGTTCATCTGCAAGGAAAACGGACCATGATTTGCTTTCGTACACCTGATACCGTTTGTCTTCTTCAGACAGGCTGCACCAATCACAATGATCCATTCTTTTCCCCCGTATAATCCCGATTTGTAGTTCTGCCTGATCTCATGCCATCACATAACAGAAAAGCATGCAGGAACAGCCACAGCAGTGCATCCCTGTGGCTGATACCGGCTGATGGACGCCTCGCATTCCGGCGGGAGGATCGTCAGCCTTCCTTGATACGGCCCAGCTGCTCCCGGGCATGCTGCTCGTCCCGGAAGATATGCAGGTAGTTGCACACCGCCTGGGCGAAGTCCACAAAGGCGTACCCCTGGGCGGTGATCAGGTTCCCGTCCGTCACCACCCGGGCGGGGACGAAATTCTCCCGGGGGAAGAAGTCGGTCAGGCCCATGTCCGCCAGCTTTTCCGGCGGGCAGGAGGTGGTGTAGCGATGCTCCGCCAGGATCCCCGCCCGGGCCAGGAACTGCGGCCCGAAGCAGATGGCCCCCACCAGCAGCCCCCGCGCCAGGAAGGAGCGCGCCAGCGGGGCGATGGCGTTCTGCTCCATGCGGATGGGTCCGCCGGGAATCAGCAGGGCCTCGTCCTCGCCAGAGGGCGTCACGTCGGCAATCCGCAGGTCGGGCAGGTACCGCAGGCCGGACTGGGCCGTGACGGGCTCCATGCCCTCGCTGACCGCCACGATCTCCCGGCCGCCGGTCATCCGCAGCCGCTGCAGCAGCACCGTGACCTCAAAGTCCGCCATGTCCTGATAGATGTAGACGTAAATCCGCTTCATGGCTGCCTCCTTGCATCGAAAAAGTCCGTCATCAGCCGGGCGCATTCGGCCTCCAGCACGCCGCCTTCCCAGCGGGTGATCCCGTGCAGCGCCGCGTCCCCCGGCAGGTCGTACACGCTGCCGCAGCAGCCCTGGCGGGGATCCGCCGCGCCCCACACACACCGGCCCAGCTGGCTCATCACCATGGCTCCGGCGCACATGGGGCAGGGCTCCAGGGTCACGTAGAGCGTGCAGTCCCGCAGATGCCAGTCCCCCAGCCTGAGCGCGCCCTCCCGCAGGCAGATCAGCTCCGCATGGGCGGTGGGGTCGTGGCTGGTCTGGCGCAGGTTGTGGGCGGCCACGATCAGCTCATCCCCCCGTACCAGCGCCGCGCCCACGGGGATTTCCCCCATCTCCGCAGCCATACGGGCCTGGTCGAGGGCCAGGCGCATCCATCGCTCCATGGCGGGCAGCTCCTTTCATTCATCCTGTGGGAAAAGCGTATCATATTCCGCCGGAAAGCGCAAGCCTCTCTGCGGGCAGGAATTCGCCCCTTCCGGGACGAATTTCCGCGTTGCACACGTTTTTTGTATACAGGAAAGGAGGCCGGTTATGCGAGCGATACTGCTGGCGCTGCTGCTGGTGTTGACGGGCTGCGCCCATGCGGAGGACGCCATGACCCTGCAGGCGGTCAATGTGGGCAAGGCCGACGCGCTGCTTCTGCGCAGCGGCGAGGATACCTACCTGATTGACACCGGCACCGCGGAAAGCTGGGGGCAGCTGTCCCGGGCGCTGCACAGCCAGGGCATTGACCATCTGACCGGGGTGATTGTCACCCACACGGACAGCGACCACGCGGGGGGCGCGGCGGCGCTGGCCCAGTCCTCCATCGGGGTGGGAACGTGGTATGCCTCCCGCTGGTCCACCTGCAAGGAAAGCAAGCATCCGGTGGTCAAGGCCGCCGCTATGCGGGGGCAGGAGGTGGTCTGGCTGTCGGCAGGGGACGCGCTGCCCCTGGACGGCGGCACGCTGACGGTCATCGGCCCCACGGCGGAGGATCCCGACAAGGAGAACAACAACTCCGTGGTGCTGCTGGCGGAGAAGGACGGCGTGCGCCTGCTGCTGGCGGGGGATATGGAGTTCCCGGAGGAAAAGCTGCTGCTGGCCCGGCGGCTGATTCCCGCCTGCGACGTGCTGAAGGTGGGCAACCATGGCGAGGACGATGCGACGTCCCCGGCGCTGGTGGAGGCGGTACAGCCCCGCCTGGCGGTGATTTCCACCAGCACGCAGGAGGA
>JBJEUJ010000312.1:2907-7590 GCA_051883775.1 Aristaeellaceae bacterium | reverse complement strand
AAGGCGGTCGTCACCGGGGTGACGGACGTGGAGAGCTTCGACGACGGGGCGGTGGTGCTGCACACCCACGGCGGCCGCCTGACGCTGACGGGCACGGGGCTGCATGTATCCAGCCTGCAGCTGGAGGAGGGCCGCCTGACCGTGGACGGCGTGATCGACAGCGCGGCCTACGAGGGCGGCACGGCCCGGCGCAGGGGCGGCTTCCTGCGCAAGGCGCTGGGATGATGCTGGAGAATCTCTTTGCCCAGGCCGCCCAGGAGCAGACCTTCCTGTGGCTGACGGCGGGGGGCTTCGGGCTGGGGCTGCTGGTGCAGCTGTCCGGGGCGCTGCGGCGCTCAAGCCGCATGGCGGGTCTCGTGGGCGATGGGCTGACCGCGCTGGCGGCGGGCGCGCTGCTTTTGTGGGTGCTGACGCGCTTTGGCGGGGGGCTGCGGGCCTACGGGCTGCTGGGGCTGATGATCGGGCTTTTGCTGTACTTCGCAGGGGCAAGCAGGCTTGTCAGCGCGCTGGGGGCGGGCATGGCCAGGCTTGCCCGCAGAATGAAAAAAACTCCTTCCCCAAAAGAAGGATTTCCTGCAGACGAGGCGAAATGTTATCTACCAACGATGCGGCGCGGAAGGAGTGAGGCCCATGGATCGCGTGGTGGTCAGATGGCGGGCGATGGCGGTGTTCTGCACGCTGATTGTGGCTGTGTTCGCGGTGGGCTTCTGGAGCAATGCCCGGGACATGCGCCGCGCGCAGGAGCAGGAGACCGCCCTGCAGCAGACCCTGACCCGCCTGCAAAATAATCAGCTGGAGCTGACCGGTCAGCTGCAGCAGGTGGGCACCAGCAGCTACATCGAGTCCCGCGCCAGGGAGGATTATGCCTTCCTCAAGCCGGGGGAGCTGCGCTTTGAGGTCATCAACCCCGAGGTGCTGGAGGGCTACACCAGGGAAGAGCTGCAGATTCTGATGGACGAGATGACCATGTACTGAAGGGGGAGCCTGTGCGCGCACGGGTTCCTCTTTTTATACCCAGGGAGAACGCGGGAGGGAGGCATGCTGTCATGATGGTGGCAGTCATCGGGATCGGATCCAATTCCGTGCGGATGCTGGTTGCACAGGTGGAGGGGAACCATGCCAGGCGGCTGTGGCGCGACAGGGAGGGTACGCGCCTGTTCGCCGGGCTGAACGCGGAGGGCAGGCTCCGGCCCGAGGCCATGGACACAACGGTGGCTGCGGTGAAGCGCATGGCGGAGGACGCCCGGGCCAGGGGCGCGGAGCAGGTGCATCTCTTCGCCACCAGCGCCACCCGGGACGCCTCCAACCAGGAGGAATTCGCCGCGCGGCTGCGCTCGGAGGCCGGGGTGGAGCTGGAGGTCTGCTCCGGGGAGAAGGAGGCTGCGCTGTCCTTCCTGGGGGCCACGGACGGGGACTACTGCGGCGTGATCGACATCGGCGGAGGCTCCACGGAGGTGGTGGTGGGCCAGGGCAAGAGCCTGGTGTGCGCCTTCTCCTGCCAGATGGGCGCGGTGCGGCTGCATCAGCGTCAGCCCATCGCCTCCCACAGCGATTTGCCCCTGGTGGAGGCCATGGCCACGGACATCCTGGAGGACAAGCTCCGGGAGCATCCCACCCTGACCCTGCCGGGCAAGTGGATCGGCACGGGGGGCACCTTCACCACCCTGGCGGCCATGGTCAAGGGCATCCGCTGGACGGACCGCACCTACATGCACGGCACCGTGCTGACCCTGGAGCAGGTGGAGCGCGAGGCCTGGCTGCTCTCCGACATGCCCATGGAGGAGCGCCTGCGCCTGCCCGGCCTGCAGCCCCACCGGGCGGACATTGTGGTGCACGGCATCTGCATCCTGCTGGCAGCCATGCGGCGGCTGGGCATTGACCGCATCACCGTCAGCGAATACGGCAACCTGGACGGATATATGAAGGATCGCTACGGCCTGACGGGAGAGATCGCCCCCTGACGGCGCCATATCGTGACCGTTCATTGAATATTCACAAGAAAAAAGAGGATTTTCCTTGCGTTTCACAGGATACTTGCGGTATAATACCATGAGTATCCTGATTATTATGGATGGGAGAGAATGTCCAATGCACAAGAAGGCTTTGCTTGCGCTGCTGCTGGTGATGGCCATGGCGCTGTCCGGCTGCACGCTGATCGAAAAGGATCTGGCGGTGGACCGCGCCACGGAGGTCATCCGCGTGGGCGATACCGTCTACACCAAGGGCCAGATCCAGGATGAGACCGAGTATCAGCTGAACTACATGGCGTATTACTACAGCCTGTTCGGCATGAGCTACGACACCACCTCCGCCGAGGCCATTGCCAATGCGCAGCAGGCCGTGGTGGACGGGCTGGTGGAGCAGGCCGTGTCCGAGCAGAAGATTGCCGAGCTGGGCCTGGATGTGCTGACCGAGGAAGAGCAGGCGCAGCTGGACGAGGCTGCCGCTTCCACCTGGCAGTCCAACCTGGATAGCATCCAGTACAGCTACTTCGCCGATACCGAGCTGACCGGCGACGAGCTGACCGCCGCCCTGGAAGCCAAGGCGGAGGAGCTGGGCGCGTCCTACGAGGATGTGGTGGCCTATGAGAAGGCCAGCATCACCGCCCAGAAGCTCTACGATTACGTCATTGCCGACGTGGCCGTGACCGACGAGGAGCTGCAGGCCGGCTATGACGAGAAGGTTGCCAGCGCGCAGGAGAGCTACGCCTCCAGCCCCGCCAGCTACGTCAGCGCCGCCAACGCGGGCAGCACCGTGTACTATCGTCCTGCCGGCTTCCGCCAGGTCAAGCAGATCCTCATTGCCTTCAGCGAGGCGGACGAGGCTGTCCTGGACGAGCTGAACGAGAAGATCGCCGACGAGGAAGCGCTGATTGCCTCCTACATGAGCAGTCTGAGCGCCCTGGGCGTTACCGATGTGGATGCGCTGGTCAGCCAGGTGTCCGTGACCCTGGAGGAGCCCGCTGTGCCCGCTGCCGAGGAAGCTGCCGAGGAGCCCGCTGCTGAGGAGCCTGCTGCCGAGGAGCCTGCTGCTGAGGAAGCTGGCGAAGAGCCCGTTGAGGAAGAGCCTGCTGAGGAAGAGCCTGTTGAGGACGCTGCCAATGCGCTCAATGTGACGGTCTCCACCCTGGCGACCGTGACCGACGTTACCGCCACCTTTGGCGAGGATGTGACCGAGGAAGTGGCTGAGCTGGCCCGGAACCTGGCGGAATCCAAGGCGAAGCTGGCCTTCTACAGCGAGCAGCTGAAGCTGGGCACGGCGCAGGCCTATGCGGCCATCGCTCCCGAGGCGGACGACGTGCTGGCGCAGCTGGCCGATGGCGCGGACTGGGATACCCTCATGGCCGAGAAGACTGACGATCCCGGCATGCAGGGCGACCGTGTGACCGCGAAGAATGGCTACACCATCTACGCTGAGCAGACCAACCTGGACGAGGCATTCCTGACCGCCGCCATGGCCCTCGAGAACGTGGGCGATGTGTCCGACAAGGTGGAGGGCATGTACGGCTACTACATCATCCAGTACACCGCCGACGTGGTGGAAGGCCCTGTGGCGCTGGAGGAAGTCAGCGAGACCCTGTCCGCCGAGCTGCTGAGCAGCAAGCAGGAGACCACCTACGACGAGACCGTGGATCAGTGGATCGAGGCGGCCAATCCCAAGATTGACTACGACGCGCTGAAGGACTGATTCATCCGCGGCTGAATGGGAACAGGCAAGGGAGACGGTTCATCATGAACCGCCTCCCTTTTGCGTTGGGCGGGGGCTTGCAGGGGAACGCCGTGGCTGGCATGAGGCGGTGCGCATGCCCCGTGGCGATGTGGCAAGCCGGGGCTGATCCGGCCATGGCGCCGGACGGAATCGGAAGTCGCAGTACCCTGCCGTCATTCACATCGGACAGAACAGACAAGGGAGACGGTTCATCATGAACCGCCTCCCATTTGCGTTGGGCATGGCTTGCGGGGGAACGTCGTGGCTGGCATGAGGTGGCACGCATGCCCTGTGGCCGCTGCATGACCGGGAACACCCGCCTGGGGCAGCCGGTTCATCCGGTCGGGGGCGGAGCCTGCAGGCAGCGCGGCAGCAGGGAGAACTGTACTTTCCTGCGCGGGGTTATAGCGCCCGCACCCAGTAATCCCCGTACCGGGTGCCGTCATGGCCGATCAGCGGCGCGTCCCCCGGGACAAAGCTCCGGGCCTGCAGCGCGGCGATGCGCTCCGCCGCCACGGGCGGGGCCTTGATGGCAGCGCGGTCGGCGTGGAACAGCTCCTTCAAATGGGGCAGCAGCAGGTCGAGGCATTCGCCGTTGACGGCGGCAGTCTCCACGTCGCCCCGCAGGTCGATGCGCAGCAGCGCGCAGCCGCCGTAGGCGTCCTCCGCCGCCCGGTGGAAGCACTCCACCGTGCCCACTGGCGTTCCTTCCGCCGCAACAGCCCAGCGCACGAAATACCCGTGGGCATAGCTGTCCAGCCAGAAGCGGATGGCCTGCTGCATCCTCTCCAGGGTGGGGTAGTGGAAATTGTCCCCGTGGCAGTTGTCGCTGTTGAAGTAGGGGATGCGCCTCTCGTCCCCGTAGACGGCCAGCAGGGCTTCGGCGTCCTCCAGGGCGACGGGGCGCAGGGTCAGGGTCGGGCCGGTCATGGTGGGACAGTGGGTGTAGACGTCGGGCATGGGGATCATCCTTTC
>JBJEUJ010000312.1:0-2807 GCA_051883775.1 Aristaeellaceae bacterium | reverse complement strand
TGGGCTGCATCTGCTACGAGAACCCCGGCATGGGCATCTACTTCATCAGCGACCCGGACGGCTACTGGCTGGAGATTGTCCCCAAGCGGTAAGCATGTTCCGCCGTGCCCGCGCATAGCATTCACCACACGGACATGAAGGAGGCTATGCATATGGCACAGACAAGGACGGCCCGCCGCCGGCATAGCGCGGCTCCCTCGCCCTGGCTGAGGCTGCTCAGGGGCCTGGGCATCGCGGTGCTGACGACATTGCTTGGCGTGGCGGTATTCGCGCTTTTGATGCAGTGGATCAGGCCCTCGGAGGGGGCGGTGCGCGTGTTCAACCAGGTGCTGAAGCTGGCGTCCATCGTGGCGGGCGTATGGGCCGCGGTGGGCCGTGGCGGCGAGGGCGGGCTGATCCGCGGCGCGGCGGTGGGGCTGATGTACATGGCGGCGGGCGTGGCGCTGTACGCGCTGCTCTCCGGGCAGAGCGCGCCCATGACGGCCTATCTGGCGGATCTGGGCATGGGCGTGGCAGGCGGCGGCATCGTGGGGCTGATTCTGTCGAATATTTCGCCCAGGTGATTGCATGTTGCCCGAAGATGGTGTATAATGATTGTTATTCCGGGCCGGTTCCGGCTGGAAGATATTCTGCGAATGTGCATGGGCGCGCCGCGCCTGCGCAAGCGTGATGGAGGTTTGTTCCCATGAAGCATATCCAGACCATTCAGAATCCCTGCCTGAAGCAGTCCCTGGTGCATGGCGGCTGCGGCGAGTGCCAGGCCTCCTGCCAGAGCGCCTGCAAGACCAGCTGCACCGTGGCCAACCAGTCCTGCGCCAACCGGGAGAACAACGCTGTCCTGGCCGGCAACGAGGGCAAGATCAACCGCTCCTTCGGCAAGTAAGAGTGGCGGTAGCGCGAAAAGGGCGGGAGGGTCCGCCCTTTTTTGCTGCGGACAGGGTGAGAAGCAAAATAGCAGGAGGAAGCCAATTTGATTCATACATTCAAGGCTGTGGGCCAGCCCATGCTGCTGGATGTGGGCAGCGGCGCGGTGCACGCCATCGACGATATGGCCTATGACGTGCTGAGCCTGTGGAACGACCACAGCGAGGCGGAAATCCGGGACGCGCTGAAGGACCGCTACACCGCCCAGGAGCTGGACGAGGTGATCGGCGAGCTGAAGCAGCTGGAGGAGATCGGCGCGCTCAACGCCCCCGACAACTATGACGATGTGGAGCAGATCCGCGAGAAGGGCACCATCAAGGCCATGTGCCTCCACGCCGCCCATGACTGCAACCTGCGCTGCAAGTACTGCTTTGCCGCCACGGGCGACTTCTGCATGGGCGAGCGCAAGCTGCTGCCCTACGAGGTGGGCAAGGCCGCGCTGGACTGGCTGGTGGAGCACAGCGGCAAACGGGTGAACCTGGAGGTGGACTTCTTCGGCGGGGAGCCGCTGATGAACTTCGACGTGGTGAAGCGCCTGGTGGAATACGGCCGCTCCATCGAGAAGGAGAAGAACAAGAAGTTCAAGTTCACCATCACCACCAACTGCGTGCTGATGAACGATGAGATCATCGACTTCCTCAACCGGGAAATGCACAACGTGGTCATCTCCATGGACGGCCGCCCCGAGGTGCATGACCGCATGCGCCCCACCGTCAACGGCAAGGGCAGCTACGCCATCATTGCCGAGAAGGCCAAGAAGTTCGCCGCCGCCCGCGGGGACAAGGAATACTACGTCCGCGGCACCTACACCGGCTACAACAAGGACTTTGGCAACGACGTGCTGTTCCTGGCGGACGAGGGCTTCGAGCAGCTGAGCGTGGAGCCGGTGGTCACCGACCCCGCCTGCGAGTACGCCCTCAAGGAGGAGGACCTGCCCCAGCTGAAGGCCGAGTACGACCGCCTGGCGCAGATCTACCTGGATCGCCGGGCGAATGGCAAGTGGTTCAACTTCTTCCACTTCAATGTGGATCTGGCGGGTGGCCCCTGCCTGCGCAAGCGGCTCACCGGCTGCGGCGCGGGCAATGAGTACGTGGCTGTGACCCCCGACGGCGATATTTATCCCTGTCACCAGTTTGTGGGCCGGGAGGGCTACCGCATGGGCAGCGTGCTGGACGGCACCTTTGACAAGGCCATCCAGGACAAATTCGCCCGCAACAACGTCCTGGCCAAGGAAAAGTGCCGGGAGTGCTGGGCGCGGTTCTTCTGCTCCGGCGGCTGCGCGGCCAACGCCGAGGCATTCCACGGCGACATCTCCAAGCCCTACGACATGGAGTGCCAGCTGGAGCGCAAGCGGCTGGAGTGCGCCATGGCCATTTACGCCAGGGAGCATACCCAGGGCTGAGTCCATAGCAAAACCCCCATCCGTTGCTGGGTCGCGGATGGGGGTTCGCTTTTGCTGTGGGGTCAGAAGGTCTGCTCCGCCGCCTGGATGTGGGCGCGGATGTCCTGCTCATGGGCCAGGCACCAGGCGTAGCTTTCAGCCATGAAGGCCCGGAGACTGTCGCGCTGGCGGTACATGGCGTCCAGGGTGTCCAGGGCAGGACGGCCCTCAATCTCCATGTCCTGGAAGTAGGGATACACGCATCCGCCGTGCTCCCGGGGAAAGTAGGGGTTGATGGCGCTCAGCCGGGGGTCGCGCATGATGCTCTCCACCACCATCTCGCTGAGGATCCATTTCATGTGGGGGCGCTCGTAGTCATCCCAGCTGTCGTGGTGGAGGTCGTTCCAGGCGCGGAACCAGAGGAAATGAATCATCTCGTGCAGGGTAACGCCCAGCGCGCCCCGCTCGCTGTTGAGGTGGAACACGTCGAAGGTATGCTCCC
>JBJEUJ010000311.1:0-1595 GCA_051883775.1 Aristaeellaceae bacterium | reverse complement strand
AAGGAGGTATCACCCATGCGCTACGGATACTTCGACGACGCCAGGAGGGAATACGTCATCACCACGCCGCGCACGCCGCTGCCGTGGATCAACTACCTGGGCTGCGAGAGCTTCTTCAGCCTGATTTCCAACACTGCCGGGGGCTACAGCTTCTGCCGGGACGCCAAGCTCCTGCGCCTGACCCGCTACCGCTACAACAACACCCCCGCCGACAGCGAGGGCCACCGCTTCTACATCAAGGACGGCGGCGTGGTCTGGAACCCCGGCTGGCAGCCCGTTCAGACCGAGCTGGACAGCTACACCTGCCGCCACGGCATGGGCTACACCGTCATCGAGGGCCGGAAGAACGGCATCCGCGCCGCGCAGGAGATGTTCGTGCCCATCGGCGACAACGCCGAGGTCATCCGCCTGACCCTCGCCAACGAGGATGCCGCGCCCCACAGCCTGCAGCTGTTCAGCTACGTGGAATTCTGTCTGTACAACGCGGTCGATGACGCCAACAACTTCCAGCGCAATTACTCCACCGGCGAGGTGGAGGTGGAGGACGGCGCCATCTACCACAAGACCGAGTACCGCGAGCGCCGCCGCCACTACACCGTCTTTGCCGCCAACCAGACCCCCGATGGCTTCGACACCAGCCGGGACGCCTTCCTGGGGGCGTACCGCGGCCCGGCCAACCCCCAGGTGGTGGAGCAGGGCGCGTGCACGAATAGCATTGCGCACGGCTGGTCGCCGGTGGGCGTGCACCAGTTCAACATCACCCTGCAGCCCGGCGAAACCCGCAGCCTGATCTTCGTCCTGGGCTTTGTGGAGAACGACCGGAATGACAAGTGGGCCGCCCCGGGCGTCATCAACAAGACCCGCGCCCACGCCCTCCTCAGCCGCTACCGCACAGACGCGCAGGTGGACGCTGCCCTGTCCGCCCTGCGGGCCTACTGGGACGGCCTGCTGTCCCGCTTCTCCCTCACCTGCGGCGATGAGAAGCTCAGCCGCATGGTCAATGTCTGGCACCAGTACCAGTGCATGGTCACCTTCAACATGAGCCGCAGCGCCAGCTACTACGAGAGCGGCACCGGGCGCGGCATGGGCTTCCGGGACTCCTGCCAGGATCTGCTGGGCTTCGTGCACCTGATTCCCGAGCGCGCCCGGGAGCGCATCCTGGACATTGCCGCCACGCAGTTCGCCGACGGCAGCAGCTATCACCAGTACCAGCCCCTGACCAAGAAGGGCAACGCCGACATCGGTGGCGGCTTCAACGACGACCCCCTGTGGCTCATCGCGGCGGTCAGCGCGTATGTGCGGGAGACGGGCGACACGTCCATCCTGCAGGAGCAGGTGGCCTTCGACTGCGACCAGACCAACACCGCCACGCTGATGGAGCATCTGCGCCGCAGCTTCAACTACACCGTCACCCACAAGGGCCCGCACCGGCTGCCGCTGATCGGCCGGGCGGACTGGAACGACTGCCTGAACCTGAACTGCTTCAGCGACGAGCCCGGCGAGAGCTTCCAGACCAGCGGCCCCAGCGAAGGCCCCGTGGCGGAAAGCGTGTTCATTGCGGGCATGTTCGTGAAGTACGGCAAGGAGTACGCCGA
>JBJEUJ010000310.1:0-7696 GCA_051883775.1 Aristaeellaceae bacterium | reverse complement strand
GAACCTGCCGTTTCCATTGCGGATTGCTGCGCATCCGCCCGGAAACTCACTTGTTGGGGGGGGGAGACGGTGGGCTGCCGCGACATCCCTGCGCAGGGGCGCGGCCCCTGCTACCAAGCAAGGGGCATCGCCACTTGACCCTTTCCGCTGGCGCGATTCCGTGGAGTTGACTCAATCCTTGGCGCGGGGCTTGAAGATCATGGCGGCCAGCGTGCCGAAGAACACCGCTGCTGCAATGCCCGCTGCCGTGCTGGTCAGCCCGCCGGTGAACGCGCCCATGAAGCCGATCTCCTGCACGGCGCGCTTCACGCCCGTGACCAGCGCGTGGCCGAAGCCCGTCAAGGGGATCGTGGCCCCGGCCTCAGCAAAGTCCGCCAGGGGGCCGTACAGCCCCACCGCGCTGAGGATGACCCCCGCCACGATGTATCCCACCAGGATCCGCGCGGGGGTCAGCTTGGTTTTCAGCACCAGCACCTCGCCGATCATGCAGATGAAGCCTCCCACCAGGAAGGCCTTGACCAGGGAGAAAAGAATCCGCATCATGCGTCCGCCTCCAGTACAACGGCGTGGGCCACGCCGGGAATGGTTTCCCCCTGCTGGCTGGAGGTGGTGGACAAGAGCGCCCCCGTAGCCATGAACAGCACCCGCTTCAGTTCGCCCTCCCGGAAGCGGCGGAGAATCATGCTGTTGAGGGTGATGGCCGAGCAGCCGCAGCCGCTGCCCCCGGCATGCACGTCCTGCCCGCCGTCGAAGACCTGCAGCCCGCAGTCCATGTACCGCTCGAAGGGGAGCGGCATGCCGCTTTCCTCCATCAGCTCCATCAGGATGTCGTGCCCTACCTGCCCCAGGTCGCCGGTGACGATCAGGTCATAGTCCTCCGCCCTGCGGCCCGTGTCGGTGAAGTGGCGGCGCAGGGTGTCGGCGGCGGCGGGGGCCATGGCTGCGCCCATGTTGTTGGCGTCGGCCTGGCCCATGTCGGTCACCTTGCCGATGGTCACGTGGGTGACGCGGCACAGGGCGGGGGCATCCTCGTCGCCGGAGAGCAGGGAGGCGCCCGCGCCGGTGACCGTCCACTGGGCGGTGGGGGTGCGCTGACAGCCGTATTCCAGGGGGAAGCGGTACTGCCGCTCCGCCGAGCAGAAATGGCTGCTGGCCGCGCACAGCGCCCTGCGCACATAGCCGCCGTCCACCAGCATCGCGCCCACGCACAGGCTCTCCGCCATGGTGGAGCAGGCCCCGTACAGCCCCAGGAAGGGAATGTGCATCTCCCGCGCCGCCATGGAGGAGGACATGATCTGGTTGAGCAGGTCGCCCCCCAGCAGCACGTCCACCTGCTTGCTTGTGATGCCGGCCTTGGTCAGGCAGGTGGTGGCGGCGGTGTAGAAGAAGCGGCTCTCCGCCTTCTCCCAGGATTCCTCGCCGAACAGGTCGTCCTCAATCACGGCGTCGAACTCGTTTCCCAGGGGGCCCTCGCCCTCCTTCTTCCCGGCGATGGCCGCGCCGGCCACGAGCCGGGGACGGCTGGGCAGCACCACGGTGCCCTCGCCGATGCGGTGGATGGTCATGTCAATCGCCTCCTTGATCACCAGGGAAACAGCGCGTACAGCATGCCTACCACCACCGATGCGCTGACCCCGTAGACCAGCACCGGCCCGGCGATGGTGAACAGCTTCGCGCCCAGGCCCAGCACCAGGCCCTCCCGGCGGAACTCCATGGCGGGGGACACCATGGCATTGGCAAAGCCGCTGATGGGCACGAAGGCTCCCGCCCCCGCGTACTGGCCGATGCGGTCGAACACGCCGATGCCCGTCAGCAGCGCCGTCAGGAACACGATGCACGTGGAGGAAAAGGTGCCGGCAGCCGTGTTGGTCATGTGCATGGGGCCCCGGCCAATCTCCAGGAAGGCCTGCCCCAGCACGCAGATCAGCCCGCCCACCCAGAAGGCCCGGAACAGCCCCTGGGCCATGAGCGATTTGGGCGAGTGCTTCTCCACCAGCTGATTGTAATGATCCAGCTGGGCCTGGCGGCGGGGGGAGGGCTTGGCGTTTTTGTCAAACATGGGTCTGCTCCTTTCGGGGATGGTTCATGGCGCGGTCCCGGGGCTGGGGGAAGCGGACCTCCCGCTCGCCGGGGGCGCTCTGCGGCACAAGCACGTTGACAGGGTTGGGAAAGCGTGGTTCTTCCATGGTGAAGCAGCCTCCTTGCTACAGGGTGAATACCAGCGTGGCGATGACGGCCCCCAGGCCCTTGCCGATGAGCATCACCCACCTGACCCCCAGGGATACGTCTCCCAGGCGGAAGCGGCGCATCATCACCGGCGCGACCTCCAGGATCTCCCCCAGGGCCGAGGCCAGCATCCCTACGAACATGCCGCCCAGCAGCAGCGCGGCGCTTCCCGCCGGGGCGGGCAGGCGAAGGGAAAAGCCCACGCCGTTGCCCAGGGCCGTCAGTACAAGGCCCAGCCACATGGCCAGGGTCATCGTCCGGGAGGAGCGCACGCGGAACAGATCCTGCAGCCGGGCGGGGATCAGCAGCACCACCCACACGCAGCTCACCGCCACGGCCATGGTGCCCCCGGTCACTGCGCCGATGAGCGCGGCCACCAGCTTACCGGGCATCGCGCACATCCTTTCCCTCCGTCTGCTCCATGGACTGAAGATAGGCGTTCAGCTTGACCTCCATGGGGGTGGAGCGGCTGCGGGAGGGCAGGGCGTAGAACACCGCCACCCCCGCCGCCACGCCGATGATGTAGGGCACGGTGATCCAGCGAGGATCCTCCGCCTCCTGCCCGGTGAATAGCTGATACACCATTACCTGGGCGGCGGGCATGTCCACATCGCTGTGGAACCAGGCCAGCCCCAGCGCGCTGCCCAGCAGCAGGATCAGGAAGGCCGCTGCGGTGCGCAGAAGGCGCAGATGGTCGTGGGTGGAGGGGCGGATGCGGTGGACGTAGCAGGCCTCCGCCCCCAGGAAGGTCACCTGCTCCCCGGGAAAGGCATCGCGCAGCACGGGCAGAAGATCCACGGGCGTGACGCGCCATACGCCGGGCCTGTCGGGGCAGGGAAGGGGAAGCTGCTCCGCCGGGGTGGGCGCGATCACCCGGGCCGCCTGTCCCAGGGTCAGCGGCTTTCCTGCCGGGAGGCTCACCCGGCCGTTGAGCTGGCAGTAGATCATACCGGCACCTCCGTATGCGCACAGCATGCCCCGACGGCGGCGCTTTCATGCCGCGGTGGAGCCGTTTTCCAGGGGGATCAGCTTGCGGATGGCGATTTCACGGCCGTCCTGCGCATCCAGGTAGACGAGGTAGGTTTCGCCGCCCCGGGTCACGGTGAACTGCCAGCACAGCGTTTCCCCCTCGCCCTCGGGAATCAGGCAGAGCCGGTGCTCCTGCGCTTCCGCCTGGTCCGAGAGCAGCGCGGCGGCCTCCCCGGCGGAGAGGGCGGGCTCGGGCAGGCTGCGCAGGACGTGGTTCGTCCAGTAGGCCCGGGCCTCCAGGCCCACCACCTCCAGGGTGTCCATGCGCACCTGCACGGTCAGCAGGTCGGGGTAGAGCAGCACGTCCTCCTGCACCGGGGCGAAGCTGACCACGCACAGCCCGTCGTACAGCTGCCGGTGCACGGCCTCCGCCTGGCCGAAGCCATGCTCCTGCAGGAAGGACAGGGCCGCGCTTTCACAGGCGGAGGGGCTCTGCGTCATGGTGAAGGAGGCTGTTTCCGGCATCATCCACAGCACCTGGCCGCCCTGCCGGGTGATCTCCAGGTTCAAAAGTACGTCCCCGGTCTGCACTGTCACACCATAGGCGGGCAGCACACCGGAGGCGTCGGGGGCGTCGCTGACGGCCAGCGCGCGCTCCGCACCCACAAAGTCCCGGGCCAGCTGCCGGGCTTCCTCCCGGGTCACGTCGCCCTCGGGCAGGCCCCGGGGAGCAGCGGGCAGCTGCACCTGGGCCGGGGGATAGATCACACCCTCCTCTCCGCTGCCCAGCTGCTCCAGGGGACGCTGGCCGGCGGAGGCGTCGGCGGTGAACACGCTGCGGTTCTGCATCAGAGTCATGCCATCCTCCTCCATGGCCTGCCGGGCCAGGGACAGCTGGCTGCTCAGCTGGGCGCAGGAGGCCAGGCATGCGCTGAGCCGCTCCAGCTGGGCGGCGGTGAGCGCCTGGCTGGTCAGCGCGGGCAGCATGGCCGCCGCATCGTCCCGCAATTCGCCCACGAAGGTCAGCGTACCGGCCATGGCCTCGTGACTCAGGGGCAGACTGGCCAGGCACTGCTGCACATCCCCCGCCGTCAGGCTGATGCGGTGCAGCAGCGCCGCCTGCTGGGCCGCCTGGCCGGAGACCAGCAGCTTCTCCAGGTCAAGGGTCAGGGCCTGCATTTCCTCGGCGGACTGGTGCAGGGCTTGCAGGCCCACCTCCTCCAGGGTGCGGGTGAGGCGGGTGAGGCGGTCCGTCTGCATGGCGGCGATGGCGCCGGTGATCAGCAGCAGAAGGGCCAGGGTCAGGGGAAGCAGGTATTTCCTCATGAGATCACCTCAGATGGCAAAGGCGTGCTGGCCGATGGTCAGCTGCACCTGCCGCGTCCAGATCCAGCTGTTGGTGGCGGTGCGTGGATTATAGTAGTAGATGCACCCGCCGGTGGGATCCCAGCCGCCCAGCGCGTCCCGGGCGGCGCGGCGGGCGGACTCGGTGGGCTCCTGGTCAAACTGACCGTCCCACACCGCGTCGAAGGCCCCCGTCTGGAAGATGACCCCGCTGATGGTGTTGGGGAAGGCGTCGTGCCTGACGCGGTTGAGCACCACCGCCGCCACCGCCACCTGCCCCACGTAGGGCTCGCCCCGGGCCTCGCCGCTGACCAGCCGCGCCAGCAGCGACAGCTCCGTCTCCTGCCACAATGCCGCCGACAGCGTTCCGCCCGTCAGGGAGATGCCCAGCGCCGCCGCCGTGGCGCTGCCCACCCGGCCGTCGGGGGTCAGGCCGTTCTTGCGCTGAAAGGCGATGACGGCGTTGTAGGTGTTGCGGCCGAACACGCCGTCGGCCTCCTGGGAAAGATACCCGTATTCCCGCAGCTTCTGCTGCACCAGCGCCACCTGCTCGCCCCGGCTGCCCCAGGCCAGCACCGCCGCGTCCGAGGGCAGCAGGGGCAATGTCAGGGTCAGCAGAAGCGTCAGGGCCAGCAGGCGGATGTGCGCCTTACGCATCCCCGTCACCCGCCTTCAGAGGCAGATGGAACAGCGCCGCCAGCAGCCCCTCCAGCGTCCAGTCCCAGACAATCGTGCCCTCCCCATTTTCGATGGCGGCGGCGGACAGCGCCAGCTCCGGGTCGAGAAGCCCCCACCAGTTCTGTCCCCGGGCCTGCCCCAGGCGGATCATCAGCGCGGGATACCGCCCCGCCGGGATGGTCAGGCCGTCCAGGGTGCGCTGGTCAAACTGCGCCCATTCCAGGGCAACGGTGACCTCCCCCGCGTAGCCAGCCTCCCGGGCGGCGGCCTGGGCGGCTGCCGTCAGCTCGGGCAGCAGGGCGGCGGCCCGGGGCAGCATGGGCAGGGAAGCCTCCCCGGCCGTATGGCCGGCATAGGCCTGGCGCACCGCGTCCCGCACGGGGGCCTTCACGGCCTGCATGGCGGGGGTATCGTCCTGGGCGACGACGTGCATGCGCAGCAGTACGCCTGTTTTCATGGCCAGCACCGTGGGGGAGGAAAGGCTGAAGCACATCAGCTGCAGTCCCGCCAGCAGCCCGGCGATCAGTTGAATCATGGCATGTTCACCTCCTGCTTGGGTGGAGAAAGCATGCCCCTTTTCCGGTGAAACCATGCACGGGGGACGGTAAAGTGTGTTACAATGCCGGCGTTCGCCTTTACGGGGAAAGGGAAAGATGATATAATAATACTGGGTCTGATTGACCTGATCCGGCGCGTGCGCCGGAGAACGGGAACCGAACCTGCAATCCGGGAGGAAGAAAACGAATGTATCAGCATTACATGTCCCGCAAGGGAAGCAGCATGCAGCCGGGCGGAAACACGCTCTTCAACAGGATTCGCACGGCGCTGATTCTGGTGCTGCTGGCGGCGGTGATTCTGCTGGCCATCTTCGGCGGCAGGGCCATGAGCTTTGAGGCTGAAACCCGCTCCACCTTTGTCCATCGCATGCAGACCGAGTGCAACGACGCGCTGTCCCTGACCACGGCGCTGTCCCGCACAGCCGGAGCGTCCAGCTCCGCCACCCTGGGCAAGATCCGCAGCCACGTCTACGCCATGGATACCATCAACCAGCTCAACGTGGGCCTGGGCGGCAATTACCTCATCAGCAACGATACCTTCACCAGCCTGTACGCCATCATTGACGACTATTCCAACCGGCTGATCACCGGCATGGTGACCGGCGATTCCCAGACGGCCCTGGCCAACGCGCTGACCAGCCTGCAGGAGACCGTCGCTTACCTGGAATAAGCGCGGGAAAAAAGTTGTAAATTCTCCCCGAAGGTGGAAGATGATTCCTGCATGGACCGTTATACATGGCAGAGGCGGTCCTGCAGGAGGCGCCGCCGAAGAAGGGAGAAAACGACTATGCGGAAAATCATCACGGCGGTCCTGTGCCTGATAACGGCCCTGTGCCTGTGCACGGGCGCGCTGGCGGCGGATCAGACGCTGCTGAGCAACGAGGCGGAGGACATCGAGCGCTATTTTTATCCCCAGCAGCTGCTGGCGGTGGGCGATACACTGTACATCCTGTGCAGCCAGGAGGAAAGCTTCAGCCTCTACCGCTGGCAGGAGGGCATGGAGGAGGCCGAGCTGCTGACGGACGCGCTGTTCCGCGGCAACCGCTTCGATACCATGGAGGATGCCCTTTCCTATATGGACAATACCGACGTGCCCGTTCCCGGCGACCCGGAGCATGCCCTGGGCAACTTTGTGTTCACCGACGGGGAGCGGCTGATGGCGCTGAATCACCTGAACGGTAAGCTGTTTGCCTTCAGCGTGGAGAACGGGGAGGCCGTCTATGAGGATCTGGCGACGGTGGAGGATGCGGCCCTTTTGCGCCATGAGTCTGACGATTACAGCTACTGGCTGTATCCGGAAAACTGGACGGTGGCGGGGGGCAGGCTGCTCCTGCCGCTGACGGACTGGGACGATGCCACCGGCGAGCGGGACTGCCGCATGGTGACGCTGGATCTGGCCACGGGCGCGCTGACGCGGGCGGACATCCCCTATGCGGACGTAGTGACCTCCTACCGGGACGGCAAGGCCCTGCTGGTCAGCCGCGATCCGGAGAATCCCTACAACAGCGAGAAGGACGAGTATTATCCCTATGACCTGGTGGTGTGGAACCCTGCGGACAACACCACGGAGGTGAAAGGGCAGCTGCAGGAGAGCTGGGTGAACAGCGCGGCCTACCTGCCCGCTGAGGACGCGCTCATCTACATGAATGAAACCCGCATCATGGGTGTGACCGGCCTGACCCAGCAGGAGCAGTACGGCTACGCGCCGGTGACCTACGGCCAGTACCCCACGGTGGTGGGGAACAGCCTGGCCTTCATCAGCAACAGCAGGGTGTACCTGCGCACGCTGACAAAGGGCTTTGACACGGACGATTATGTCACCGTCTACGGCGGCTACATGGACGAGGGCGCAGAGGCCTTTGCTGAAAAGTATCCCCAGACGCCGGTGTACTTCTATCAGAATTATTACGGCACCGCCGAGG
>JBJEUJ010000309.1:3288-7707 GCA_051883775.1 Aristaeellaceae bacterium | reverse complement strand
GGCGAGCTGTTCATCCCCCTGGGCGACCTGGTGGACTTCGACAAGGAGATCGCCCGGCTGCAGAAGGAGCTGGACAACGTGCGCAAGGAGATCGCCCGTGCCGAGGGCAAGCTGGGCAATCCTGGCTTTGTCAGCAAGGCTCCCGCGGCTCTGGTGGAGCAGGAGAAGGCCAAGCTGGCCGACAACCGCACCAAGGTTGGCGCGCTGGAGAACCGCATTGCCGAACTGAAGGAATCCATGTAACGAAGCTCTCCGCCCGGAAGGCTGCGGCACATCCGCGCTTTCCGGGCGGAATTTGAACCAAGGGGGCAGGAGAACGCCTGTCCCGGCAAGAACCATCACCCCAGGGAAGCAACGGCAGGCTGTCAGGCGAAACGCTCCTGTGCTGCCCATGGGGATCATGTACGGAAGGAAGCGCATGCCATGACCGCGCAGCAGGTGATCGACGCCATCCACGGCTCCTATGCCCTTGGCAGCAAGCGGGGTCTCAGGAACGTGCTGGACCTGGTGGACGCGCTGTGCCCCAAGCGGCAGGTGCCGGTCATTCATGTGGCGGGCACCAACGGAAAGGGCAGCATCTGTGCCATGCTGGAATCCATCCTGCGCCACGGGGGCTACCATACGGGGCTGTATACCTCGCCCTTCCTGCAGGCGTATCAGGAGCGGATCCGGGTGGATGGCCTGCCCCTGTCGGACGAGCTGCTTGTCCGCTACGGGGAGCCGCTGGTGGCAGCCTCCGAGCGGCTGAAGGTCGAGGACGACTGCTTCGCCACGCCCTTTGAGCTGGGGACGGCCCTGGCCACCTCCGTGTTCGAGGGGGAGAAGGCAGACTTCGCCATTATGGAGGTGGGCATGGGCGGCAGGCTCGATCCCACCAACTTCGTGAAGCCCTGCGTGTGCGCCATCGCCGCCATCGGGCTGGATCACATGGCCTTCCTGGGGGACACGCTGCCCGCCATTGCGGCGGAGAAGGCTGGCATCATCAAGCCCGGCGCGCCGGTGGTGTGCCATCCTGCGGCGGAGGATGTGGCTGCGGTGTTCGCCGGAGCGGCGGAAGCCGTCCATGCGCCGCTGCGCCAGATGCGGCGGGACATGATCCTCCGCAGCGAATGCGGTGAGCGCGGCTCCCGGGCAACCTTCCGGCTGCATGATACCTGGGAGGACATGACCATCCCCCTGCCCGGCGAGCATCAGCTGACCAACGCGCTGACGGTACTGGGCGTGGTGGAAGCCCTGCGGGATCAGGGCTATCCTATTCCCGACGAGGCCGTGCGCCGGGGCATGGCCGCCACGAAGTGGCCCGCCCGGCTGGAGTGGTGCGGCAACATGCTCATCGACGGGGCCCACAATCCCCAGGGCGTGCAGGCGCTGAGCGGCTTTGTGCACCGGCATCTGCAGGACAGGCGGCGGGCGCTGCTCACGGGCGTGCTGGCGGACAAGATTCAGCCGGAGCTGCTGACGCTGCTGGCAGGCCTGGCGGAGGACATCGTTACCGTCACGCCGGACAATCCCCGGGCCATGGAAGCCTCGGAGCTGGCGGAGCGGCTGAATGCCTGCGGCGGACACGCATCCCCTGCGGCCTCGATGGAGGAGGGCCTTGACCGTGCCCGTACCCTGGCCGGGCCGGAGGGCGTGGTGATTGCCGCGGGGTCACTGTACTTTGCCGGGAGCCTGCGGACGCTGCTGGGGCTTGGCTGGCGATAAGGAGGATCCATGGAGATACGCTGTGCAGCGGAAAAGGACATCCCCTGGCTGACGGAGCATGACCGGCACATCGGTGCGGATGCGCTGCATTCGTCCGTCCGGCAGGGCAGAATCCTGCTGGCGGAGCAAGACGGGCAGACCGTCGGCTGGCTGCGTTGGAGCCTGTTCTGGGACGAGATTCCCTTCATGAACATGCTGTTTCTGCTGGAGGGCTTCCGCCGTCAAGGGCTGGGGCGTGAGCTTGTCCTGCGCTGGGAGAAGGATATGCAGGCCGCAGGCTGCCTGCGTGTGATGACCTCCAGCCAGGCAAACGAGGACGGCCAGCACTTCTACCGCCGTTTGGGCTATCAGGACGCAGGCGCGCTGCTGCTGCCCGGCGAGCCGCTGGAGATCATCTTCCTCAAGGAGCTTGCGTCATAACGCACGAACTACGCATCCGTCCGATGCGGGACAGCGACGCGGCCTTCTTCACTGCGAAGGAGCGCGCCCAGGGCTGGCACACGGAGCAGGAGAAGTTCCTGATGCGCCTGCGGGATCAGGCGGAGGGCCGTGCCGCTGCGCTGGTGGCCAAGTGCGATGGCGAACCGGCAGGCTACATCCATGTGTATCCGGACGCCCACGAGGGGCCCTGTGCGGGCCGGGGCTGGCCGGAGATCGTGGATTTCGCGGTGCTGGAGCGGTTCCGGGGAAAGGGCGTGGGGCTGCATGGCGGCTATGGCGCGGCGCAGCGGATGTACATCCATCGGGGCTATGTGCCGGACGGCTCGGGCGTATGGTACGGGAATCAGCCGTGCCCGCCCTACGCCCCCTGCCGCAATGACGACGACCTGGTGCTGTACCTGGCCAAGCGGCTGGGAAGCAGCGGGAGAAGCCTTCGCCATGAAGGAGAGCCGGGAGTAAGGGATTCCGTCCGGCGGAGGATACGGGCTGCAGGGCTAACCTGCGTGTGAGAAGAAAAGGAGAATCATCATGAGCAACCACAATGGCGTGAAGCAGACCGTCAAGGCTGGCATCAGCTTCGGGACGGCCCTGGCCATGGTCATCAGCTATACCAGCTGGCACAGCGTGGGCTGGGCGATCTTCCACGGCCTGCTCAGCTGGGTGTATGTGATTTACTATCTGCTTCGCTACTGAGGCAGGCAAGAAGGAGAACAAGCATGGAATTTATCCACGAGCCCGTGCTGCTTCAGGAGGTGCTGGAGTGGATGGCCGTTCGCCCGGACGGCGTGTACGCTGACGGCACCCTGGGCGGCGGCGGACACAGCGGCGCGATGCTGCGGGCCTCCGGCGGCACAGCCACGCTCTACGGCATTGACCGGGACTTGACCGCCATCGAGGCCGCCACGGCCCGGCTGCGGGAGTTCCCCGGCTTCCACGCGCTGCACGGCAACTTCCACGACGGCAAGCGGCTGCTTCAGGAGGCCGGCGCGCCTCCGCTGGACGGCGTGCTGCTGGATCTGGGGGTCTCCTCCCCGCAGCTGGACGTGGGGGAGCGGGGCTTCTCCTACCATGAGGACGCGCCCCTTGATATGCGCATGGACGTCTCCCAGGGCAAGACGGCGGCGGAGCTGCTCAACACCCTGCCGGAGAAGGAAATCTGCCGGATCATCCGCGACTATGGCGAGGAGAAGTGGGCGGCGCGCATCGCGGCCATCATCTGCGAGCATCGGGCCAGAAAGCCCCTTGCGACCACCTTCGACCTGGTGCACGCGGTGGACGCGGCCATTCCCAAGGCTGTGCGCCGCAAGGATGACGGCCATCCCGCCCGGCGAACCTTCCAGGCGGTGCGCATTGCCGTCAACGATGAGCTGGATCCGCTGGATCAGGCGCTGTGCGACTTTGTGGACTGCCTGAAGCCCGGCGGGAGAATCCTGGTCATCACCTTCCACTCCCTGGAGGACAGGCTGGTGAAGCGCTGCTTCCAGCGGCTGCAAAACCCCTGCACATGCCCGCCCAAAGCGCCCATCTGCACCTGCGGGAAGAAGCCGCAAATCCGTGTGCTGGCCAAGGGCGCGGTGCCGCCCACGGAGGATGAGGTCGCCCGGAACCCCCGCGCCCGCAGCGCGAAGCTCCGCGTAGCCCAGAAGCTGGAGGTGGACTGATGCCGGCGCTGTATGTGGTGGCGACGCCCATCGGCAACCTGCAGGACATGTCGCCCCGGGCGGTGGAAACCCTGAGGCAGGTATCGCTGATTGCGGCGGAGGACACCCGGGTGACGAAGAAGCTGCTGAACGTGTTTCAGCTGGATACGCCCCTGACCTCCTGCCATCAGCACAATGAGGAGGGCAAGGGCGCGTACCTGGCTGAGCGCATGCTGGCGGAGAACATCGACGTGGCCCTGACCACCGATGCGGGCACCCCCTGCATATCCGACCCGGGCTACGGGCTGGTGAAGGCGGCGGTGGAGCGGGGGATCGAGGTGATCCCGATCCCCGGGTGCTGCGCGGCGGTGTCGGCCCTGTCGGTGAGCGGGTTCGACACCCGGGAGTTCGCCTTCTACGGCTTCCTGCCCCGGGAGAAGAAGGATCTGCGGGAGAAGCTGCTTGCCATGGCCCGCCAGGTCCCGGTGGCGGTGGTGCATGAGTCGCCCTTCCGGGTGGTGGAGCTGATGGAGGTCATCGCCCAAACCCTGCCCGGCTGCCAGGTGTCCGCCTCCTGCGATCTGACCAAGCTGCACGAAAAGACCATCCGCGGTTCAGCGGAGCAGGTGCTGGC
>JBJEUJ010000309.1:0-3188 GCA_051883775.1 Aristaeellaceae bacterium | reverse complement strand
CGACTGTTTACGGAGGATGAAGCATGAGAGAGATCAGCGCGTCCGTGATTGCGGACACGGTGGCCCGGCTGTGCGTGGAGGCCAACCGGAACCTGCCCGGGGACGTGGCCTGCGCCCTGCGGGAATATGCCGCGAAGGAGCCCTTTCCTCCCGCCCGGGAGCTGATGGACATCCTGGTGCAGAACGAGGTCATCGCCCGGGAGACCGCCATGCCCATCTGCCAGGACACCGGCATGGCTGTGGTGTTTGCGGAGGTGGGGCAGGAGGTGCACATCACCGGCGACTTTGAGGCGGCGGTGAACGAGGGCGTGCATCGGGGCTATGTGGAGGGCCTTTTGCGCAAGAGCGTGGTGGGGGATCCCCTCCGCCGGGTCAATACCGGCGACAACAACCCTGCCATCCTGCACACCCGCCTTGTCCCCGGGGATCAGGTGAAGCTGACTGTGGCCCCCAAGGGCTTCGGCAGCGAGAACATGTCCCGCCTGGCCATGCTGACCCCCTCTGCGGGCGTGGAGGGCGTGAAGCAATTCGTGGTGGAGACGGTGAAAAAGGCCGGAGCGAATCCCTGCCCGCCCATGGTGCTGGGCGTGGGCATCGGCGGCGACTTTGAGCGGGTGGCGGAGATGGCCAAGGAGGCCCTGATGCTTCCCCTGGACGCGGCCAATCCCGATCCCTACTACGCCGCGCTGGAGAAGGAGCTGCTGGCCTTAGTGAATGAGACCGGCATCGGCCCCCAGGGACTGGGCGGCCTGACCACCTGCCTGGGACTGCATATTGTGACCGGGCCCACGCACATTGCGGGGCTGCCGGTGGCGGTGAACGTCAGCTGCCACGTGACCCGGCATCAATCGGCCGTGCTGTGAAGGAGGGACGACCATGCGCAATATCACAACACCTCTGACGGAGGAGGTTGTCCGCTCCCTGCACGCGGGGGAGCAGGTGACGCTCAGCGGTGTGATCTACACCGCCCGGGACGCGGCCCATCTGCGGATGATGGACTGCATCGCCAGGGGCGAGCCGCTGCCCATGCCCCTTGAGGGCCAGGTAATCTACTATGCCGGGCCGACCCCCGCGCCGGAGGGAAGGCCCGTGGGCTCCATCGGCCCCACCACCTCGGTGCGGATGGACGCCTGCACACCGCCGCTCCTGGAACGGGGCCTGGCCGGGATGATCGGCAAGGGATTGCGGGGCAAGCAGGTGGTGCAGGCCATGCAGGAGCATCCGGCGGTGTACTTCGCGGCGGTGGGCGGCGCGGCGGCGCTGATGGCCCAGTGCGTCACCTCCCTGGAGGTCATTGCCTGGGACGACCTGGGGCCGGAGTCGGTCAAGCGGCTGACGGTGAAGGAGCTGCCCCTGGTGGTGGCGGTGGACTGCTACGGGCAGGACGCCTTCGCACTGGGACAGCAGGCCTATCTGGACAGCCTGAAGAAATGAGTAAAGCAAAAGGGGAGCGGCAGCAGCGCCGTTCCCCTTTGCATGTGTCAGGGGATGCAGATGATCGTGCCGGAGGAGAAGTCCGACGGCACCAGGGTGGGGTTGAGCATGAGAAGCCTGCCCCTGGTGGTGCCCAGGGATTCCGCCAGGGAGTCGAGGCTTTCCCCGGGCTGAATGGTGTAGGTGCGGGTTCCGCCGGAGCAGACCTGCCGTGTGCCTGCAGGCGGCGCGCAGTAGGGTGTGCCAGCCCGCATGGCACCGGGGCGGATGGTGGGGTTGGCGGTGCGCATGGCCCGGTAGCTGACGTTGAGATCCACCAGCAGGTCGGCGTAGGTCTGCCCCTCCTGAATGGTGCGGGCCTCGTAGCCGATGGGGCAGGAGATGCCCGGCACGGCGGGAGGCGTGGACGGTTCAGAGGGCGTGGGAGGTGTGGATGTACTGGCCTCGGGGATGCAGATGACCTGGCCGATGGTCAGGTTGCTGCTGTCCACGCCGGGGTTGCGCTCCTGCAGCTCATGCACGGTGATGCCAAGGCGCTCGGCGATGGAGGTGAAGGTCTCGCCCTGCTGCACGGCGTAGCTGCGGCCGGTGACACAGGTGTGAACCTGGCTGGGCATACAGATTTCCGTCCCGGCGGGGATGGTGGAGAAGTCGACGCCCTCGTTGAGAATCTGGATGGCGTGGGCGGTAGTGCCGTGGACGCGGGCGACGCTGTTGAGCGTATCGCCCTCCTTCCAGTCGTAGTAGCTGGCCCCGCGGGGACAAATGCGGCCCTGGTTCTGCATAGTGCAAGCCTCCTTGCTTGAAACTTCCGGAGCAAAGGTATGCATGCGCCATGACGAAATCGGGCGTTTCTTTGCCTGTTTGCTACCTTTACTCCGCCAACAATCTATGCTATAATGCAGGATGGGTGCAAAGGAGAACCTCTGCATGACTTTGTTGTGCAAGCTGGGCGAATCCGGGTACCCATTTTTTCTGCTGTTGTACATCCGACCCATCACGCGTCAAAGGAAAGGCGGAATTACTCCCATGAAGCATCTGCTGAAGCTGTTGGATCTGACCCCTGAGGAAATCAGGGACTTGCTGGACCTGGCGGACAGGCTCAAGGCCGACAACAAGGCCGGTATTCCCCATCCCATCCTCAAGGGCAAGACTTTGGGCATGATCTTTGAAAAGTCCTCCACCCGCACCCGCGTCAGCTTTGAGACCGGCATGTATCAGCTGGGGGGACACGCGCTGTTCCTGTCCAGCAGGGATCTGCAAATCGGCCGGGGCGAGCCGGTCGAGGATACGGCCCGCGTGCTGTCCCGGTACCTGGACGGCATCATGATCCGCACCTTCGCCCAGGAGGAGGTGGAGAGCCTGGCGCGCTACGGGTCCATCCCGATTATCAACGGCCTGACGGACTTCTGCCATCCCTGCCAGGTGCTGGCTGACCTGCAGACCGTCCGGGAGCACAAGGGCCGCCTGGAGGGGCTGAACATGTGCTACATCGGCGACGGCAACAACATGGCCAACAGCCTGATCGTGGGCTTCCTGAAGATGGGCTGCCATGTGTCCATCGCCTGCCCGGAGGCCTATCAGCCCGACGCGCAGGTGCTGGCCTTCACCAAAGAGTACCCGGGCATGTTCTTCATGACGGACAAGCCTATCGAGGCCGCGAAGGACGCGGACGTGATCTTCACGGACGTGTGGGCCTCCATGGGCCAGGAGGGCGAGAAGGCCATCCGCGAGAAGGCCTTCGCGGGCTATCA
>JBJEUJ010000308.1:0-7707 GCA_051883775.1 Aristaeellaceae bacterium | reverse complement strand
CCATGGGCTGCACGCTGATGCTGGGCCTGCAGACCTTCGTGATCATCGGCGGGGTTATCAAGCTGATCCCCCTCACCGGCGTGACCATGCCCTTTGTCAGCTACGGCGGCACGTCGCTGGTGTCCAGCCTGTGCCTGGCGGGGCTTTTGCAGGGCGTGGCCAGCCTCAATGAGGACGACCTGGACGAGGACACCCGCCTGGCCACCATGGACGTCCCCGGGGAGGTGCAGCCATGAAGAAGCAGCGACTGCAGTTCAAGCTCCTGGCGCTGTTCATGTTCGCGCTGTTCCTGCTGCTGGCGGTGTACGGGGGGTACAGCGTTGTCACCTACGGCAACCGCTGGTTCGCCTCCGTGCGCAACCCCCGCGTCCGCGCCCAGAAGGAGCTGGTCATCGCCGGGGACATCCTGGACCGCAACGATGTGGTGCTGGCCACCACCGAGGGCGGCGAGCGGCTCTACCAGGAGGACGCGGAGGCGAGATGCGCCATCGTGCATCTGATCGGCGACGAGCAGGGGCAGGTCTCCAACGGCGTGGAAACCTTCCAGACCAGCTACCTCTACGGCTTCCGCACGCCCTTCCTGGAGCTGGTGCGGGGGCTGCTCTCCGGCGGCGCGCGCCAGGGCGACAACGTAACCCTCACCGTGGACAGCCGCCTTTGCACGGAGATTCCCCGGTACTTCGCCGCCCAGGAAACCACGAAGGGCCACTACGGCGCGGCGGTGGTGATGAACTACCTCACCGGCGAGGTCGTCGCCATGGTGAGCCTGCCGGGCTTCGATCCCAAGAACATCACGGATGCCACCCTGGCTGACCCCGGCCAGCCCTTCTGGAACAGGGCCACCCAGTCGGTGTACCCGCCGGGCAGCTCCTTCAAGATTATCACCACCGTGGCGGCGCTGAACAACATCGACAACGCCGCCACCCGGGCGGACATCGAGTGCAACGGCGGATTGGCCGTGATGAACCAGGCCATCCGGGACTACGGCGGGGCGAAGCACGGCATGCTCACCCTGAAGAAGGCCTTCACCGTCAGCTGCAACAACGCCTACGCTCTCCTGGCCCTGACCATGGGGGATGAGAAGCTCCGCCAGACGGCCGAGAGCTTCGGCTTCAACGACAATTTCCTCTTCCGGGACCTGGTGGTGGAGAACAGCGCCTACCCCACGGAGAACAGGAATCAGTTTGAAATTGCCACCTCCGGCATCGGGCAGAGCGCCATCGCGGCCTCGCCCATGCACATGTGCATGGTGGCCGCCGCCATTGCCAACGACGGGGTGATGATGGAGCCCGCGCTGCTTTTGCGGGTGGACAGCGCCGCCGGGGTGAACCGGGAAACCTTCAAGCCCCGTACCTACCGCACCGCCACCACCGCCGCCAACGCCGCCACCCTGACGGAGTACATGCGGGCGGTGGTCACCGGCGGCACTGGCAAGCGGGCCGCCGTGGACGGCCTGACCATCTGCGGCAAGACCGGCTCGGCGGAGAGCAGCCTGGACGGCAAGGCTGTGACCCATGGCTGGTTCGTGGGCTTCATTGACGACGAGGCCCTGCCCTACGCCTTGGCGGTGGTGGTGGAATCCATCGACGATGGCGAGGGCGGCGGCAGTACCGCAGCCCCCATCGCCGGGCAGATTTTCACCTACCTGCGGGACAACGCCGCACGGGTTGCCCCCCGGGCGAACCAGTAACGCACAACGCCCCTCCCCGATTTGCGGGGAGGGGCGTTGCCATGCGCGCAGGCAGGGGGAGGATCAGACCAGCCCCTGGATCAGGATGATGAGGATCAGCACCGGCAGCACGAAGCGCAGGTAGTTCTTCAGGATGGGGCTGTGGGGCAGGCGCAGCCCCTTGCCCGTGTTGGCCTCCTCCAGGTAGCGGTCGTAGCCCCAGCCCCATTTGCTTACGCAGAACAGCAGGTAGATCAGGCTCCCCAGGGGCAACAGCAGGTTGGACACCAGGAAGTCCTCGCTGTCCAGCACGTCCCTGCCGCCGATGAGCCGCAGCCCGCTCCACACATTGTAGCCCAGCACGCAGGGCAGGCTGGCCAGCAGCACCAGCACGCAGTTGATCGTGACGGCCCGGCGGCGGCTCCAGCCGAAATTATCCATGCACCCGGCCAGCAGGTTCTCGAACACGGCGATGACCGTGGAGAAGCTGGCGAAGGTCATGAACAGGAAGAACAGCGTCCCCCACAGCCGCCCGCCGTGCATGTTGACAAACACGTTGGGCAGGGTGATGAAGATCAGCGAGGGCCCCGAGTCGGGATTCACGCCGTAGGAGAAGCAGGCCGGGAAGATGATCAGGCCGGACATGAGCGCTACGAAGGTATCCAGCGCGCAGATGCGCACGCTCTCCCCGGTCAGGGTGTTGTCCCTCGTCATGTAGCTGCCGAAGATCTCCATCGCGCCGATGCCCAGGCTCAGGGTGAAGAATGCCTGGTTCATGGCGGCGGTGATGACCTTGCCCAGCCCCGCCGTCCGGGCCCGCTCCAGGCTGGGCAGCAGGTAGAAGCTCACGCCCTCCCCCGCGCCGGGCAGGGTCAGGCTGTGCACCGCCAGCACCACCATCAGCCCAAGCAGGAGCAGCATCATCCATTTGGAAATGCGCTCCAGTCCCTTCTGCAGCCCGAAGGAGCAGACCACGAAGCCCGCCAGCACCGTCACCGCCATCCACAGGCCCATTTCCGCCGGATTGGCCAGCATGGCGCTGAACACCCCGCCCACCGCCTCGCTGCCAACGCCCTCAAAGGCCCCGGTGAGAAACTTGAAGAAGTAGCTGAGCATCCAGCCCGCCACGGTGGTGTAGTACATCATCAGCAGATAGCAGCCCGCCATGCAGGCCCAGCCGTGCAGATGCCAGCGGGCGCCGGGCTTCTCCAGCGCCTGATAGGCCTTGCGCGCGCTGGAGCGTCCCGCCCGGCCCACTGCCAGCTCCATGGTCAGGACGGGCACGCCCATGAGCAGAAGGAACAGCAGATAGAACACAACGAAAATGCCGCCGCCGTTCTGTCCGGCCACGTAGGGGAACTTCCACACATTGCCGATGCCGATGGCGCAGCCCGCGCTGACCAGGATGAATCCCAGCCGGGAACCGAAGCTGTCACGTTTCATAATGATGCATCCTCCGTCAAAGGAAAATCATGCTATGAATGATGATACACCGGCCAACATGCCCCTTGCAAGGGCGCATTTCCGATGATAAAATAAGAAAAACTGATACATGCCGGAGGCTCATGCCATGAACACCAACCAGCTGCGCTACTTCGTCTCCGTGGCGGAGGGGCGGTCCTTTACCCGGGCGGCGGCGGCGCACTTCATCACCCAGACGGCCATCACCCAGCAGATCCGCGCGCTGGAGCAGTCCCTGCAGGTGCAGCTGTTCGATCGCCACAGCCGTCCTGTGGCCCTGACCCCGGCGGGGCACACCTTCCTGGTGGAGGCCAAGGCCATCCTGGCCCGTATTGACCGGGCGGTGGACCGGGTGCAGGAGGCCTCCGTGGGCACGAGCGGCGCGCTGCACCTCGGCTACACCAAGGGCTACGAGCGGTCGGGGCTGTCGGGGACGCTGGGGGCCTTCCACGGGGCGTTCCCCAATGTGCTGCTGTCCTGCCACCGGGGCAGCACGGATCAGCTGGCCTCGGGGCTTTTGAAGGGCGAGTACGACGTGATTTTCACCTGGGACAGCACGGAGCTGTGCAAGAACGCCGACGTGGCCACCCGCGTGGTGGAGCGCAGCCCCCTGGTGCTGGCGGTGTACAACAGCCATCCGCTGGCCCAGCGGCGGCACGTGCGCCGGAGCGAGCTTCGGGGGGAGCCCATCCTGTTCCTGAACCTGTCCAGCACGGGGGATTCCGTGGGGGACAGCCGCTACGCGGAATTGTACGAGCAGGCGGGGTATCAGCCGGACATCCTGTTCCGCTCCGGGGACGCGGAGAGCATCCTGATGATGGTGGCCGCCGAGGAGGGCGTGGCCATCCTGCCCTCCTTCGTCACGGGGAAGCTGGTCAACGCGGAAAACCTGACCTTCGTGCCCCTGACAGGGGAGAGCGAGGCGGTGGAGATTATCGCGGCCTGGCGGCGGGAGGACGGCAATCCCCTGCTGGCCCGCTTTCTGGAGGCGCTGGCGGCGGCGGAGAGCAGACGCGCCCCTGCATTGCATGGAGGGATCGGACGATGACGGATGTGGATATGCTTTCCCTGGGGCTGGGCGCGTTCCTGCTGCTGGCGGGTATTTTCTGCGGCAAGCCCCTGCGCCGCCTGTGCGCCTTTGCGGGCGGGAAGCTGAGCGGCGTTGCGCCCCGGTGGCTGCGGATCCTGGGCCGGGGCTTCACCGAGCCGCTGATTCTGGCGGTGCGGGCAGGGCTGCTGTCGGGCGCTGCGCTGCTGCTGCCCCTGCCCTGGGACAGGGCGGCGACGCTGGCGGCGGTGACGGCGGTGGGCCGGGCGGCGGGAATTCTGCTGCTGGCCTGGGGCCTGTGGCGGGCCGCGCCCGTCTGCCAGCTGCTTTTGCACAGCGTGGAGGGCAGCATGGAGCTGTCCAGCGGGAAAACCATCGGCAGGTTCTTTGAGAACATCTACCGGGCGGTGGTGGCGCTGTTTGCGGTGCTGTCGGTGCTGGATCTCGCAGGGGTGCCGGTGGCCAGCCTCATTGCCGGCGCAGGCGTGGTTGGCCTGGCGATTTCCCTGGCGGCCCAGTCCACCCTGTCCAACCTGATCGCCGGGGTGACGCTGGTGCTGGAGCGGCCCTTCGCCATCGGGGATTACGTGACCCTGGGGGAGGTGGAGGGCGAGGTGGAGGACATCTCCTTCCGCTCCACCCGGCTGCGCACGCCGGACAACGTGCTCATCACCGTGGAGAATGCCAAGGTCTGCGGGGAGTACATCCACAACTGCACCAGCCGCACCAGCCGCCTGTGGCAGTTCGACCTGAGCCTGGCCTACGACGGCCTGAGTGCCGAAGGGCTTTCCGCCGCGGCCCGCGCGGTGGAGGATGTGCTGAAGGCGGACGCCCAGGTGCTGCCCGGGAGCGTGCAGGCGGCGGTGGAGCGCTTCGACCCGGCGGGGGTGATCGTCAGCGTGCGGTGCTACGTGGCTGCGCTGCCCCTTGGCGATTTCCGCGCGCTGAAGAACCGGCTGAACCTGCGGGTGATGGAGGCGGTGCAGGCGTCCGGCTGCCGCTTTGCGCTGCCCGCCGCAAGGGTGTACATGGAAGGCGCAAGGGACAAGGAGTGAGCATACATGGGTGAAAGGGGAAAAACCCGTCTGCGGCGGGCGTATCTGCTGCAGGGGGTGAAGCTGGCGGGCGGCGCGCTGCTGGCCATGCTGCTGGCGGGGGCGCTGTCCCTGCGCTACAGCGCCACGGCGGGGATCATCACGCTGCTGAGCATCCTGGGCACCAAGCGGGAGACGCTGACCATCGCGGCGGGGCGGCTGGCGGCCTACCTGGCGGCGCTGGCGGTGGCGGCGGTGTGCTATGGGCTGATGGGGTATACGGTGTGGGCCTATGCGGTGTATCTGCTGGCGTTCTCGGTGATCTGCTGCTGCATGGGATGGATGTACGCCCTGGCCATGGTGTCGGTGCTGATCTCCCACTTCCTGGCGGAGGGGACGATGGCCCCGTTCATGCTGCGCAACGAGACGCTGCTGTTCCTGGTGGGGTGCGGCTGCGGCATCCTGGTGAACCTGACATTGCGGGCGGACGGGCCGGGCATGCGCGCCCTGCGGGATGAGGTGGATGCGCGGATGAAGGCGCTGCTCAAGCTGACGGGCTCGCTGCTGACGGATGCGGCGGAGCGGCCAGGGCGGCGGCAGGCGGCGGAAGAGGAGCTGAAACAGCTGAACCGGGCCCTGACGCAGGCGGCGGAGCTGGCCTTGCAGAACCGGAACAACCAGCTGCTGCGCAGCCCGGTGTTCGACCTCAAGTATGTGGAGATGCGCGCCAGGCAGCGGGACATCCTCACGCAGATCATCGCCGCCATGGACAGGGCGCAGACGGTGCCCCGGCAGCAGCAGGCGGTGGAACGCTTCTTCCGGAAGGTGGCGGAGGAATACAGCACGGACAACGACGTGGCCTCCCTCATGGCGGAGCTGGACGCGCTGCTATCGGCCATGAAGGCCGAGCCTCTGCCGGAGAGCCGGGGGGAGTTCGAGAGCCGGGCGCTGCTGTACTACGCGCTATTGCGCATGGAGGATTTTCTTCAGGCGAAGCGGCGCTTCTCCCTGTCAGAGGGAGCGGGCGGATGAGCGGCCTTGCGCGCCGAGGATGGCCATGGTATACTGCTGAGGGCCTCGGAGATCACGATGGGACGGAGGGAACGGCATGGCGGTAACGGTGAGCATCATTGTGCCGGTGTACAACGCGGAAAGGTATCTGCGCCGGTGCGTGGACAGCATCCTGCACCAGGAATATACGGACATTGAGCTGCTGCTGGTGAACGACGGCTCCACCGACGGCTCAGCGGCCATCTGTGACGGCTATGCTGAACAGGACAGCCGGGTGCGGGTGATCCACAAGGAAAACAGCGGCGTGTCCGACACGCGGAACCTGGGCATCACGCATGCCCGGGGGGAATACCTGCAGTTTGTGGACAGCGACGACTGGATCACCCCGGACTGCACCCGGCTGCTGGTGCGCACCGCCCAGCAGAACGGCTGCGACATGGTGGTGGCAGACTTCTACCGGGTGGTGGGGGAGCGGCTGTCCCACAAGGGCGGCATTGGCGACATGGGCGTACTGTCCCGGGAGGAATACGTGGCCCACATGATGGACAGCCCCGCCAACTTCTACTACGGCGTATTGTGGAACAAGCTCTACCGCCGGGACGTGGTCATGGACAACGAATTGCGCATGAACCCGGACATCCGCCTGTGCGAGGACTTCATGTTCAACCTGGAGTACATCCGCTACGCCCGCACCTTCTGCGCCCTGCAGGTGCCGGTGTACTACTACGTCAAGGTGCGCAACAGCCTGTCGGCATCCTCCGTGAAGCGTACGCCGCAGGTCATCCGCGTGAAGCTGACGGCCTTTGAGTGCTACCAGAATTTCTTCAGGAGCATGCTGGACGACAAGGAATACGAGCAGGTACGGCGCAAGGTCTACCGCTTCCTCATCGACGCGGCCACCGACGGCATGGTGTCGCCGCTGCCCGGCGGGCGTCGCCTGGGGGATGAGCGCACCCACGCCAGCGCGGAGCTGCTGCAGGCGGAGAGCTTCCTGCTGGACGGCTACCGGGACCGCAAGCTGATGGAGCGGCTGCTGGAGAGCGTGGCGCTGCGCCACAGCCTGACGCTCAAGGACGTGAAGCTGCTGATCCAGTTCGAGCTGGCGGGCCGTCCCCTCCGGGCCCGGGATGTCCAGGATGTGGTGTTCCTCACCACGCTGGAGATGGAGACCTCCCTGGCCAAGCTGTCCGCCCGGAAGCTGATCCGGGTTGTCCGCAGCAAGGAAAGCGACCTGCTGGAGGTAACCTTTCTGCCGGAGGCGGACGGGCTGCGGGCGGACATGCAGCAGGCCGTGGCCGACGCCCAGGATTTCCGCCTGGCGGGCATGACGGAGGATGAAATCGAGCAATACACCATCCTTGAGCAGAAGATCACCCGGAACATTATCCGGGTGCTGGGCGACGAATAAGACAACTCCCCTGGAGCGCGGCAGCGAAAACGGGTCAAGGGGTGAAACCCCTTGCGCAGGTGCAGGGGCGGCGTTA
>JBJEUJ010000307.1:0-7789 GCA_051883775.1 Aristaeellaceae bacterium | reverse complement strand
TGCTCAACGAGGTGCACAACAACAAGTTCAAGCGCACCGTGCAGACCATCACCTACATGCCCTACTTCATCTCCCTGGTGGTGCTCTGCTCGCTGATCAAGATCTACTGCCAGCAGAACGGCCTGATCTCCGACATTGTGGCCTTCTTCGGAGGAACAAAACAGAACTGGCTGCAGGATCCCAAGTACTTCCGGCTGATCTACGTTCTGTCCGACATCTGGCAGGGCATCGGCTGGAACTCCATCATCTACCTGGCTGCCCTGTCCGGCATTGACCAGGAGCAGTACGAGGCCGCCCGCATCGACGGCGCGAACCGCTTCCAGCAGGTGCTGCACGTCACCCTGCCGGGCCTTTTGCCCACCATCACCATTCTGTTCATCCTGCGCATGGGCAACATCCTCAACGTTGGCTACGAGAAGATCCTGCTGATGTACCAGCCCACGACCTACGAGGTGGCGGACGTGTTCTCAACCTACACCTACCGCATCTCCCTGGGTTCCACGACCGGTCAGCCGCAGTACTCGCTGTCCACCGCTGTCAGCCTGTTCAATACGCTGGTCAACGTTTGCTTCCTGCTGATGACCAACCTGATCAGCAGCAAGCTGACGGACTCCAGCCTGTTCTGATCGGAGGGTGAAGAAAATGGCTAAAAAAGATACCTTTGTGGATCCTTCCAACCACATCAAGGCCTCCGTCGGCAGCCACATCTTTGACGTGGTGAATACGATCATCCTGATCGCGCTGTGCTTCGTGACGCTGTATCCCATGTGGTACTGCCTGGTGGCGTCCTTTACCTCCACGTCCTACCTGTCTGCGCACCAGGGCGTGCTGTTCTGGCCCCACATGTTCACCACCAGCGCCTACCGCATGGCCTTTACCCACCCGCTGCTGCTCAGCGGCTACAAGAACATCCTGATCGTGCTGCTGGTGTCCCTGCCCATCAACATCTTCCTGACGCTGTTCACGGGCTACTTCCTGGCGTCGAAAGATGTGATGCTCAAGCCCATCATCCAGTTCCTGATCATGTTCACCATGTTCTTCAGCGGCGGCATGATCCCCATCTTCCTGAACATCCGTGACCTGGGCCTGTACAATACGCTATGGTCGCTGATCTTGCCGGGCGCCATCAGCGTGTACAACTGCATCATCTGCCGCACGGCCATTCAGGCGGTGCCGGAGAGCCTTACGGAGTCCGCCTACCTGGACGGCGCCAACGACCTGATCATTGTCTTCCGCATCACCCTGCCGCTGATCATGCCCACCATCGCCGTGCTGCTTTTGTACTACGGCGTGGGCCACTGGAACGCCTGGTTCCCGGCCAGCATCTACCTGCAGGACAACAACAAGCTGCCCATCCAGAACATCATGCGTTCCATCCTGATCGCCAACTCCAACCTGCTCAACTCCTCCGGCAGCGAGACCGACAAGGTGGACGAGTTCGCCGAGACCATCAAGTACTCCACCATCGTGCTGACCACGGTGCCCGTGCTGTGCATCTATCCCTTCCTGCAGAAGTACTTCGTCAAGGGCGTCATGATCGGCGCTGTGAAGGGCTGATCCTGTTTCCTGCACCAGAGATAACAAACTGATGAAAGGCGAGGTTTCCCTATCATGAGCATTGACATTGTGGAACGTTTCCCCGACAAGGCCTGGCTGGAGGACGTGGCTGCCAAGCTGCACACCAAGATGACCTATGCCGTGGGCAAGGCCCGCGAGGTGGACTACATCCCCTACTCCACGGAGAACGGCCAGTGGAAGCCCATCCACATCCACTGGTGGACCAACGGCTTCTGGCCGGCAACCATGTGGCAGATGTACCTGGCCACGAAGGACGAGCTCTACCGGGACGAGGCTATCCGCGCGGAAAAGATGCTGGATGTGAACCTGGAGGACTTCGAGGGCCTGAGCCATGACGTGGGCTTCATGTGGCTGATCCAGTCCGGCGTGCGCTACGCCCTGGAGGGCAACAAGGACAGCTACGCCCGCACCATGCGCGCCGCGCAGCACCTGGCCTGCCGCTACAACCCCAACGGCTTCATCCGCGCCTGGAACGGCGAAGGCCGCCAGGGCTGGGCCATTGTGGACTGCATGATGAACCTGCCGCTGCTCTACTGGGCCAGCGAGGTGACCGGCGATCCCCGCTTCCGGCTGATCGCCATGAAGCATGCCGACACCGCCATGGACGTGTTTGTCCGTCCCGACGGCAGCTGCAACCACATCATCATCTTCGACGCGGAGACCGGCGAGGTGCTGGACAATCCTGCCGGCCAGGGCTATGCCTCCGGCTCCAGCTGGAGCCGCGGCCAGGCCTGGGCGCTGTACGGCTTCACGCTGAGCTACCTGCACACGGGCAAGCAGGAGTACCTGGACACCGCCAAGCGGGTGGCCAACTACTTCATCTCCCAGATCACCGACGACTACATCCCCCGCTGCGACTTCCGTCAGCCGGCCGAGCCCGTGCTGAAGGACGACACCGCGGGTACGGTGGCCGCGGCGGGCCTGCTGGTGCTCGCCCAGCAGCTGCCTGAGCTGGAGGCCGTCACCTACTATGACGTGGCGGTGAAGATGCTGCGCGCCATGGAGAAGGAAGACATCAACTGGGAGCTGAACGATCCTGCGCTGCTGACGCGCTGCACCGCAGCCTATCACGACATCCCCGGCCGCCATATGACCATGAACTACGCTGACTACTACTTTGTGGAAGCGATCAACATGCTGCGCGGCCAGAAGATGCTCTTCTGGTATCCCAACAAGTAAGCAAGCCTTTCGGGGCCGCAGCCGTCCGCTGCGGCCCCGATTCGTCACGAAGGAACGAGGTATGATATGAAGAAAAGCATCAATGCCGCCTGGCGCTTCACCAAGGACGCCGCGCTGGTCAGCCCCGGGCGCCTGCCCCTCGACGGCGATGGCTGGGAAGCCGTCGATCTCCCCCACACCTGGAACGGCGTGGACGGCCAGGACGGCGGCAACGACTACTACCGCGGCACCTGCTACTACACCAGGGCCACCGCCCGCAGCGAGCTGCCCGAGGGCGAGCAGCTGTACCTGGAATTCGAGGCGGCCAACGCCTCCGCGGACGTGTACGTGAACGGCCAGCACGCCGGGCATCACGACGGCGGCTACAGCCTGTTCCGGGTGGAGATCACGCCCTTTGTGGCGGAGGAGAACACCATCGTCGTGGCGGTGGACAATTCCGTCAACGACCGGGTGTATCCGCAGAACGCCGACTTCACCTTCTATGGCGGCCTGTACCGGGATGTGTACCTGATCGGCGTGCCTGCGCGGCACTTTGAGCTGATCGAGAACGGCACGCCGGGGCTGCGCATCACCCCCACCGTGCAGGGCGATAGCGCCGAGGTGGAGGTGCTTGCCGCCCTGACCGGCCTTCGCGGCGGCGAGACGCTGACCGTCACCCTGCTGGACGAGGGCAAGCCCGTGGCCTCCGCCACCGTGCCCGCCAGCGAGGGCAAGGCTGTGCTGACCATCGAGCATGTGCATCTGTGGCACGGGCGGAAGGATCCCCACCTGTACACCTGCCATGCGGAGCTGAAGGACGGCGCGGACGTGCTGGACGAGCGCAGCATCCGCTTCGGCTGCCGCACCTTCCGCATCGACCCGGAGAAGGGCTTCTTCCTCAACGGCGAGTCCTATCCCCTGCGGGGCGTGTGCCGCCACCAGGATCGTCCCGGCATCGGCAACGCGCTGAAGCCCGAGCATCACCGGGAGGACATCGACCTGATCTGCGAGGTGGGCGCGAACACCATCCGCCTGGCCCATTATCAGCACAACCAGGTGTTCTACGACCTGTGCGACGAGCGGGGCCTGGTCATCTGGGCGGAGATTCCCTACATCTCCCGGCACATGCCGAACGGCCGCGAGAACACCTTCTCCCAGATGCGGGAGCTGGTGACGCAGAACTACAACCATCCCTGCATTGTGGTCTGGGGCCTGAGCAACGAGATCACCATGAGCACCGCCGACCCGGACGATCCCGACCTGCTGGACAACCATGTCAAGCTCAACGACATGGTGCATCAGATGGATTCCACCCGCCTGACCACCCTGGCGGCGGTGAGCATGTGCCCCATCACGGCGAAGTGCATCAGCATCCCGGACGTGGTCAGCTACAACCTGTACTTCGGCTGGTACGGCGGGGACACAAGCATGAACGGCCCCTGGATGGACAAGTTCCACGAGGTGCACCCGGACATCCCCATCGGCATGAGCGAGTACGGCTGCGAGGCCCTCGATTGGCACACCTCCACCCCCGAGTGCGGCGACTACACCGAGGAATACCAGGCCCGCTACCATGAGGAGCTGATCAAGCAGCTGTACACCCGGCCCTACATCTGGGCAACCCATGTGTGGAACATGTTCGACTTCGGCTGCGACGCCCGCAGCGAGGGCGGCTGCGAGGGCCGGAACAACAAGGGCCTTGTCACCTTCGACCGCAAGTACAAAAAGGATTCCTTCTACGCCTACAAGGCCTGGCTGAGCGACGACCCCTTCGTGCATATCTGCGGCAAGCGGTATGTGGAGCGCGCCGAGGACGTGACGAAGGTGACGGTGTACGCCAACCAGCCGGAGGTGGAGCTGTTTGCAAACGGCGTGAGCCTGGGCGTGCAGCGCAGCGACGTGCATTTCTTCTACTTTGACGTGCCCCTTCAGGGCGAGGTGAACCTGACCGCCCGGGCGGGGAAATGCGAGGACACCTCCCGCATCGTCCGTGTGGCGGAGCCCAACATGGACTACATGATGAAGGAAACCGGCGACGTGCTGAACTGGTTCGAGATCGAGGCGCCGGAGGGGTACCTGTCCATCCGCGACCGGGTGGGCGTGATCATCGCCAACCCCGAGGCGGAGAAGATTCTCCTGGACGCGATGGCCCAGCGCTTCGGCAAGGAGGCGGATCCCGGCATGCTGCGGGCCTGCGAGCAGATGACCCTGAAGCGGGTGCTCAGCATGGGCCGCTCCAACGGTGGCCGTCGGGAAATGATGCTGGAGCTGAACCGCCGCCTGAACGCCTGCCGGAAGTAACGGCGCCGGGGGTATACCGTCCCTGCGCGGCATGCCCCCTTCCCCCCGGCAGCAGGAATTACCCGAAGCCGCATCGAATGAAACCGGTTATATCTGCATCATGGAGCAAGGGAGGCTGCAAGGAGGATGAAAAAGGCCATCAGCAGGAGCCGCGTGAAGGGCTTCCTGGACGTGCAGGGCCGGCGCATCGTCAATGAGGACGGCGAGGATGTGCTGCTCGTGGGCTGGGGGCTGGGCAACTGGCTCCTGTGCGAGGGGTACATGTGGAACGCCGGGGACATTCCCCGCTTCGACAGGCCCCGCAGGATCGAGGCCGTCATCGAGGAGCTGGCGGGCAAGACCTTTGCCGAGAGGTTCTGGAAGCAGTACCGGGACAGCTACATCACCCAGGGCGACATCCGCCTGATGGCCGAGATGGGCTACAACTCCCTGCGCGTGCCCATCAACGCCCGGCTGTTTCTGCAGGAGGGCCCGGGCATCCACTTCCTGGAGGAGGGGTTCCAGCTGCTGGACCGGCTGCTGGACTGGTGCGAGGAATACGGGCTGTATGTATTCATTGACCTGCACGCGGCCCCCGGCGGCCAGACCGGCGCCAACATTGACGATTCCGTGGACGACGTGTGCCGCCTGTTTGCCGACCCGGATCAGTTTGAGAAGGGGCTGGCCCTGTGGGAGCGGCTGGCCCAGCGCTACGCCGGGCGGTGGATTGTGGGCGGCTACGACCTGCTCAACGAGCCCATCCGGCCCGCCCGCTCCCCCCGTGAGCCCGACCAGGACGTTTACCTCCCACGCCTGGTGGACTTCTACGAGCAGTGCATCGCCCGCATCCGCCAGCATGACCAGCGGCACATCGTGGCCCTGGAGGGCCACCACTGGGCGTCGGATCCGGCCATCTTCACCCATGTGTATGACCCGAAGATGGTCATCTCCTTCCACCGCTACGGCTGCGCGCCGGACATGGATGCCTTCCAGCCCTTCATGGAGGCTTCCCAGCGGCTGAACGTGCCGCTGTGGCTGGGCGAGACGGGTGAGAACACCATGGAATGGTTCTCCGCCATGATGCCCCTGGCGCTTCGGCTGAACATCAGCATCACCCTGTGGCCATGGAAGAAGATGGACTGCACGAACGCGCCCTGCTCCATCAGCATCCCCGAGGGCTGGGAGCAGCTGCTGCAGTATCCCCGGGGCGGCGCACACCCTGCCTATACCCGGGCCCAGAAGATACTCACCGCCTTCCTGAGCAACCTGCGCGTGGAAAACTGCGTCATCAACGGGCATATCCGGCCCAACGTGTTCCGCATACCCGGCTGCATCATCGCCGGCACGGACTTCGACGCACTGCCGGGCCAGGGCGTATCCTTCCGCCACCTGGAGGCAGCCTGGCCGGCCGTCCCCTACCGCAGGCAGACCGGCATGCAGCTGTACCGCCGCTTTCCCGACAGGGGGAGCCGCTTCACCTTCGACGGGGAATGGGCGCAGTACATCCTGCGCCTGAGCGCGGGCGAGTTTGTCACCTACTCCCTGTTCGACGTGTCCATCCACACGGGGCTGGAGCTTCATTGTTACAGCATGGAGCCTTCCTCCATCGAGGTCTATCAGGATGAGCACTGGCTCGGCAGCTTTGACCTGAGCGCCACCAGGCACAAGCAGATCCTTGCGGGGCTGCACCTGGTCAACGCGGACGCCTGCGCCATCCGGGTGGCTGTCACCCGGGGCGTGGTGGATATCGAGCTTCTCACCACCGACCCCGAGGCCGTTTGACAGGAGGGCAGCATGAGAAAAGTAACCATCAAGGACGTGGCGCGGGAGGCTGGCGTATCCATCGCCACGGTGTCCAACGCGCTGAACAATGTGGATGTGGTGCAGGAGAAAACCCGCGACCACATCCTGGAGGTTGCCCAGCGCCTGCACTACGTCCCCAACATGAACGGCAAGCGTCTGCGGGGCAGCGAGAGCCACATCATCGGCCTGTTCCTGACCACCCTGGCGGGGAACTACTACGGCAACCTGGCGGACTGGATTTTCCAGGGCTGCAGGAAGCAGGGCTATGACATCCAGGTGTTCACCACCCCAGGGGTGGACTACATCGTGGAGAAGATTCAGGGGGCCAACATCGACGGGGCCATCCTTCACTGCGGCCAGATGACCGACGAGGAGAAGCGGCGCATCACCGCCACCGGCCTGCCCGTGGTTTTCCTGGACAACCAGGAGGTTGGGCCCACGACCTCCAGCGTGGTGTTCCAGTCCTACGAGGAGGGGCGGATGGTGGCGGAGTACCTGTACGGCCTGGGCCACCGGACGGTGATGTTCATCGAGGGCTCGGTGAAGAGCTTTCACAGCCATCAGCGGCAGGCAGGCTTTTTCGACGCGGCAGCCGAGCTGGGGCTGACCATCCCCCAGGATCAGATCCTCATGGGCGATTTCCACCGGATCGAATCCTTCCGCGCCATGCGCCGGTATTTGCAGAGCGGCCGTCCCATGCCGGACGCCATCTTCGCCGCCAACGACCACAGCGCCATCGGCTGCATGGAGGCGCTGAAGGAGTGCGACGTCCGCATTCCCGAGGATGTGAGCATCATCGGCTGTGACGACAATGAGTTCTGCAGCATGGTCTCCCCGTCCCTGACCACCGTCCGCACCAACCTGACCAAGCTGGGCGAGCTGGCCGCCAGCGAGATTCTCCGGCTGATGAACCGGGAGCCCGGCCAGCTGGTGACCATCCCCGGCAACCTGATCGTCCGGCAAAGCTGCG
>JBJEUJ010000306.1:0-1632 GCA_051883775.1 Aristaeellaceae bacterium | reverse complement strand
AACCGCCCGAACCGTGCGAAGGAGGGCATGAAGGAGCGGTGATGCAGCCTGTCCATCAGCGTGCTGCACTGGAGAATCAGCACCGGGGAGAACAGGAACACGGTCAGCAGGCTGATGGCCACGCCCTTGGCCAGCACCAGGCCCAGGTCTGGGCCGATCTGGAACTGCATCAGGCACAGCGCCAGAAAGCCAATGACGGTGGTCAGGCCGCTGGAGAGGATGGAGGAGGTGGACTTGCACAGCGCCTGCACCATGGCCTCCCGCTTGTCGGGGAATTCCTTCCTGCACTCGTCGAAGCGGTGCAGCAGGAACACCGAATAGTCGAGGGACACCGCCAGCTGCAGCACCGGCCCCGCCGCGTTGCTGACAAAGGAAATCTCGCCGAAGATCAGGTTGCTGCCGCTGTTGATGACAATGGCCACCCCCAGGCTCCCCAGCACGATGAAGGGCTCCAGCCAGGAGGTGGTGGTCAGCAGCAGGATGCACAGCACAAAAATCACCGCGACGATGGCGATCTTCATGATCTGCGTGACGGTGGAGGTGGTGGCGTCCGCCGTGGAGGCCGCCGCGCCGGTGACGGCATTGCCCTCGCCGATCAGCGTCCGGATGTCCTCCACAGCCTGCACCCGCTTGTCCTCGGCGATCACCAGGGAATACAGCGCGCTGTCATCCTGATAATACGTCTCCAGCAGCTTTTTGTCGATCACCTCCAGCGGCTGCAGCACGGACACGCTGTCATCCAGCCAGGTGACCTCCGTCACGCCGTCGATCTGCTGCAGCTGCTCCTTGAAGGCCAGCGCCTCGGGCAGGGTGACATTGCGCACCAGCACCCGGGCGTTGGGGATGCCGCCGTCGTACTCCTCGCCCAGGGTGTCCAGGGCGATGGTGGAGGCGCTCTCCGGCGGCAGATAGTCGTTCATGTCATAATTGACGTCCACCAGCGGCCAGCACAGGAGGCTCACGCCCGCTGCCAGCAGGAACGCCAGCGTCACCACCCGCGGATGCCTCACCAGCATCCGGTAGAAGCGTTCCATCATTCACGCCCCTTTCCTTCGCCGTCCAGGGGGTAGCTGCGGTTGCCCGCCTTCAGCGTCAGGGACAGACGCTCCGGCTTCAGCATACCCGCCGCGGTATAGGGGATCGTCCGCAGCAGCGTGCAGAGCAGGCCCCGCAGCTCGCACTGTCCGCCGGGCTCCAGCGTACCGGTGATGCCGCTCCGCGTGCCCAGCAGCGTCATGACCCCCTGGCAGACGCCCTGCTCGCAGTCCAGCGACAGCTGGCCGCGCCGCTCGCCCAGGGGCGTTTTCATGGTGATGGCATATGCATATCGTGCCATGCGCATTCCGCCTTTCCTGCATATTTCGTGTTCCAGCATAGCGTACCTTCTCCCCCGATACCACGGTCAAATCCGGCCATGTGTGGGGCAATAGGACATTTTCGCATGATTTGAGGAGCCAATTTTCCGGACAAATGTCCGGCATTGTTGGTTGATGGCGGCCTGTGTCCGCTGTATACTACTGGCGAGGTGAAAGCAATGAAGCACGAGGCTTCCTCCCGCATGACGCGCCTGCAGCTGTCGGAGGCGCTGAAGAAGCGCATGGCCCACAAGCCCCTGTCGAAGATCACCGTCAG
>JBJEUJ010000305.1:0-1635 GCA_051883775.1 Aristaeellaceae bacterium | reverse complement strand
TTCCATTTCCTGCAGACCGAGCGCGTGGCCTTCGCCGACAAGAAGCTGACGCTCTTCACCGATGAGGATCTGGCCCACGTGAGCCAGAGCGACCTGACGGCCTATATCGAATACCTCACCTACTACTTCAAGGATGACGAGGAGTCCCCCGACCATCCCGTCAAGGCCCTGGTCAACCACGACCTGGCCATCAAGCGCAAGCTCTGCGCCATTCGTTCACTTTATGACTATTTGTTCAAAAACGGACGGATTCCCGCCAACGTGACCACGCTGGTGCCGCTGCCGAAAATCCACGAAAAGCCCATCCTTCGCCTGAACCAGGAGGAAATGGCGAAAATGCTCGCTCAGGCCGAAACCGGCGAAAGCCTGACCAGTCATCAGCAGCGCTATCAGAAGCTGACGGCCCGGCGGGATGTGGCCATGCTGTCGCTGTTCCTGGGCACGGGCATCCGCGTGTCGGAGTGCGTGGGCATCAACATGTCCGACGTGAACCTGGAGGAAAACGCTTTCCTGGTCACCCGCAAGGGTGGCAATCAGGTGGTTCTGTACTTTCCGCCGGAGGTGGCCACAGCCTTGGGCGAATACATGGAGGAGCGCAAAAAAATAACGGCGCTCCCCGGTCATGAGGATGCGCTGTTCCTGTCCCTGCAGAAGCGGCGGATTACCCAAAGGGCTGTGCAGCAGCTGGTCAAGAAGTACGCTGCCGTTGCCGCGCCCCTCAAGCCCCGCATCAGCCCCCACAAGCTGCGCAGCACCTTCGCCACCAACCTGTACAATGCCACCGGCGATATTTACCTGGTGGCGGACGTGCTGGGCCATTCCTCCGTGGACACCACCCGCAAGCACTATGCCGACATGACCGACGCACGCCGCCGCATGGCCGCCGATTACGTCCGCCTTCCCGGCGCCGGGGACGAGCCGCCCCAGGATGCCGGGCTCACGGCCAAGCCGGACAAGCCTGTCACCTGAGGCGCGTCAGCCCTGAGGACGGATATCGTCCAGATTCTCCGGCTCCTCCAGCTCGATGCTGTCTACCATGATAGCGCGGTATTCGTTGTCACCATTGACGCATTTCATGCAGTTGTCGCAGATTTTGTTCGGATCCAGGTCGCACCGGTCGCATTCGCCGCAGCCAATGCATTCCCGGTCATACAGCACACACATACGCACGCTGGCCATATACCATCCCTCCTGTGGCCCCCATTATAGCATAAACGACGGATGTTCGCAATTCCCCCGAACATCCGTTTGATTTTTTCTTTCGCCTATGCTATAATGATGGCAGTCATTGATCATGCAAAGGCGGCGATTGTATGCAGCGTCCCCGTGGTGATAACCAGCAGCGTATCCTGGACTTCATCAAGTCCGAAATTCAGAGCAAGGGCTATCCCCCCTCCGTGCGGGAGATTGCCAATGCCGTGGGCCTCAAGTCCACATCCACCGTGCATGGGCATCTGCAGCGCCTGGAGAAGCGCGGTCTGCTCCACCGGGACGCCATGAAGCCCCGGGCCATGGAGGTGGTGGGTGACCCGAACTTTGTGCGCAACACCACCACGGCTGTGCCTGTGGTGGGCCGGGTCACGGCGGGCGTGCCCATCCTGGCGGAGGAAAACCTGGAGGACTATGTGGCCATCC
>JBJEUJ010000304.1:0-1642 GCA_051883775.1 Aristaeellaceae bacterium | reverse complement strand
GAGGCGTCCTATCCGTGCGGCAAACAGTCAATTTGAACCATAAGTGGGCGTTCACCAAGGATGCGGAGCAGCAGCCCGACCGGCTGCCGGAAGCGCTGTACTGGGTCAACCTGCCCCATACCTGGAACGGCATCGACGGCCAGGACGGCGGGGGCGACTACGATCGCCGCCGCTGCTGGTACCTGAAGGAGCTGGACCGGGAAACCATCCCCGAGGCGGAACGGTACTTCCTGGAGCTGAAGGGTGCGAACCTCTCCGCCGATGTGTACGTGGGCGGCAGGCATCTCATGCACCATGACGGCGGATACGCCACCTGGCGGGTGGACGTGACCGACGCGCTCAGGGACAGCACCCTCGTCGCCGTGGCGGTGGACAATTCCCCCAGCGAAACCGTCTATCCCCAGGAGGCCGACTTCACCTTCTACGGCGGACTCTACCGGGATGTGAACCTGATCTGCGTGCCCGCCTCCCACTTCGACCTGACCTACTGCGGCGGCCCCGGCATCGCCGTGACGCCCACCATCGAGGGCGATGATGCCCGCGTCAGCACAAGGGTCTATGTGACGGACGCCCGGGAGGGTCAAAGCCTTCGCTATACCATCATGGACGCCGAGGGCCGCGTCCTGGACGAAGCCACCGTCCCTGCGGATCAGACGGAGCATGAGGCCACGATCGGGCATGTCCACCGCTGGCATGGCCGGAAGGATCCCTACCTGTACGCCGCCCGGGTGGAGCTGATGGAGGATGGCAAGGTGCTGGACTGCGTAAGCACCCGCTTCGGCTGCCGCAGCTTCCGCATCGACCCGGAGGAGGGCTTCATCCTCAACGGGGAAGCCTATCCCCTGCGGGGCGTGAGCCGCCACCAGGATCGCCCGAATATCGGCAACGCCCTCCTGCCTGAGCATCACCGGGAGGACATCGACCTGATCTGCGAGGTGGGCGCAACCACCGTCCGCCTGGCCCATTATCAGCATGACCAGTACTTCTATGACCTGTGCGACGAGCGGGGCCTGGTCGTCTGGGCGGAGATCCCGTATATCTCCCGGCATATGCCCGGCGGGCGGGAGAATACCATCTCCCAGATGAAGGAGCTCATTACCCAGAACTACAACCATCCCTGCATTGTGGTCTGGGGCCTGAGCAACGAAATCACCATGCGGGAGGCCGAGGATCCCGACCTGATCGAGAACCACCGCATCCTCAACGACCTGTGCCACGAGATGGACAAAACCCGCCTGACCACCATGGCCGTGGTGTCCATGTGCGACATGCACGCCACCTATATCCGGATTCCCGACGTGGTTAGCTACAACCATTATTTCGGCTGGTACGGCGGGGATACGTCCATGAACGGCCCCTGGCTGGACAAGTTCCACAGGGAGCTGCCGGACGTACCCATCGGCGTGAGCGAATACGGCTGCGAGGCGCTGAACTGGCATACCTCCAACCCCATGCAGGGCGACTATACCGAGGAATACCAGGCCTACTACCATGAGGAGCTGATCAAGCAGCTGTTCAGCCGCAGGTATCTGTGGGCCACCCACGTGTGGAACATGTTCGACTTCGGCGCGGACAACCGCTCCGAGGGCGGCGAGAACGGCCAGAACCACAAGGGCCTGGTCACCTTCGACCGCAAGTACAA
>JBJEUJ010000303.1:0-1644 GCA_051883775.1 Aristaeellaceae bacterium | reverse complement strand
TGTTTTCCTGCTTCTTTGTGAAATTATTTTCTTGTTCGTCAACCAAGAGGCATCGCCCTGTTGCCGTCGGCAGACTGCATTCGTATCCGCCGGGTTTCCCGGCGGCGCGGGGCGGTTCCGGCCCTGGCCGAAACCTTTCCTGTCATCTTTCACGGCCGTCAGCCTTTGGCTGACAGTGAAAAATGCCCGTCTCCGCAGAAGCGGAATCCTTCTCCAACTCGAAAAAGTGGCCGCAGCCACTTTTTCGAAACCCCGGCTTACATGCCAACCTCGCCCCAGCTCAGGGAGGAGACGTTCAGCGGCAGGCCGATGGCCACCACCTTCTCCATGGTTTCCGGCATCAGCTGATAGGCCATCTGGGCGTAATCGCTCTGCACATACATGCGCAGCGTCACCTTGTAGGTCTGCTTCAGGGCGCACAGCTGCTCCCGCCGCTCCAGCAGCCGGGCCAACAGCGCGTTCCATTCCCCGTCCGCGCCCTCGGGCTCGGTCAGGGCAACGGCATGCACCCACTCGTCCTCCGGGGCCACCACCAGGGGCAGCCGGTTCAGCTCCTCGCCCTTGCGGATCATTCGCGTGGCCTTCAGCCCAAGGCCGCTCTCAATCCTGTCCACGTCCAGCCCTTCCCCCTGCACGATCAGGGAAAACCGGGCCTCGTTCACCGTATTCTTACCCTTGCTCATGCGCATACACCTCCGCGCTTTCTTGCTGAAACATTTCGACGCGCAGGCGGCATCCTCCTTCCAGAAAAAACCGTCCCCTTCGTGAAAGATTCGACAAAACCCTTTTCACCCGGGAAAAGTTATGCTATAATGAAGCCGGTTACTTTGTGCACCATGCAGAAGGAGGATGCTTCCAATGGCTATCGTTACCACGAAGGAAATGTTCAGGAAGGCCTATGACGGCGGCTACGCGGTCGGCGCCTTCAACGTCAATAACATGGAGATCATCCAGGGCATCACCGAGGCTGCGGGCGAGCTGAAGGCCCCCGTCATCCTGCAGGTTTCCAAGGGCGCCCGCGCCTACGCCAACCACACCTACCTGGTGAAGCTGGTTCAGGCCGCCGCTGAGGAGAACCCCGACATCCCGATCGCCCTGCACCTGGACCATGGCGACAGCTTCGAGCTGTGCAAGAGCTGCATCGACGGCGGCTTCACCTCCGTCATGATCGACGCCTCCTCCAAGTCCTTTGAGGACAACATCGCCCTGACCCGCAAGGTCGTTGAATACGCCCACGACCACGGCGTGGTGGTTGAGGCCGAGCTGGGCACCCTGGCCGGTGTGGAGGACGACGTGGTGGTGGAGCATGGCTCCGAGATGTACACCCACCCCGAAGAGGTGGAGGAGTTCGTCTCACGCACCGGCTGCGACTCCCTGGCCATCGCCATCGGCACCTCCCACGGCGCCTACAAGTTCAAGCCCGGCACCAAGCCGCAGCTGCGCTTTGACATCCTCGAGGAGGTCAGCCGCCGCCTGCCGGAGTTCCCGATCGTGCTGCACGGCTCTTCCTCTGTGCCGCAGGAGTACGTGAAGATGGTCAACGAATTCGGCGGCGCGATGCCGGGCGCCATCGGCGTGCCGGAGGAGCAGCTGCGCCATGCCGCGAAGCTGGCCGTCTGCAAGATCAACATCGACTCCGACCTG
>JBJEUJ010000302.1:0-1649 GCA_051883775.1 Aristaeellaceae bacterium | reverse complement strand
GAGCGGGGCAAGCCCACCAACCGGGAGTTCCTTTGCCGCGTGCAGGAGCGGCTGACCCTGGCGGGCAGGCGCATCGTGTGAGGGACGCAGCCTGTGCGGAAAACAAAAACGGTACGGAAGCCTTCCTGTATATCAGGAGGGCTCCGTACCGTTCCGTTTGTATGCGCGGGCGATATGGGCGGCGGCGGTTACGCCTCCGCCTGGTTCAGCTGCTCCCGGGCGGAGGCGAGCATCAGCTTGATGCGGTTGAGCTGATTGACCTCGCTGGCGCCGGGGTCGAAGTCCACGGCCACGATGTTGGCCTGGGGATAGGCGGTGCGCAGCTTCTTGATCACGCCCTTGCCCACCACATGGTTGGGCAGGCAGGCGAAGGGCTGGATGCACACGATGTTGGGCACGCCGGTCTGCAGCAGCTCGGCCATTTCGCCGGTGAGGAACCAGCCCTCGCCGTACTGGTTGCCCAGAGCGAGGAAGGGCTCGGCCAGTTTGGCGATCTGCCGGATGGGCATGGGGGCCTCGAAGCGGCGGGATTTTTCCAGCGCGTCCAGGGCGGGCTTGCGCAGCATGCGGATCAGATCCACGCCCGCGTTGGCCGTCAGGGCGGAGGTCCAGCGCGCGCCCAGGTTCTCATGCTTGAAGTCGCCGTTGTACACGCTGTAATTCATGAAGTCCATCAGGTCGGGCACCACGGCCTCCGCGCCCTCCGCCTCCAGCAGCTCCACCAGGTTGTTGTTGGCCAGGGGCATATACTTGACCAGAATTTCGCCCACAATGCCCACCCGGGGCTTGCGCAGGCTCTCGTCAATGGGCAGGGCGTCGAAGTCCTGCACCAGCCCCTGGCACACGGCCTTGTAGCTGAGCTTCTCCCCCTGGCCCAGGAGGGAATCCACGCACTTCCTCTGCCACTTTTCGGCCAGCGCGTTGGCGGAGCCGGGTTCCTTCTCATAGGGGCGGACGCGGTAGAGGCAGCGCATGAGCAGATCGCCCACCACCACGGCCTTGCCCGCGGCCATCAGCAGCCCGGGGAAAATGCGGAAGCCCTCGTTCTTCTCCATGCCGTTGGCGTTGATGGAGATCACGGGGATGTGCCCCAGCCCGGCCTTCTCCAGCGCCCGGCGGATGAAGCCCACGTAGTTGCTGGCGCGGCAGCAGCCGCCCGTCTGCGTCATGGCCAGGGCCAGACGGTTGGTGTCGTACTTGCCGGAGAGCACCGCGTCCATCAGCTGGCCCACGGTGATGATGGAGGGATAGCAGGCGTCGTTGTTGACGTACTTCAGGCCCGTGTCGATGGCGGTGCGGTTGTCGTTGTCCAGCATGACCACGTGGTAGCCGTAGTGGCGGAAGATGGGCTCCAGCAGGTCAAAGTGCAGGGGGCTCATCTTGGGGGCCAGGATGGTGTAGCCCTGGTCGTACATGGCCCTGGTGAATTCCGCCCGGTGATAGGCAGCGGGGGCCGCGTGGGGGACAATGCCCTGCTTTTTGCGCATGTCCATGGCGGCCAGGAGGCTGCGCACGCGGATGCGGGCCGCGCCCAGGCTGTTCACCTCGTCGATCTTCAGCACCGTGTACAGCTTGCCCGAGCCCTCCAGAATCTCGCAGACCTGGTCGGTGGTCACGGCGTCCAGGCCGCAGCCGAAGGAGTTGAGCTG
>JBJEUJ010000301.1:0-7953 GCA_051883775.1 Aristaeellaceae bacterium | reverse complement strand
GAGGCCCGGAAGGCGGTCGCTCCGCTTCCCGGTCAGCGGGGTTTACTTGCCCCAGAGCTCCATCCGGGTGACCACGGCTTCCGTCATGGCGTCCTCCCAGAGGTTGATCTTGCAATCATTATACAGCTTGTCCACGAAGGATGCAAAGTTCGCGTCGAACTCCTCGGCGGTCTTGCTCATCACAATGCCGGGAACCTCCGTGTGCCGCAGGGTGTTGGCCTTGGAATTGGCCAGGTCGGCGTCGGAGCCCGTCTCGATGACGATGGTCCAGGCGTAGCCGTAGGGGGTGGGGGTGCCGGTGGTGTCGAAATTGTCGCCCCAGCAGGAGATGCCGTAGGCGTCCAGCACCTTCTTCGTCTCGGCATCGGCGCTCTCGTAGAAGGCCTGCTTGTTGGACGGGCAGGCGTAGTCGCCGTCATCCAGCTTCATGGTGCCAAAGTAGAGGGGGTACCAGGACAGGCAGTTGATGCCCTCCTGATAGCGGTAGTTGGGGTCGCTGGCGAACTGGGCCGCCACCTCGGGCTTCATCACGCGCTGGCCGTCCACCACATCGTAATGCACGCCCTCGATGCCCCAGTTGAACAGGATGTTGCCCTCCAGGCTGGCGATGTAGTTGATGACCTTCATGGCCAGCTCGGGGTTCCTGCAGTTCACGGAGATGCCCACGCCGTTGTCGTAGGATTCGCAGTACACGTTGCTGCGGTCCTGAACGGTCTCGTCCACCGTGACGGGGAAGCGGGCGTAGCAGCGCTCCGGCATGCCGGCAGCCCGCAGCGCAGCCTCGTCCTCGGAAATCAGGCTGGCGTTGTAGATCATGGCCAGCACGCGGCCGCTGGCCACCTGGCTGTTGAACTCGTCATACTTGGTGATGAAGGCGTTCTCGCTCAGCAGACCGTTGTTGTACAGTTTGTTGAGGAAGGCCAGGTAGGTCTTGAAGTAGCCGGTGGTTTCGAAGTAGGTCACATCGAAGGTTTCCTGATCGATGTAGGCGTCGCTGTCATCGGTGAAGCCGTTGATCCACAGGGCAGGGTTGTTCACGGTCTGGTTGTAGCCCCAGCTGTCCGCCCACACGCCCCAGGGAATCCAGGCAGTGCCGTTCATGTCAGGCTTGATGGCCATGTAGTCGGTGATGGCCTGGTAGACGTCGTCCAGGGTCTTGAGCTGCGGGAAGCCCAGGGTTTCCAGCACGTCATACTGCACCAGCAGGCACGCGCCAGCATCGGCAATCTCCTCGGGACGGTTCTTGGGCGAGCCGATCCAGTATACCAGCCCGTCGCTGGGATAGCGCAGCTTGTTCAGCGAGTCACCCCAGGCAGCCAGCACATTCTGGCCCTCGCTCTCCAGCAGCTCATCCAGGGGAATCAGCGCGCCGGCCTCGATCATGCGCTCATCCACGCGGAACATGATGTCGGCATAGTCCTGGCTGGCGATCATGGTGGCGATCTTCTCCTCGCTGCTCATGCCGCTGATGACCTCGATCTCCAGGTTCACGCCCAGGTCGTCCTCCAGCTTGCGGATGGTGGCGGCGTTGTTGATGAGATCCTGCTCCAGGTTCTCGGTGAAGTCAAACACCGTCAGGGTGGGCCGGTCCTCCGCCAGGGCGCCGGTCATGGGCAGCAGGACGCCCAGCAGGCTGAGCGCCAGCATCAGGGACAGGGTTTTGTTCCAGTGCTTCATGGGAAAGCCTCCTTTTCTATTTTGTACAGGCCGCGGCCTGTGACAAACCGCCATAGCGCGCAGGGCTGCTCAGCCCTTCACCCCGCCCAGGGTCAGCCCCTGGATGAAGTAGCGCTGCACGAAGGGATACACGCACAGGATGGGTACCGTCGCCACCACGGTGATGGCCATGCGGATGCTCTGGGGCGTGCTGGTCACCGGGGCGCCGGAGGTGAGCTGGCTTTGCAGATCGCGGTAGTTCTTGATGCTGGAGGTGGATTTGCTCAGCACCTTGACCAGCTCATACTGCAGGGTGGTCAGCGCCCCGGCCTTGGTGTAGATGTAGGTATCGTACCAGCTGTTCCACTGATCCACGGCGGTGAACAGCACCAGCGTGGCGATGATGGGCAGGCTCAGGGGGACGATGATCCGCAGATAGATGACGAACTCGTTGGCGCCGTCAATCTGCGCGGATTCCGAGAGGCTCTCGGGGATCTGCTCGATGAAGGTGCGGGTGAACATCACATAGAAGGCGTTGAGCATGAAGGGGATGATGTACACCAGGAAATTGTTGTACAGGCCCAGGCTGCGGATGACGAAATAGTAGGGGATCAGGCCGCCGGAGATGTACATGGAGATCACCGCCATCCGCTGCAGAAGCGGGCGGAACACGAATTCCCGCCGGCTCAGGCAGTAGGAGAACATGGTGATGGAGACAACCGACACCGTGGAGCCGATGGCGGTGCGCAGCACGGAATTGACAAAGGCCCGGGACAGGGAGGGCATCTGCAGAATCTGGCGCAGGTTGTTCAGGGTAAAGGCCCTGGGACAGAAGTACACGCCGCCCCTGAGGGTATCCAGGGGCTCGTTCAGCGCAAGCACAAACACGTTCCAGAACGGGTACAGGGTCAGTAGGCCGATGAGCCCAAGGAACAGGTACAGGAAAACAGAGAAGGCCCTGTCGCCGGGGCTGGTGCGGATCCGCTGCCGCTTTGCCGTATGGATGGTCATGGCGCTCCCTCCTTTACAGTATCCCGCCGTCCACAACCCGCTTGGACAGCTGATTGGCCGACCAGACCAGGATCAGGCTGAAGGCGGAGTTGAAGATGCTCAGCGCGGTGCTCATGGAATACCGCCCCATTTCCAGGCCGTAGGTGTAGGCATAGACGGCAAGGTTCTGGGAGTAGTTGATGGTCATGTCGTTGCCCATCAGGTAGCTGGGATCAAACCCGGTGGAGTTCAGCAGGTTGCCCACATTCAGCACCAGCAGCATGACAATGGTGGGCATGATGGAGGGAATGGTGATGTAGCGGATCTTCCCCCAGCGGGTGATGCCCTCCAGCTTCGCCGCCTCATACAGCTGCGGGTCGATGGCGGTGATGGCCGCCAGGTACAGGATGGCGTTCCAGCCCATCTCCTTCCACACCTGCGCGATGGTCACAATCGTCCAGAAGGATTTCTCCCGGGACATGTAGGACACGGCTTCCTTCGCCAGGCCCAGGTTCAGCAGCAGCGTGTTCAGCAGCCCCTCCGAGGAAAGCAGGGTGTAGAAGATGTTGCTCACCACAACCCATGAGATGAAGTGCGGCAGGTAGCTGATGGTCTGGATGCTCCGCTTGAAGGTGCGGTTGCCCACCTCGCTGAGCAGCACGGCGAACAGGATGGCCATCAGCGTGCCGAAGAACAGGTTCAGGAAGCTCATGGCAAAGGTATTGCGCATCACCTCCCAGAAGCGCTTGTCCGCCAGGAATTCCCGGAAGTATTTCAGCCCGACCCATTCCGAGCCCAGAATGCCCAGCCGGGGCTTGTAATTCTTGAAGGCCATGACCCATCCGGCAATCGGCGCGTAGTTGAACACCAGCATCCAGATGAAGAAGGGAAACGCCATGACAACCAGGATCCGCTGGTTCCACAGGCGCTTTCCCAGGCTGATCCGCCTCTTTCCGATCTGCTTTTCCACTTGCATCCCTCCATGGCCTGAGTCTATCATGCCCTCCGCGCGGCCACAATGAAAAAAGCATCACAGATAGTGCAAAAAAGAAGCGAAAATGGAAAAAACCTATGGCATATCGGCCATTGAGGACATTTTCACGCCGGAGGATGCGCCCCTGGCCGCGTCGCTGCAGGCAGGCATGCATGTGCCCTGTGCCCGGCCATGCAGATGACGCACGGCAGGCACAGGGCACGAAATGGTATGCGCAGGGCCCGTCAGAGCCCGCCTGATTGTCAGAGGGTGAAGGGGTGCGCCGTCAGCCGGCAGCGATGACCCCTGCTGTATTCTTCAGGCAACGACCATTTTCCGGCTGAGGCGGATGTCCCGGGAGGACGCGCCCAGCTGCACCTCGTACACGCCGGGATTCACAACCCATGCGCCGCTGTCCTCGCTGTAATACGCCAGCGCCTGCCTGTCGAGGACAAAGGTGACGCGCTTTTCCTCCCCCGGCTCCAGCCGGACGCTTTCGAAGGCCTTGAGCTCATGCACGGGACGGGATACCGTCGGCTGCTGCGGGGCGATATACAGCTGCACGGTCTCCCGCCCGGGGTATGCGCCCGTGTTGCGGACCGTCAGGCTGACCTGCCACTGCCCGGCGCAGCTGACCATGTGCATGGCGCTGTAGGCAAAGGAACTGTAGCCCAGTCCGTGGCCAAAGCAGAAATTGACCGGCGTGTCCGCCGTGTCATAGTGCCGGTAGCCCACCATCAGCCCGTCCCGGTACCGCACAGCGTCCCGCTTGCCGAACTCGCCCAGCTGATGGGCCGGGCACTGACGAAGGTTCTTGGGGAAGGATTCAGCCAACCTGCCGCTGGGATTCACCTCGCCGAAAAGCACCTCCGCCAGCGCCGTGCCGCCCTCCATGCCGTTGTAGTAGCTCCACACAAGGGCATGGGCGGATGCCAGCCAGGGCATCTCCACCGGCGAGCCCGCCAGCAGCACGACAATGGTGTCGGGCCTTGCCGCCAGCAGCGCGGTAAGCACCTCGTCCTGACCGTAGGGCAGCTTCATGTCCGGGCGGTCGAGACCCTCGGAATCAAAGTCATGGTTGAGCCCGCCCACGAAGATCACGGCGTCCGCCGTCTGGGCCAGGCGCAGCGCCTCATCCAGCGCACGGGCGCGCGCCTCGGCCGACGCCTCGCGGCGGGTGGGCGCATCCCCCTGGCCCGAGGTGCTCTCCGCCTGCCAGGATACGCCGTCGCTTGCATCCTCCCTGGAGGGCACCACGTATCCCGGCGCGTAGCGCACCGTGGCCCCGCCGCCCAGCAGCATGGCGATGCCCCGCAGCGGCGTATGCTCATACAGCGACTTGATCTCCGCGCTGCCGCCGCCGCAGCTGTGCATGCGCACCGCGTTGTCGCCGATGACGGCCACGGTCTTGACCCTGCCCTTGTCCAGGGGCAGCAGGCCGCCCTCGTTTTTCAGCAGGACGATGGATTCCCGCGCAATCTCCAGCGCAGCCTGCCTGTGCCGGGGCAGGTTGTACGCCCCGCGCATGCGCTCTCCGCTGCCCGGGCCGATCATCCGCAGGCGCATCATCAGCCGCAGGATGTTCCTGACCTTCGCGTCAATCTGCGCCATGGGCACATCCCCCGCGCAGACAAGACGCTTGAGCGGCTGCGCCATATGATACCGGTCGAAATCCGGCCGGACGTCCATCTCGATGTCCAGCGGGGATGCCGCCGCTGCCAGCGTGTCATGCACGCCGCCCCAGTCGGAAATGACCACGCCGTCGTAATGCCACTGCCTGCGCAGGACGTTGTCCAGCAGCTGCGGGCTGGTGCAGCAGTGCTCCCCGTTCAGGCGGTTGTAGGCGGCCATCATGGTGTACGCGCCGCCCTCCGCCACCGCCCGGAAGGCCGGGAAGTAGATCTCCTGCAGGGTGCGCTCGTCCACCAGCGTATCGACCCACAGCCGCTCCGTCTCCTGGCCGTTGGCGGCGAAATGCTTGGGGCAGGCCGCCACGTCGTTTTGCTGCACGCCCTCCACATACGCCCGGGCCAGCTGGGCGGTCAGGCAGGGATCCTCGCTCATGTACTCAAAGCTGCGGCCGCACAGCGGGCTGCGCTTGATGTTGATCCCCGGGCCCAGGATCACGTCCTTGCCCCGGCCCCGGGCCTCGCAGCCCAGCACATCCCCGGCCAGGCGGGCCATGCCGGGATCCCAGGTGGAGGCAATGGCGCTGCCGCAGGGAAGGTAGGTCACCAGATCCTCGCCATGGCCGGTGCTGACCCATGCGTCGTCCGCAAACTCGGCGCGCACGCCCATGGGCCCGTCGGACATCCGCAGCTCCGGGATGCCCAGGCGGGGAACACCGCCCGTGTGGAACAGGCCGGTGCCATGGATCATGCCTAACTTTTCCTCCAGGGTCATCTGGTGGACAAGGGCATCAATCCGCATTTCATCAATCTTCATGGAGCATAACCTCGCCTGTGTGTTCCAGCGCCACGCTGATGGGCGCGCCGCCGTTCATGATGACCACCCTGCAGGGCTTCTGCCCCGTGTAGGCAATCCGGTAGCCCTGGGGCAGGCGCTGCACCTGCACCTGGGCGCACAGGGCATGGTCCACGCCGTAAACGCAGGTGCTCGCCGTGCAGCCCTCATGCAGGCCGCAGACCCTGTACTCGGCGTCCTGCGCATAGTCGTAGAGAACGCCGTCCTCCTGTGCGCCCATGGCGAGGATGCTGTTCTCGCGGGCGTAGAGGGGAATGCTCATGTAGCCGTGCTTTTCCCGGTACCAGCGGTTGCCCTGGCGTACCTCGCCGGTAAGCACATTCATCCATGTGCCCTCGGGCAGATAGTATTCCGCCATGCTCTGGTCGTTGAAGATCGGCGCCACCAGCAAGCTGTCGCCCAGCATGTACTGGCTGCACAGGTAGGCGCAGTTGCGGTCCTGGGGGAACTCCAGGGCCATGGCGCGCATCATCGGCACGCCGGTGCGGGAGGTTTCCACGGCATTGCGGTAAAGGTAGGGCATCAGCCGGGCCTTCAGGCGCGTGAAGAAGCGCAGCACCTCCACGGCCTCCTCGCCGTACTGCCACGGCACACGGTAGGAATCCGAGCCGTGCAGGCGCGAATGGGAGGACAACAGGCCGAAGGCGCACCAGCGCTTGTACACATCCGCCGTGGACTGCCGCTCGAAGCCGCCGATGTCATGGCTCCAGTACCCAAAGCCCGAGCAGGTCAGGGACAGGCCGCCGCGAAGGCTCTCCTGCATGGCCTCATAGGTGCTCCAGCAGTCGCCGCCCCAGTGCACCGGGAACTTCTGCCCGCCCACCGTGGCGGAGCGGGCGAACAGCACCGCCTCCTCCTTGCCCTTCTTCTTCACCAGCACATCGTAGACAGTCTTGTTGTACAGGTAGGTGTAGTAGTTGTGCATCTTCTCCGGGTCGCTGCCGTCAAAGTAGACCGCGTCGGTGGGGATGCGTTCGCCGAAGTCGGTCTTGAAGCAGTCCACGCCCATGTCGATCAGCGCCTCCAGCTTGCCCGCATACCATGCGCGGGCCGCAGGGTTGGTGAAGTCCACAATGGCCATGCCGGGCTGCCACATATCCCACTGCCATACGTCGCCGCCCTCCCGCCGGAGGAAATACCCGTTGCGCATGCCCTCCTCAAACAGCGCGCTCTCCTGGCCCACGTAGCTGTTGATCCACACGCAGATCTTCAGCCCCTTGGCCTTCAGCCGGGCAAGCATCCCCTTGGGATCCGGGAACATCTCCGGATCCCAGACAAAATCGCACCACCGGAAGCCCCGCATCCAGAAGCAGTCGAAGTGAAAGACGGAGAGCGGGATGCCCCTGGAGGTCATGCCGTCCACGAAGCTGTTGACCGTGGCCTCGTCATAGCTGGTGGTGAAGGAGGTGGAGAGCCACAAGCCGAAGGTCCAGGGCGCGGGCAGAGCAGGCTTGCCGGTCAGATCCGTGTAGCGCACAAGCACGTCCTTCATCGTCGGGCCGTCGATGAGGAAGTAGTCCAGCGTCTCGCCCTTTACCGTAAAGCCCACCTTGGACACCATCTCCGAGCCCACCTCAAAGGAGACCCGCTCAGGATGGTTGACAAACACGCCGTAGCCCCTGCTGGACAGGTAGAAGGGAACGTTTTTGTAGGACTGCTCGGTGGAGGTGCCGCCGTCCTCGTTCCAGATGTCGATGCTCTGGCCGTTCTTGACAAACGCGCCGAAGCGCTCGCCCAGGCCGTAAATCAGCTCGCCCACGCCCAGATCCAGCTGCTCCCGCATATAGGCGTCCTCCGGCCCGCGGTCGTAGGCCATGCCCGTCCAGTTCGTTTTCATGTAGGCCAGATCC
>JBJEUJ010000300.1:0-7962 GCA_051883775.1 Aristaeellaceae bacterium | reverse complement strand
GTCGCCCTCGGCAATGGCGGACAGGTCGTACTCGTTGACGCTGATCTCCACCTGCAGGGTGTCCATGGTGTAGACGGTCAGCAGCGCGTCGCCCTTGTTCACATTGGCTCCGGCGGAGGTGTTCACCGTGGCAATGACGCCGCTGATGTCGGAGACGATCTCATTGCTGGTGGCGAACAGGCCGTCCAGGGTGCCGGTGACCGTCTCAAAGAGCAGGTCGCCCCGGGAGACGGTATCCCCGTCCTTGACGTGCAGGCGCAGGATGCTCCCGCTGCCGCTGACGGCAATCTCCGCCGTGCGGCCCACGGTGCCCCGGCCGATGCGGCTGGTGGAGGCCAGGTCCTGGCTGCGGTAGATGTAGACGGTTTCCTCCATCACCAGGGAGCCGGAGGTGGTCTCCACCGTGTAGGTATTGCCGCTGGCGGAGGTGACGATGCCCGTGGCGGTATGGCTGCCGTCGGCGGTGCAGGAGATGTACACCGTCTCGCCGATGTTGACGTACTTGGTCTCGCTGCTGTTGTAGGCCTTGTCAATGTCGGCGGTGATGGTGTACTTGTTCATGGGCATGATGTACATCACCGCGCCCCAGCGGCTGTTCACGCTATCCACCGCGTCGCCCTCCTGGGCAAAGACGCCGGCCACAATGCCGTCGGCAGGGGCGTATACCCTGGTGGTGCCGATGGTGGCCACCGTGTCGCCCACGTTGATTCTGCCGCCCGCCCGCAGGCTGAAGCTGCTCACCGTGCCGCCGAAGGGCGCGGTAACGCTGACGGCGTCCCCCGCCACCACCGCGCCGTCAAAGGTGGTCTCCGCCAGGGCGGCCAGGGGAAGCAGGGCCAGGAACATGGCCAGGGCCAGGAAACGTTTCATCACAGGAATGACCTCCTTGCTGTTATGCTTTCAAGCCGGTCTGAGCGGCCGGCGCAGGCACGTTGTCGGGATGGGTTGCCTTCGCGCATTACATTCTGCGCAGGGCGTCGATGGGGCTGAGCTTACTGGCCTTTCTGGCAGGGGACCAGCCGAAGATGATGCCCACCGCCGCCGAGAAGCCCACGCCCAGGGCGATGGCCCCGTAGGAGACGGTGAAGCGCGTGCCCATCATGGAGCACATGACCGCCGACAGCGCCAGGCCCAGCCCCACCCCCGCCAGGCCCCCAATCATCGACAGCAGGAAGGACTCGATCAGGAACTGGATCTGGATCTGCCCGGGCTCCGCGCCGATGGCCTTCTTCAGGCCGATTTCCACCGTGCGCTCGGTGACGGAGGTGAGCATCATGTTCATGATGCCGATGCCGCCCACCACCAGCGCGATGGAGGCAATGCCCGCCAGCAGCGCCGACATCATGGAGAGCATGCTGTCCATGGTGGATTCAATGCTGTCCATGGTGGTGATGGTGTAGGTGTCGTCCTCGTAGCTGAACAGCGCATCCAGGTAGTCCTCCAGCTCGGACTGCACCTGGGAGGAGGCGTCCGCGTCATCCATGTACACGGTGATGGAGGACAGCAGGCTCTGGCTGTTCATCTTCAGCGCGGTGGTGTAGGGCATGTATACATCCGGGGAGCCGGAGAGCATGCTGGCCACGGAGGAATCGCTGTCCTCCGCCATCACGCCCACCACGGTGAAGCGCACGTTGTTCAGGTAGATGGTCTCCCCGATGGGATTCACGCCGTAGAAGAAGGTCTCCACCAGGTCGCTGCCGATGAGGCACACCCGGGCCATGCCGTCCATGTCGATGGGGTTGATGGCCCGGCCGGATTCCACCGCGCCCTCGTTGTTGGCAAAGTAGAAGTCGTTCACGCCGGAGACGGTGATGCCGGTCTCCCGCACGCCGTTGCGGGCCGCCTGCACGCTCAGGCTCACGCCGGGGGTCACGCCCTGCACATGGGTCAGGGCCGCGATGTCGTCCAGGTCGCCGCTGCTCAGACCCGCCTTCAGGTCGCTGCCGGGGGTGCTGACCGACAGGCTCCCCGCGCCCATGGAGGTGAAGGAGTCCGAGATGGAGGTGGACACGCCGGAGATGGTGGTAATCAGCGCGATGACCGCCGTCACGCCGATCATGATGCCCAGGATGGTCAGGAAGGAGCGCAGCTTGTTGGCGGTGATGTTGGCCACAGCCATCGAAATGCTCTCCATCAGCATGCTGACGGCGGCGATCAGGCCGCGGATCGGATGCATCATGCGAAGGTCACCTCACCCTCGGATTCGGTGAGCACTCCGTCGATGATGTTGACCACCCGCCGGGCATGCCGGGCGATGTTCACGTCATGGGTAATCATGATGATGGTATGCCCGTCCCGGTTCAGCTCGGTAAACAGGGCCATGATCTGCCGGCCCGTGGCCTGATCCAGCGCGCCGGTGGGTTCGTCCGCCAGCAGCAGGCTGGGATGGGTCACCAGCGCCCGGGCGATGGCCACGCGCTGCTGCTGGCCGCCGGAGAGCTGGTTGGGATAGTGGTGCAGCCGGTCCTGGAGGCCCACCTTCACCAGCATTTCCTCGGCGCGGCGGGCCCGCTCCCGGGGACGGACGCCCGCGTAAATCAGGGGCAGCTCCACGTTGCTCATGGCGTCCATGCGCTGGAGCATCTGGGAATTCTGGAAGATGAAGCCGATCTCCCGGCGGCGGATGTGGGCCAGCTCCTTCTCGTCCATCTCCTCCACCAGGTTGCCCCGGAGGATGTATTCACCGCTGGTGGGCAGATCCAGGCAGCCGATGATGTTCATCAGCGTGGACTTGCCCGAGCCCGAGGGCCCCAGCACGGACAGGTACTCGCCCTCCTGCACGTCCAGGTCCACGTCCCGGAGGACGGTGGATACCTCGTCCCCCAGCTGGTACTGCTTCACGATTTTGCGCATCTGGAAGAAAATCTCATCCTTCGGCGCGGTTCTTTCGGGATTTGCCATCACGCCGCCTCCCTTCATCAGAAGCCACCGGGCATACCGCCGGGCATCGTGCCGCCGCCGTAGCTGCCTGTGTTGCGCTTGGAATTGCTGTTGTTCTGGGTCGGAGCGCCGGCCGCGGGCTGCATGCCGCCGCCCAGGCTGGAGAACAGGCTGGAGAGCAATCCGCTGGCGCTGCTGTCCTTGCTGGCGGCCACGGTGTATACCACGTCGCCGTCCTTGAGGCCGGAGGTGATCTCCACGTAGTTGTCGTTATCCACACCCAGGGTTACGCTCACCTGCTGCATGGCCTGGCTCTCGTCCTGCATGAGGACATAGGCGCTGTTGTCCTGGGCGAAGGACAGCGCGTCCCGGTTAAGAATAACGCAGTCCACGGCCTCCTCCTGGGGGATGGTGACGGTGGCCGCCATGCCCGGCAGCACGCCGCCGGAGGCCGTCAGCTTGGCCGTCACGGTATAGTAGGCGGTGCTGCCGCCGCCGGAGGAGATGCGGTTGATGGACGCGATCTCCGAGTCAAAGGCCTTGCCCAGGGCGGTGATGCTGATCTGGCACGCCTGTCCCACGGACAGCTCCGTGATGGCGTACTCGTCCACCCGCATGGACACCTGCATGTTCTCAAAGTCCACAATCTGAATCAGGCTGGTGTTGGCGCTGACCTCGTCCCCCACCGCCACGTTCAGCTGGTTGACCTCCCCGTCGAAGCTGGCCTTGACGGTGGTGCCGTCGGACAGGCGCATCAGCCGCTGATCCCGCGTAACCCTGTCGCCCTCGCTGACGTAGAGCTGGCGCACGGTGGCCGCGCCGGAGGAGGTGATGGTCTCATTGTTCATCACCTGCACGCTGCCCGAGAAGCTCAGGGCGTTGGAGATGGTGCCGATGCGGGCGGTGTAGCTGTTGTAGGTGGTGGTCGCCCCCTTGTCCAGCCGGGGCCAGACCACGAAGCGAACCACCAGGATCGCCGCCGCCGCTGTCAGCGCCCACACCAGGATTTTCTTCAGGATGCGTCCGCGCTTTCTCTTTTTCCCTGCGACGCTTGCCAATGGTGTTCACCTCATCCTTCCAGCCCGCCGAACTCCTCCAGCGGGCCGACGATTACGTCATAGTAGTAGAACTCCGCCTCCGTGTCCCCGGACATGGGCCAGGTCACGCCCTCCACGGTCACGTCCATTTCCATGGCTTCCTCAAGGGGATCCATCCGCACCGTGTAGCAGAAGTCCTTGCTCACCAGGCCCTCGGCCCGGTACATGTTGTAGCGCAGCCCGCCGGAGAACCCTGCCGTGGACAGCGCCGTCACCTGATCGCCCATGCGCAGCGCCAGGTAGTCGATGCCGCTGGCCGCCAGGATCTTGTACACCTGCCCGGAGAACCGCCAGGCGTAATCCCCCGCGTCCTCCTCGGACACGTTGACCGGGGTCAGCACCAGGGTATCCGCCGCGCCCAGGCCCTGCATGTCCGCAAAGGCCGCGGTGAAGGCGGGCTGATCGTCCTCGTCCCGGGGCTCATCCCCCGTGTAGACCAGCTCCAGCTCCATCAGCTCGTCGCCCACGGTCAGCTGGGTCATGCTGCCGTCGTCCAGGAGCAGCTGCACCGCGTTGTAGGCCACGACCACCGTCACGTCGGAGGCAGCGTGGGTCACGGTGCGGCTGGCCGTGCCGCCAAAGCCGCCGCCCCGGGACGCTCCCGCCTGGGCGGCGGGCTGCAGCGTCACCTCATCCGGATAGGCCGTGGTGTTGCCCGCCCTGTCCCGCACAATGATGCTCCCCTGGGGGAAGTTCACCTCCGCCTCCGCCTCGTACACGTACACGGATATGCCGTCATCCTTCTCCGTCAGCGGATACCAGGCTTCACCGCCGTCCAGGGAGACCGCCTCGCCGCCGGAGAGCCTGTCGCCCACCGTCACCTGCAGGCTGCCGCCCTCGGCCCGCACCTGCACAAGGGGCGCGCCGGTATCCAGCCGCACCCGGTAGGCTCCGGACTGGGCCAGGGCCTCGCCGTCCGGGCCCAGGAGGCTGAAGCGCAGCGTGTAGTCGCCCTCCTCCAGGGCGGTATAGCGGCTGCCGGAGAGCAGCACGGGCGCGCCGCCGTCCACCGACACCGCCAGGGCGCAGCCCTCGGGCAGGGCTTCCGGCGCAGGCTCCGTCACCAGGCTGAAGGCAGGCGCTGCGCCGCTCCAGCCGTCAGCGGCCCAGTTCTCCGTCACCACGGTCAGCGCGGCCTCCGTTGGGCTCTGCTGACCCCGGGCCTCCACCCACACGAACAGGGAATCCTCCCTCGTGACATCCTGGTTTTCGCCAGACACCCGCACGACGCAGCCCTCGCCGAACACGTCGGGGTCAGGCAACAGGGTCTTGCCCGCCAGGGCGGTGATGCTCCCGTTCAGCACGATGATCTTCCCTGTGCTGATGTACACGGTATCGCAGCCCTGCTCCAGCAGCCGGGCCAGGGTGTCCTCGGTGCGCTCGCCCTCCACCATCGCCCAGGCCTGAGCGGAGGCGGCATCATCCACGGGGGCGGTGTCGCCGGCGGGGGGATTGTCCCCGGCAGGGGCGGCATCATCCACGGGGGCGGTGCCGCTGGCGGGGGGATTGTCCCCGGCTGGGGCGGCATCATCCACGGGGGCGGTGCCGCTGGCGGGGGGATTGTCCCCGGCTGGGGCGGCATCATCCACGGGGTCGGTATCGCCGGTGGAGGGATTGTCTCCGGCTGGGGCGGCATCATCCACGGGGGCAGTGTCGCTGGCAGGGGGATTGTCCCCGGCTGGGGCGGGTTCCTCCGCAGGAGCGGTATCCTCCGGCTCCGCTTCGTTCTCATCCTCCGCAGGCTGCTGCGGCTGGGCAGGCGCGCTGTCATCCGCGGCAGCGGCTTCCGCCAGGAGCACGGGGAAGCGGGCGGAGCGGGCCAGCAGCGTGCCGTCCTCAGCCAGCAGGGCAAAGCGGTACTCGCCCGAAGCCGCCGGGGTATAGCTGTCGCCCGGGATGGCCTCCGGCTCGCCGCCGTCCAGCATCACCGCGAAGGTCATGCCCTCCCCGATGGCCGGGAAGGCCGTCAGCGTGAAGGTGGGACGGCAGGGCTCGCCGCCCAGGTAATCATGGGTGACCACCTGGATTTCCTGCTCCAGCACATCCTCCTCCGTACCGGTGATGGCATCCTTCAACGCGTCGCCAGGGCTGGACACGTCCGTTTTCTTGCCCGCCCAGAGGAAGAAGGTGTTCTCCTTCACAAAGCCGCTGGGGTCCCGCACGGACAGGTAAATGCAGTCATCCTCCGATGTGAAGATCTCCGCGTCCAGGGCGAAGGACACCTTCGACAGCTCCTCCGCCGTGTAGCCCTCGATCTCCACCACGCCGGTGGTATACAGCACGATGGTCAGCCCCAGCGGGTACAGCGCGTCAAACCTGCCGTAGACCTTCACCCCGTCCTGCACCACATACAGCGGGCCGTCGGCGGGGGAGGTGGCGGGCGCGTCCGTGAATACGGGCTCGTCCGTGGCGGCAGGCTCATCCGTGGTTTCAGGCTCATCCGTCGCCCCGGGGACGTCCGTATCAGCGGGTTCGTCCGCGGCGACAGGCGGCTGCTCACCCTCGCCGTCCAGATCCGTGGGGGTGGCCAGGGTATCGGCCAGCGCGCAGCCCATCAGCAGGCACAGGGCCAGGATCCATGCAATGATTCGTTTCACAGCGCAGCTCCTTTCTTGCTCATGGCAGAACCACCGTGACGTTCATCCCCAGGCGGACGGTATCATCCGCCTGAAAGTCCACGTACACGCTGTAGGCAGGCTCGCCGCCGCCTGTCGCATCCTCGCTCACGTAGGATATATCGCTGACCACGCCGGGATAAGGCGCGGTCTTGTCCTCGTTCCAGCTGAAGTAGATCAGGGCCTCGTCCCCCACGCGCACGCCATAGAGCATATCCTCCGGCACGCTCACGCACACCTGGAAGCTCTCCGGCTGGTACACGGTCATCAGCACGTCCCCCGTGCTGACCTGCTGCCCGGCCCTGGCCAGCACCTCCGCCACCACGCCGGACACGGTGGAGCGGACGGTGCTGTCCGTCCAGGTTTGCCCGCTCAGGGAGGCGTCCACGGTTTCAAACAGCAGCTGGCCCCGCTCCACCGTATCGCCGTCCTGCACGTACATGCTCAGGATGCTGCCCTGGCCGCTGATGGCCAGCGCCTCCGTCCGGGACACCGTGCCCTGGCCGAGGCACTGGCTCGCCGCGTAATCCGCCGTGCGGTAGATCCCCACGGTTTCCTCCATGTACAATTCGCCCGCCGTGGTTTTCACCGTGTAGGAGGAACCCTTCACCGCGGTAATCACGCCCCGGGCCTGATGGCTGCCGTCCTTGGTGCAGCGGATGTACACCGTCTCCCCCAGGGTGACGAACTTCGTTTCCTCCGCGTCATAGGCCTTGCTGATGGTGGCGCTGACGGTATACCTGCTCACCGGCGCCAGGTACATGACCGTATCCGACGCGCTGTCCCCCTCGCCGGCGAACACGCCGCGGATGGTGCCGTCCTCCGGGGCCAGCACCCGGGTGGTGGACAGGGTCAGGATGCTGTCGTTCACATTCACCTGCGTACCTGCCTTCAGCCCGATGCTTTTCACCGTCCCGCCAAAGGGCGCGGTCACGCTGACGGCCTCCCCCGCCACCACCTGCCCGTCAAAATGCTCCTCCGCCCGGGCCGCGCCCCCAAGCAGCAGCGGCAGGCACAGCAGCATACACAGCAGTCTCCTCATGGCGCATCCCTCCTTGCCGCTCCCGCGTCATCCGTATCCGCGGCGTCCGCATCGCCCGCAGCCGCCGTGGCTTCGGGAGCGTACTGCCCTCTGCCGCCCTGGCGCTGCTGCTTTTCACCGCTGCCATCCTCCGGGGTAAAGCCGTCCTCCCGGTCAGGCGCGTCGCCCTCCGGCAGGGTTCGCTCCGGCCGCTGCATGCCCTCGCCGGTTTCAGCGGATGGCTCCGGCTGGGCCGTGTCACCCTGCGGCTGGACTGTGGCCTCCGGCGCGTCATCGCCGGCGGAAGTGGGCATGCTCTCACGGGCCCTGTCGCCCTGCGGCTGGGCCG
>JBJEUJ010000299.1:0-1652 GCA_051883775.1 Aristaeellaceae bacterium | reverse complement strand
GGTGGAGGTCAGCCCCGCCAGCAGGAAGGTCAGGCCGATCAGCCGCATGTAGGGCGCGCCCACCGTGACCACCGCGGTCTCGTGGGTGAAGACGCGCAGGACGGTCTGGGGGAAAATCGCGGTCACCAGGGTCAGGGCCAGGCAGAACGCCGCGGTCAGCCGCAGGGCGATGGCGGCCACCCGGCGCATGGGCTCGATCTCCTTCCGGCCCCAGAACTGGGAGGACAGCACCACCGCCCCCGACCCCAGGCCCATGCAGATGAACTGGAACAGGGAATAGAACTGGTTGCCGAAGGAGGCCGCGGCGATCTGGGTCTCCCCGAAGCCGCCGATCATCAGATTGTCCAGGAAGTTGATGCCCACGGTGATCAGCTGCTGCAGGGCCACGGGGGCCATCAGGCGGGCGGTCTTTTTGTAAAATACCTTGGATTTTAACTCAAACTGCATCGTTTCACCTCAGGTACGGGTCTGCTTCGCCGGCTTCGGGGCGGAGATGTCCTTGATCCACTTGCCGCTCAGGAAGCGGATCAGGCAGACGATGCCCTTCAGCGGGTACTCCAGGCGCAGGATAATGAAGGGGACGATGGGGTCGCAATGGAACACAAAGCCGGCCAGCGCGGCTACCGGCAGGCCGAAGACCCACACCAGGGTGCTGTCTGCGGCCAGGATGAAGCGGGTGTCGCCGCCGCCCCGCAGCACGCCCTTGGAGGAGACGTAGGCGTTGGTCTGCAGGGGCAGCATGCAGCAGATGATGATCATCATCTTGTGGGCCAGCTCCCTGGTCTCCTCCGCGATGCTGTACGCGGAGAAATAGGGGCCCTCCAGCAGCAGCAGGGGCACGATCAGCACCAGGCCCATCAGCAGGGACAGGAGCATATAGGTGTTGCCCTCCCGCCTGGCCCGGGGGATATCCCCCTCGCCGATGGTGTTGCCGATGACAATGGCGGAGGCGCCGCCCATACCGGCGTTGACCACCGAGACCAGGTTGATCACCGAATTGACGATGGCGTTGGCGGCCGAGACCGCGGCGCCCAGGTGGCCCAGGATCACGCTGATCAGGGCCAGGCTGATCCCCAGCAGGGTGTCGCTGATGAGCACGGGCAGGCCATATTTGAAATAGGTCCTCCACAGCTCCCCGCCGGACAGCAGCAGGTGCTTCAGGCGGAACCGGAACCGGTCGTCCTTCCACATAAAGTAGCCGAAGACCAGGCAGAACTCCACCACCCGGGCGATGATGGTGCCCACGGCCGCGCCCACCAGGTCCAGCTTGGGCGCGCCCAGCTTGCCGAAGATGAACACCCAGTTGAAGAAGATGTTCAGGAAAAAGGCGGCGCCGGAGCCGATCAGGGGGACGCTGACCTTGCCCACGCTGCGCAGCAGGTAGGTACACGTGGAGGACAGCCCCGCCAGCAGAAAGGTCAGGCCGATCAGCCGCATGTAGGGCGCGCCCACGGCCACCACGGCCTGGTCATGGGTAAAGGCCAGCATGATCAGCCGGGGGAAGGCCACGGAGAACAGGGTGAAGGCCGCGCACAGCGCGATGCTCAGCCGCAGGGCGATGGCGGCCACCCGGCGCATGGCGTCCAGGTCCTTTTTGCCCCAGAGCTGGGCGGACAGGACCACCGCCCCCGAGCCCAGGCCCATGCAGATGA
>JBJEUJ010000298.1:0-7986 GCA_051883775.1 Aristaeellaceae bacterium | reverse complement strand
ACTAAAGTTTATCACACCTCTCCAAAAAAGTAAATGTCTTTTCTCCGCGAATCTGAAATTTTTTCTGACGATTTGATGACGAATCCCGCCGCACAGGCTCTTGCCTGCGGGGGCATGTTCCATTATAATAGTCCTAATGCCTGGGAAGGAGGCGGGAGGATGATTCAGCTGCCGGAGGGCGCGGCCTTTGTGGTGGACAGACTAACGCGGGCGGGCTACCCGGCCTATGTGGTGGGGGGCTGCGTGCGGGACGCACTGCTGGGCATTGCGCCCAAGGACTGGGACGTATGCACCGCCGCCACGCCCGAGGAGATGCAGCGGGTGTTCGCCGGCTGCCATGTGGTGGAGACGGGCCTTAAGCACGGCACCCTCACCGTGGTGGTGAACCACGTGCCCTACGAGGTGACCACCTTCCGCGTGGACGGGGGCTACACCGACCACCGTCACCCTGATCATGTGACCTTTGTGGCGGATGTGCGGGAGGATCTGGCCCGGCGGGATTTCACCGTCAACGCCATGGCCTATCATCCCGACACGGGGCTGGTGGATGCCTTCCATGGCCGGGAGGATCTGGCGGCGGGGGTGATCCGCTGCGTGGGCGATCCCGGGAAGCGCTTTGGCGAGGACGCGCTGCGGATATTGCGGGCGCTGAGGTTCGCGTCGGTATACGGCTTCACCATGGAGGAACAGACTGCCCGGGCCGTGCATAGCCTGAAGAAAACCCTCCACGGCGTGGCGGCGGAGCGTATCCGGGTGGAGCTGGGCAAGCTCCTGTGCGGCAGGGGCGCGGAGGCCATCCTGCGGGATTACGCCGACGTGATCATGGAGGTGTTGCCTGCCCTCAGACCCATGGTGGGCTTTGACCAGCGCACGCCCTATCACCGTTACGACGTGTGGGAGCACACCATCCGTGCGGTGGGCGCGGTGGCGCCGGTGGAGACGCTCCGCTGGACCATGCTCCTGCACGACAGCGGCAAGCCCGCCTGCTTCACCCTGGACGAAAAGGGCCGCGGGCATGCCTTCGGCCATGGGGAGAGGTCGGTGGAGATCGCCCGGGAGGCCATGGCCTTCCTGCGGGTGGACAACGCCACCCGGGATCGGGTGCTGATGCTGGTGGCGCGGCACGACATGGCCCTGTCCGACAGCCCCGTCCTTTTGCGGCGCTGCCTGCACGACATGGGGGAGGAGGCCCTGCGCCAGCTGATCGAGGTGCAGCGGGCGGACGAGCGGGCCAAGGGCATCACCCCGCCAGAGACCGCCGATGCCCGGGCACAGGCGATGAACGCCGCGCTGGATGCGGTGCTGGATACGAACCCCTGCGTGACGCTGAAGCAGCTGGCCGTGCGCGGCAGCGACCTGGCAGGCGCGGGGGTACCCGGGGGCAAGGCCGTGGGCGAGTGCCTGCGGTACCTGCTGGACCGGGTGATGGAGGATACATTGCCCAACGACCGGGGCGCGCTTTTGCGCTCCGCGGGGGAATGGGTGCGACAGGGCATGCCGAAGGGCAGCCATGAAGGAGGCTTCCAATATGATTAAGTGGTTGATCCGCAGGTTTATCCGCGAGCCGGAGAACACCTCCGACCAGCGGGTGCGGGGACAGTACGGCACGCTGGGCTCGGTGGTGGGCATCTCGGTGAACGTGCTTCTGTCCGTGGTGAAGTTTCTGGTGGGCACGTTCACCGGCTCCGTGGCGGTGACGGCGGACGCGGCCAACAACCTCTCCGACGCGGGGGGCAGCATCATTTCCCTGGTGACCATCCGCCTGGCGCAAAAGCCCGTGGACAGGGAGCATCCCTTCGGCCATGGGCGCATGGAATACCTGGGCGCGCTGGGGGTGGGCGTGCTGATCCTGATCATGGGCGTGGAGCTGCTGCTCTCCAGCGTGGACAGCATCCTGCATCCCGTGCGGCCCATCTTCGGCTGGGTGCCCCTGGCGCTGATGATCTTCAGCATTCTGATGAAGGTATGGCTGTACTTCTTCTACACCCATGTGGGGAAGAAGATTGACGCCGCCACCCTCCTGGCTGCGGCCAAGGATTCCCTCTCCGACGTGCTGGCCACCTCCGCCGTGGCGCTGAGCATGGTCATCGGCGTGTTCACAGCCTTCCCGGTGGACGGCGTGATGGGCGTGATCGTGGCGGCGCTGGTGCTCAAGGCGGGCTTCGGCGTGTGCAAGGACACCATCGACAGCCTCATGGGCGGCAAGCCCGACAAGGAGCTGGGCCGGAGAATCATCGACATGCTGATGAAGTACGACAAGATCCTGGGCACCCACGACCTGATCCTCCACGATTACGGCCCCGGCCGCTGCGTGGCCTCCGTCCACGCGGAGGTGCCCGCCGACGGCAACCTCCTGGAGCTGCACGAGATGATCGACCAGGCGGAGCGGGAAATCAGCACGGAGCTGAACATCCCCATCTGCATCCACATGGACCCCATCGTGTCCGGCGACCCGGAGACCGACCGGGTGGCGGCCCAGCTGAACGACTACCTCAAGGGCCGGAACGAGGGGCTGATGCTCCACGACCTGCGCCGCGTCCCCGGGGCAAAGCAGATCAACCTGGTCTTTGACGTGGTGGTGCCTGCCGGGTACAAGAATGTGAAGGCCCTCGAGCAGGACATCTGCGCGGAGGCCAGGCGCATCGACCCCTGCCATAACTGCGTGATTCATTTCGATGTGGACTACTACCATGGGTGAGAAAGGATATGCCATGCTCAATCGTCTCCTGCTTCTGCTTGCGTGCCTGACGCTGGCCCTGCCGCTGCCTGCGCTGGGGGAGAGCTACATCCCCCAGGCGGACGAATCCGCGGACGATATGGTGACCGTCTCCGACGAGGAACTGCTGGAGCGCATGGCGGAGCTGCCGGAGGCGGGGGAGGCGGACGCCTCCTCCTTCGCGGTGCTGCCCGAGGACGCCGACGCGGACGACCGGGACGTGTTCACCCTGCTGCTCATCGGCAGCGACGCCTACACGGATAGCAACCGCGGCCGCAGCGACACCACCATGCTGGTGCAGGTGGACGCGGACAGCAAGACCATCCGGGTGGTGTCCTTCCTCCGGGACACCTATGTGGCGATCCCGGGCAAGGGCAGCAACCGCATCAATGCCAGCTACAGCTGGGGCGGGGAATCCCTCCTGCGGCGCACGCTGGAGAGCAGCTTCGGCGTGACAGCGGACGCGTACCTGGAGGTCAACTTCGAGCGGCTGGTGCAGGTCATCGACGCCATCGGCGGCATTGACGTGGAGGTCAGCGAGCGGGAGCGCACCCAGGTCAACAGCATCCTGCGCTTCTATAATGAAAAGATCGGCGACCCGGAGGAGGATCAGCTGCTCATGGAATCCGGCCTGGTGCATCTGACGGGCAAGCAGGCCCTGTGCTTCAGCCGCATCCGCAAGATCGACGGCGACACCCAGCGCACCGCCCGCCAGCGCAAGGTCATCGAGGCGGCCTACCACAAGGTCATGACCCTCGACCTGGCTTCCATTACCGCCCTGGTGCTGGAGAACCTGGACGCCTTCAAAACCGACCTGACCCCTGCCGACGCTGTCCGGCTGATTCCCCTGGCCATCCGCTGCAAGAACGCCACCTTCGAGACCCTGACCATCCCCAAGCAGGGCATGTACTCCACCCGCACCATCGACGGCATGTGGGTGATCGTCCCCAACCTGAAGCAGAACAAGGCCCTGCTGTGGGATTTCCTGGGCCTGAAGGAGGAATGACCATGACCATGCTGCCGCCCCTGCCGGATACCCTCCACACCCTGCTGCGGGAGCAGTACGGCGAGGAAACGACGGAACGTATCCTCGCGGGGTACAGGGCCCGCCGCCCGGTGACGCTTCGGGTGAACACCCTCCGGTCGGACAAGGCACAGGTATGCAGCCAGCTGGAGGAGGCGGGCATCGCCTGGCGGGAGGTGCCCTGGTACGGAGACGCGCTGGTGCTTCCCGACGTGCGGGAGGACGCGGTGGAGGCCCTGCCCCTCTATGAGAAGGGCGAGGTGTACCTGCAGAGCCTGTCCTCCATGATTCCACCGCTGCTGATGAACCCCCAGCCCGGGGAGACCATCCTGGACATGGCGGCTGCGCCCGGCGGCAAGACCACTCAAATCGCCGCGCTCTCAGGAGGCAGGGCGCTGATCACTGCCTGCGAGAAGAATGCCATCCGCGCCGACCGCCTGCGCTTCAACCTGGAGCGGCAGGGGGCCAGCAAGGTGAACGTCATGCAGGAGGACGCCCGGCGGCTGGACGATTTTTTCTCCTTCAACAAGATTCTCCTGGACGCGCCCTGCTCCGGCAGCGGCACCGTGCAGCTGTTGGAGGGTGTGCCGCCCCGCCGCATGACCCGGGACTGGCTGAACAAGACTGTTGCCACCCAGACAGCCATGCTGCAAAAGGCCCTGCGCCTCCTGGGCAAGGGCAGGGAGATGGTGTACTCCACCTGCTCCATCCTGCGCATGGAGAACGAGGGCGTGCTGAAGAAGTGCCTGAAGGCCGCGGGGGCCACCATCGTGCCCGTCGACCATGAGATGACGAAGCACCTGCCTCTGCTGCCCACGGAGCTCCCCGGGGTCATCTGCGTCTGCCCGGACGACATGCACGAGGGCTTCTTCGCCGCGAAGATCCGCAAGGGGTGACGCGCCCAGCCTTCCCTATACACAGGAAACGCCCTCCGGTGTCCCAATGCGGGATGCCGGAGGGCGTTTTCGATGCTGCATGGATCAGGCATGCAGGCTGTCCACGGCCCGGGCCAGCCTGTCGATGGCCTCCTGCAGGGTGGCCCGGGGGCAGGCCAGCACAAACCGCTGATACTGCCCGCTTGCCTGGCCGAAGATGTGCCCCGCGTCCAGCCACAGCCCGGCCTGATGAAGGATCAGGTCGTTCAGCGCGTCCCGGGTCAGGCCCAGGCCCGAGCAGTCCACCCAGGCGAAGTAGGTACCCTCCGGCTCCATCAGCCGAAGCCGGGGCAGCCGCCGCCGCAATTCCGCCCGGAAGAAGTCAAGGTTGTCCCGCAGGTAGGCGCGGCACTGGGTCAGCCATTCCTCCCCCTGCTCGTAGGCCGTCCGGCAGGCGGCCAGGCCCACGGCGTTGAGCTGGGAATAGCCGCAGGCGGCGATCTCCTGACGGAAGCGGCGGCGGACGCCCTCACCGGGAATGAAAATGTTGGACACCTGCAGCCCTGCCAGGTTGAAGGTCTTGCTGGGGGCGGTGCAAACGATGCATCGCTCCGCCAGCTCCGGCGCGGCCAGGGGGAATATCGTGTGCGGGTGCTCCGGAAAGGCGAAGTCGCAGTGAATCTCGTCCGACACCACGTACACATCGTGCCTTTCGCAGATTTCCCCCAGCCGGGCCAGCTCGGCCCTCGTCCAGACCCGGCCCACGGGATTGTGGGGGCTGCACAGAAGCAGCAGGCGCGCGCCGGTGGCGGCGATGACCTCCTCCAGGCCCTCGAAATCCATGGTGTAGCGGCCATCCTCGCAGCGCAGGGGATTCTCGGCAATTCTCCGGCCGTTGTCCCGGATCACCTCGAAGAAGGGGTAGTACACCGGCGGCTGAATCACCACCGCGTCCCCCGGGCGGGTCAGCGCACGCACCGCCATGGCCAGGGCGAACACCACGCCGGGGGTCTTCACCAGCCACTGGGGCTGAGCGTCCCAGCCGAAATGGCGGCGGAACCACCCGCACACCGCCGCGTCGTAGGCGGGCTTGGTGTCCGTGTAGCCGAAGATGCCGTGCTCCGCCATGGCGTGGATTTTCTCCAGCACCGGCGCGGGGGCGGGGGAGTCCATGTCCGCCACCCACAGGGGCAGCACGTCCGCAGGCTTGCCCCGCTCCAGGGCAAAGTCGTACTTGAGGCAGTCCGTGCCCCGGCGGTCGGGGCCGTGGTCAAAGTCGTAGATCATGCTCAGTCCCCCAGGGCCCCCGTCAGGTCGGCCAGCAGGTCGTTAACGTCCTCAATGCCCACGGACAGCCGCAGCAGCGTGTCCGTGATGCCCAGGCGGCGGCGCATGTCCTCGGGTACGTCGCTGTGGGTCTGGGTCAGAGGATAGGTGATGAGGCTCTCCGTGCCGCCCAGGCTTTCGGCGAAGGTGATGACCTTCACCCCCGTCAGCACCCGCCGGGCGGTTTCCGCGCTGTCCACGCGGAAGGACAGCATGCCCCCGGTGCCCCGGGCCTGGCTGCGGTTGACGGCATAGCCGGGGTGCTCCGGCAGCCCCACGTAGAGCACCTCCGTCACGTGAGGGTTCTCCTTCAGGGCCCGGGCCAGGGTCAGGGCGCTTTGCTGCGCGCGCTCCATGCGCAGGGACAGGGTCTTCACGCCCCGCATGACCAGCCAGTTGTCGAAGGGGGCCAGCATGCCGCCGGTGGTCTTGCCGATGAGGCGGACATCGTCGCTGAGGGCGGCGGTGGAGGTCACCACAAACCCGCAGATCACATCGTTGTGCCCGGAAAGGTACTTGCTGCCGCTGTGCACCACCAGATCCGCCCCCAGGGTCAGGGGCTGCTGGAAGGCCGGGGAGAGGAAGGTGTTGTCCACGATCAGCAGCGCCCCGGCCTCGTGGGCGATGGCGGCGCAGGCGCGGATGTCGGTGACGTTCATCATGGGATTGCTGGGGGTCTCGATGTAGATGGCCCGGGTGGAGGGGCGCAGGGCGGCGCGCACCCTGTCCGGGTCCGTGGTGTCGGTGAAGGAAATCTCCAGACCGTTCTTGGCGCCCACGTTGCGGAACAATCGGGTGGTGCCGCCGTAGAGATCCTCGCTGCAGATGATGTGATCCCCCGGATGGAACAGCTCGAACACCGCCGATATGGCTGCCATGCCCGAGGCGAAGGCCACCGCGTCATGCCCTTCCTCCAGGGCGGCGATGGTCTCCTCCAGATGCAGGCGGGTGGGGTTGTCCTGCCGGGTGTAGTTGAACTGCCCGTGCTCGATCCTCGTATGGGCGAAGGTGGCGGACTGGTAGATGGGGAAGCTGACGGAGCGCACCCCGTCCTCGTAGGCGCGCTCCGGCGTGCCGTGAACGCACCTGGTGTCGAAACGATAGCTCATCGCGTGATTCCTCCTGACGGCGCACATGCCTGTGCCCTAAGAAAACGCCCGCCCTTCCCGCATGAGAAAGACGAGCGTGTCAACCCGTGGTACCACTTTCCTTTGCCGGCTCGCGCCAGCCTCAACGGCATCCGTCAATGCCTGCCGGCTGTAACGGGCCGACCCGTCCGGCCTTGGGGGCATCCCCCCTCAGCCGCCTGCTCCGGAGCCATGTTCCCCTGCCTTCCGCCGGTTCCTCGCACCACCCGGAACCTCTCTGACGGCGCATGGGCAGGGTACTCTTTCCTTCATTGCCGATTTATCCTATGTGGTTAATAGGATTATAGCGAACCGGGAGGGGGTTGTCAAGGGGCAAGTTCGGGGCGGGGATCATCCGTAAGGCCGGGCCGGGGCGGAACGGCAGCGCGTCCCAATGCTCCGCCGCAGCGCATGAAAAAGCGGCCCGCTGCAGGCAAATGCCCGGCAGCAGGCCGACAAACCTGTCGATCCGTCACGGGTGATGGGCGGCATCCGTTCGGCGGGCGACGCTGCGTCCTTACGGCTCGTCCGTGAACGCGCCGCCGCATTGCCGAACAAAGGCCTCCGGCTCCACGAAGGCGAAGCGGACCTTCTGCAATTCCGCGCGCTCGAAGGGCACCTGCATCAGGGGCTTGCCGCCGCACACGGCCTCCGCCTCCACCCGCACCACCGGCAGCAGCGCGAACAGATCCCGGGCCGCCCGCAGGCACATGCCCGCCGCATACTGCCGGCCCTCCTTCTCCAGCAGGGCGGGCAGGAGGATGACGGTCACATGCAGGCAGTCGGAGCTGCGGCAGACCACGTCCAGCTTCTCCGCCCAGGGGGTCAGGTCGCGGAGGGGATCGGCGGCCTTGAGCACCGCCAGGTACGCCTCCGGCTCCCCTGCCAGCACCTGCGCGGCATACCGGCGGTACTGCG
>JBJEUJ010000297.1:0-7988 GCA_051883775.1 Aristaeellaceae bacterium | reverse complement strand
TTGGTTGCGTGAGCTCAAGCGGGGCTCCCCTACGGTCGCCCCGCTTCGCCCATGCTTGCGCGCTCCGCCATGGGGGTGAGAGGCGGCGACCTCCTGCGGAGGCCGCCGGAGGCTACCTCAGCTCCTCCGGCCATGGAGCGGGTATGGAGACATGCCGCCAGCACGTCCGCCGGGGTTCGGGGCAGGCAGCCCCGAATCGGGGTCCAGGGGGGCAATGCCCCCCTGGGGAACCCGCACGACCGCGTCGCGCCTCGCCCGTTGCGAGGCGTGACCCCCCGCAAGCGCGGCTCGCCCTCCGCGAGCCGTGCCTCCGCGCAACTGCATGACACCCCACGCGCACGCAACTACGATCGGGGGCGCGTAACTCAATCGCGAGCCGGGTGTGGGCACTGCCCACCCCTCTGCACCGGTCAGGGATTTTCCCATTGTAACCATCCGGCAGATGTGATATACTGAGTATATCTTTATCCATGAATCCCTGCGCAAAGGAGCATGCCTATGAATATGGTCGAAATCATCACCCATAAAAAGCTGGGTCTCGCCCTCACCCAGGAGGAAATCAGCTTCTTCGTCCAGGGCGCGGCAAAAAACACCATCCCTGATTATCAGCTGGCCGCGCTGCTGATGGCCATCCGTCTCAACGGCATGACCGCCCAGGAAACCACTGCCCTCACCCTCGCCATGCGCGATTCCGGCGACGTATGCGACCTGAGCGCCATCCCCGGCGTGAAGGTGGACAAGCACTCCACCGGCGGCGTGGGCGATACCACCACCCTGGTGCTGGCCCCCCTGGTGGCGGCCTGCGGCGTACCCGTGGCCAAAATGAGCGGCAGGGGCCTGGGTCACACCGGCGGCACGCTGGACAAGCTGGAATCCATCGCGGGCTTCCGGGTGGAAATGGCGGAGGAGGACTTCATCCGCCAGGTGCAGGAGATCGGCGTGGCCGTCATTGGGCAGACCGGCAGCCTCGCCCCCGCCGACAAGACCCTCTACGCCCTTCGGGACGTGACCGCCACCGTGGACAGCCTGCCGCTGATCGCCTCCTCCATCATGTCCAAGAAGCTGGCCTCCGGCTCGGACGCCATCGTCCTGGACGTCAAGACCGGCTCCGGCGCCATCATGCACACCCTGGAGGATTCCATCGCCCTGGGGCAGGCCATGGTGGACATCGGCACCCTGGCGGGCAAGCCCGTCTCCGCCATCGTCACGGGGATGGAGCAGCCCCTGGGCACCCACGTGGGCAACGCCCTGGAGGTGAAGGACGCCATCGACGTGCTGTCCGGGCGCACCAAGGGCGCGCTGCTGGAGGTGTCGCTGCTGCTGGGCAGCCACATGCTGATGCTGGCGGGCCGCTGCCATACGCCCGAGGAGGGCCGCGCGCTGCTGACCGAGGCCCTCGAGTCCGGCCGGGGCCTGCGCAAGCTGAAGGACATGATCGTCGCCCAGGGCGGCGACCCTGCCTGCGTGGACGATGTGACCCGCCTGCCCCAGAGCGCCGTCACCCGAACGGTGAAGGTGGGCCATGGCGGCTACGTGGCGGAAATGGACACCATGGCCCTGGGTCTGGCGGCGCAGGCCATGGGCGCGGGCCGCGTCCGCAAGACCGACGCGCTGGATTACAGCGTGGGCTTCGTGCTGCCGGTGCGCATTGGCGACCGGGTGCAGCCGGAGGACACGCTGTGCATCCTCCATGCCCGCAGCGATGCGGACGCCGATCAGGCCGAAGCCGCCATCCGCGCGGCCATCCGCTTCTCCGACGCCCCGGTTCAGGCCCCGCCCCTGTGGTACGCCATCATCACCAGGGACGGCGTTGTCCGCTGCTGAGCCTCCCGCCAAAAACGCGACCCGCATCCATGCCGCGGGCCGCTTTTATCATTCCAGGAAGATATACGCCTCTCCCGGCCTGCGTCGGGCATAGACGGCCTCCAGCTCCGCCACAACCTCCGCCCGGGTGCGGATATGGGCATCGTCGTGGTTCAGCAGCAGCCTGTCCGCCTGCAGGCCCTTCAGCGTGCGCAGGGTCTCCGCCAGCACCGATGCATTGTAGGCCCGGCGGCCCTGCTTCACGCAGGCGTACAGGCCGTCCCCCAGGAAGGCGTAGCCCCCCGCCTCCAGCCCAAGGCAGCCCCTGGCATGGCTGGAGGGCAGCGGAAACAGCCGCAGGGTCACGCCGTCCCGGAGGATGAGCGGCTCCGTCACCGCCGTGCCGCAGCCCGTGTAGCGCAGGGTGTGAGGCGACGCATAGATCTCCCGGCACAGCATTTGCTCCCGGCAGGCCATGTGATCCTGATGGAAATGGGAGATCACCAGCCGCTTTTCCCCCGGCATGGCCCGGACCGCCGCCGCCACATCCTCCGCAGCGCCCGCATCGAAGATCCACCACCCGCTGTCCCCGGCAATCACCGCCACCTCCGCCGACAGGGGCTGCTCCCGGGCGGGGTAGTAACCGATGGCGTCCGTCAGCCTCAGGAAATCCACAGGAATCCCCCCTTCCGCGCCATGCACCGGCCATGAAGCCGCAGCCGCCCTCAGCCGTTGTCCGGCGTGGACACAAGCGCCCGCACCGTGCGCAGCGCCGTTTCATAGGCCTGCTGATCCGGCAGATGCTCCACCAGGACCGGGATGTCCTCCGGCAGGGCAGCCACCCTTTGCAGATAGTCCCTGATGGGAAAGACGCCCGTGCCCGGCATGGTTTCCCGGATGGCGACCGTGGTGCCGGGCTCCATCCGGCAGTCCTTGAGATGGCAGCTGCGGATAAAGGGCGACAGCAGCGAAAAGCAGCGCTCCAGCACCTGCCCGGGATGGGTATAGGTATAGGGATCCCTGACAAAGTTGACCGGATCCAGATGCACGCCGAAGGCCGGACGGTCCACGTCCTTCAGCAGCTGCAGATACTGCTCCGGCGTGTCGGGCGCCATCCACTGCATCGGCTCGAGGGTGAAAAACGTGTGCCGGGGCCTGACCGTATCGCACAGCTGCTGGGCAAGCTGCACCACCCGCTCATACTGGCCGGGTGCGAAATTCTCCCGATAGCAGCCGTACCAGACCTCGCCCACCGCGCCCGAAACATTGACGCAGCAGCTCGCCCGGACATACTCGGCCAGCTCCAGCTGGTGAACGCACCGCTCCCGTGCGCTGGCCGCCCTGGCCGGATCGGGATGGAAGGGCGAGTTCCAGACGCCGACCTCGGCAATCCGGATATCGCAGGCAGCGGCGGCCTCCACATACCGGTCGATCAGGCGCTCCGGCGCAGTATAGTCAACCGGCATGCTGGCGGCCCGGACGCCCATGCGCTGCAGCGTCTCCGCCCATTCCTCCGGCGAGGTGTGCGGCAGCCTCGCATTGATGCCAATTCGCATAAAATCCTCCCGTGTGCTTTCAGGTGCCTATTTTCCCGATGAGGACATCCTGCGCGCACCCGGCAGCCTCCGCCGCCTCGTGCGCAAAGCCCTTGACCGCTTCCGTATTCGCGGGTTCGGTCACCGTTCCGTCCACCGTGACGCGGGTGAACCCTTGTCCGCCATCAGCCCGGCGGAATGGGCATGACCGCCATCAGCATGGGGTCATTTCCATCAGCTCCAGGACGAGCGTCGCCACCCGCACCGCCCCCTGGAAGCTCAGGGGAGCATCAGCATGCATGCCGTCAGGGCAGTCCTTGTCCGGGCGGCTGAACAGAGCCTTCGAGGCCTCGCCGCCCAGGGCGGACAGCAGCGCCCCGGTGGCCTGCTCCATGTCCAGCAGGCGCACGCCCCGGTATTCCGCCAGGTCGCGCATGGCCGCGGGATAATCCCCGTGGGTGGATTTCAGCCGCCCGTTTTCATCAAAGCAGCGGCGGGGGATGGGGGTGAGCAGGACGGGCTCCGCGCCCTGACGGCGTGCCGCGTCGATGTACATGCCCAGATACTCCGGGTAGGTCACGCGGGCAACCGTGGCGTGTTCGGCATCCGCCTGCTCGTCGTTGTGCGCGAACTGGATCAGCAGCTTGTCCCCCCTGCGCAGGCAAAGCTCCACATAGTTCAGCCGCTTCTTGGCGACGAAGGACTTGCTGGACTGCCCGCAGGCGGCGCAGTTCTCCACAAACACGCCCTTCACCAGCCCCTTGAGCGCCTGCCCCCAGCCGGTCGCCGGCGCGGCCTCGGGCGGGAAATCCGCCATGGCGGCATCGCCGCAGAGGAACCAGGTGGGCGTGCGCCGGGCGGGGTTCCAGCCGTCATAGCCGCCGATGACATTGCCGGGGGTCAGCAGGGCAGCCTCCTCGTCGCTCAGGCGGGCCTGCAGGGGATGGCGGGTGGACTGGTCAGCCCGCGCGCCGAAGGTATGGTATTCGCCGCAGCGGCGGGTGATCTTCGTTTCGCCCCAGTCCTGGAAGCCCTCGGGGGCGACGCACTCGTCCATCTCGCACTCGATGAACTGCGTGTGGGCATACCGCCGCCACGGACGGCCCAGGTACGCCCTGCCCGGCTCGCAATCGCCCGTCAGGTGGCAGCGGTGGAACACGAGGCCGTAGGGGGCCTGCCGGGGCGTATTGGCGGCGGTGTAGAAGCCGCCGCGCCTGTTCATGTGCAGCGTGCAGCGCTCAAACCAGCAGGCATAGGGGCCGAAGATGAAATCCACGTCGCCCTGGATATAGCAGTCCTCAAAATACTGGCGGCCCAGCACCAGCGGGCAGTCGCCCACGGACGCCACGCCCTCCGGGATCAGCCGGGGCAGCGCGTCCCTGGCCACCTTGGGCATGGTGGGCCCGCAGAAGAGGGTATCCTGGCAGCCGATCATGCGCACGTTCCGCCATACGCCCCGATCCCCTGCCGCATACACCGCCACAGCCTGCCCCACCAGCGAGCCGTCGCCTGCGTCATTGCGGATGGTGAGGTTCTCCACCTCCACGTTGTCGCCGGTCACCAGGAAGGTATAGCTGAGGAAGGTGCCCTTTTCCCTGCCCTCCGCGTCCAGATCCTTCGCGCAGCCGGAATGGGTGATCACCGTGCGGTCCCGCGCCTCGCCGATGATGCGGATATTGTCCTTGTTGACGATGACCCGCTCGTGGTATTCGTCCATCCGCACCAGCAGGATGATGGGATGACGGTTGCTCATGGGGACCGCATCAACGGCCTCCTGGATGGAGGTGAAATCCCCGGAGCCGTCCCTGGCAATGATGTACATGGCGCTTCCTCCTTACAGCAGGCCGTTTTCGCGCAGCAGCTCTGCGGTGATGCGGGCAAAGCATTCCGCCCCGGCCCGCTGGGTATGGGTATCGTCCCTGGCCCCGTCGGGATAGGCGGGGTAAAGGCCGGGCGCCACGTTCATGTACAGGGGAGCCGTGGCTTCCTCGCCCATGGCCTCCAGCAGCCGGACGCCCTCGGCCAGCACATCCAGCAGCTTCACGCCCTTTTGCATCGCCACCTGGCGGATGGCGTCGGGATAGTCCCCGTGAGCGTCGCGCAGGCGGCCTTCCTGCCACCAGCGGCGGGGAATGGGCGTCATCAGCACCGGAACGGCCCCGTGGATGCGGGCCGTATCCACAAAGAGCGTCAGGTTGGCCGCAAAGGAGGTATACGGATCCGTATGCCGCCAGACCAGATCGCTGGTATCGTTATGGGTGAACTGGATCAGCAGCAGATCCCCCGGCCGGATGGTCTTTTCGATCTCCACCAGCCTTCCGTCCGCCATGAAGGACTTGGTGCTGCGTCCGCCCATGGCCTTGTTGACAATCTGCACGCCGGGAAGAAATTCCCCCAGCACCTGACCCCAGCCGGTGATCGGCGCGCACTCCGGCGCGTAGGTTGCGGCTGTGGAATCGCCGCAGACATAGATGGTCATCTCTGTATCCTCCTGCAGATCGAATTGATTCCGGCAGCACGACCGCCGGATGCAGTACGCCTGTCATGAGCCCGTCAGGGCGTGTGGCCCCGGGCCCTGCGTTCCCAGGCTTCGCGCCCTTTCTCCGGGTCGGGACGGCGGGGTGCCGGCGCGGCATACCACCATTCCTCCATAGGGTATGCTTCCGTTCACAGGCTGCCGCTGCTCCGGCATTCGGGCGATCAGCCGCCTGCGCCGTCCTTCATTCCATTGTCACATAGGGCCTGATTCGTCTCGCCCAGCGTGACGCAGGGCGGGCGCTCCCGGCATGACCCTGCGCCGGTTGTACCGCTCGTCAGCAGCATGAGCGTCAGCAGGACGCACACCTATCCGCTTTCGCATGCCAGCTTCGTCCAGGCCTGTGACCATCATACATGCATTATACCACGAACACAGGCGGAAGCAAAATGCTCTTTTGCACAGATTCTGCGCCGGGTGCAGCCGTGTGCTGCCGCTTCCGCCCTGCGGGCAGCGCCACCGGCCTGGATCGGCAGTCACGAACAGGCTGACCGGGCCGAACGGCAGGCGCAGGCCTGACGCCCGGAGAATCCCGGAAATCCCATCCGTCAAAAAAGGGCCGCAGCAGCATGGCACTGCCTCAGCCCTTTCGGATTATTTGATGACGCCCTTTTTCAGGATGATGTTGGCGTAGGTGGCCTTCTCGCCGCTCATGATGACGGCGTAGCTCTTCTCCCTCACCCGGTCGTAGAACGCAAAGCGTTCCACCTCCTCCAGGCAGTCCGCGCCACGGTCCTCGTGCCGGGCAAGAATCTCCTTGTAGACCTCCCAGATGGGCGTTTCCGTCTTGTCGCCGGGCACCACCTGCATCAGCGCGGCGGGATGCTCCACGTACTGATCCATGGGAATCAGCTGCAGGATGGCGTCCAGGATCTCCGGCACGCCGTGGCCGTCCATGCGGATGACCCGGGGGCAAAGGCTCGCGCCGGGGAAGTTGGCGTCGCCGATGGTGATCTCGTCGCCGTGGCCCATTTCGCACAGGATTTTCAGCAGCTCCGGGGGAAGAATGGCAGGTACACCTTTCAGCATGATATTTCCTCCTTATTTCGCGGGGCGGATCTGGTTCAGATACTGCCCCGGTGTGATACCCTTGTATTTCCTGAACTGCCGGATGAAGTAGCTCAGGCTGGAAAAGCCCGCGTCCAGGGCGATTTCCGTCAGGCTCCGGTCGGTGGCGGCAATTTCGTCGCAGGCCGCCTCGATGCGGTAGTAGTTGAGGTAATCCACCGGCGTGCGGTGGGTGGTTTCCTTGAAGAAGCGGCAGAAGTACTTGGGCGTCATATGCACCGCGGCGGCCATATCACTGAGCGACAGCGGCGACGCATAGGATGTTTCGATCAGCTCGAACACCTGCTTGAGCTGCAGCACCCTGCGGCCCTCGCTCTCCTCCGGCACGGCGTCCCGGTACGCGCCATGCTTGTACACCTCGCCCAGGAACTGGAACAGGCACCCCAGGGTCATCAGCTCATACCCGGGGCACTGGTCGTGCAGCGCGCGCAGCATGGGCGGGATGGTGTGCCGGGTAATGGGGTCATCCGCCGGGTAGAAGGCCTGCAGGCTGACGCGCTGATGGCGGATGTCGCTGATTTGCCGCTTGCAGTGGTCGTTGCACTTGAGCAGCAGCCGCATGTCGAACACGATGCACTCGTAGACGCACCCGTGCGGAACCCCGCCGTGCAGCTGCTCCGCCGCGATGAACACCACATCCCCGGGATGAAGGGCGAGCGTATCGCCGTCCAGGGTCAGGTCAAAATCCCCGCTGAGCACATGCAGCAGCTCGTATTCCTCATGCCAGTGGTAGGGCATCTGGTACCGCGGGTGATGAATATCCAGGTAATGGTATTCCAGCGGAAAATCCGGCGACCCCCGCTGCCTGGATTCATGATAGCGCAGCGGCTTCATGAAAATCAACCTCCTGACGCATACAGGTGAATATTGTACTACATAATGCCATGATAGCATAAGTCATCCCCGCCCGCAAGCGATATAATTATATCAGTGGAAATTCGCACAGGCATCACAGGAGGATACGCCCATGGATACACAGCAAATCAAGGATCAGATCTGCGACGTATGCCACAAGATGTGGCAGCTGGGCTGGGTGGCGGCCAATG
>JBJEUJ010000296.1:0-1664 GCA_051883775.1 Aristaeellaceae bacterium | reverse complement strand
TGGGCCTGCCCACAATGGTCACAAACCCGGAATGAAACTTCTTCTCCGTCTGCATGATTCTCTATCTCCTGCTTATTTCATGCTTCTCCCCGCACATCCCTGGGGCCAAAGCCGTGGGGCAGCAGCTGCGGCAGTGAGGCTTCGTCCCTCTGCCCATCGCCCCAGGTGACCAGGACGCGGATGTCCGGCGCGAATTCCTCCATGACCTGCCTGCATGCGCCGCAGGGCCAGGGGGCGGACTTCTCCGACGCAATGGCGATGGCGGTGAATGCCCGCGCGCCCTCGCTGACAGCCTTGAAGATGGCTGTACGCTCGGCACAGTTGGTCAGGCCAAAGGAGGCGTTCTCAATGTTGCAGCCCGTATACACACGACCGTCGGCGCACAAAAGCGCCGCGCCCACCGGATACCCGGAATAGGGCGAATAGCTGTGCTGCATGGCCTGACGGGCCAGGGCCAGCAGCTGCTCGTCGGACACTGTCTGAGCATCGCGCTCCATGGCGATGCCGGAGAGAATTTTCTCTTCCATCGTGCGCATCCTCCGCTTTTCCTCGTCCTCCATGTGATCGTAGCCCATCAGGTGGCACAGGCCATGCACCGTCAGGTACGCCGCCTCCCGCTCCACCGAATGGCCGTATTCCGCCGCCTGGGCGATCACGTGGGGCACGGAAATGATCAGATCGCCCAGCATCACCGCATCCAGCTCGTCATCCCACTCCCGGCGCAGCAGCTTGTCCGCCTGCCCTGCCGTAACGCCAGCGGGATAATTCACCGTGGGAAAGGACAGCACGTCCGTAGCCCGATCCACGCCCCGGTAGGCCCGGTTGATCTGATGAATCTCCTCGTCCCCGCACAGGCGGATAGCCACCGCGCAGGGACGCTGCACGCCCTCGGCTTTGACAGCCTCGTCCGCCGCCTGCTGCATCAGGGTCAGCCAGCTTTCCGGGGGCTGGGTGTCCAGCTGCCAGAGGATGGTCATGCCTGCTCCTCCTCCTTCGCTTCCGCGTCGGACTGCGCGGCGGGTTCCGCAGCGGCTGTCGTCCCGGATGGCTCCGCCGCAGGGGACGCAGGCGCTTCCTTCGGTTCATCCTGCGCCGGCGCGGCAGGCGTATCCGGCTTGGCTGCGGGCGTTTCTTCCCGGGCTGGAATCTTGACGTTGGGATACTCGATGCGCTCATGGAACACGCCGTTGAGCACCGTGGCGAAGGCCGCGCAGATGCCGTCGATGTCCTTGAGGGTCAGGGGGGAGTTGCTCAGCTGACCGTCCTCCAGCTTGCCCCGCACCAGCTTCTCAATGAAGCGCTCGATGGCCTGGGGCGTGGGGTCGGGCATGGAGCGCACCGCTGCCTCAATGGTGTCCGCCAGCATGATGACGGCGCTCTCCTTGGTGCAGGGACGGGGGCCGTCGTAGCGGAAGTCGGCAATATCCACAGGCTTGCCGTCGGACTGCTGCAGCGCCTTATGGTAGAAGTACATGACCGGCGTGTCGCCGTGATGCTCCGATATGATCCGCTGAATTTCCGGCGGCAGGCGGTACTTCTGCGCCAGCTGCACGCCGTCGCGGGTATGGGTGGTCAGAATGGCCGCGGAGACGTAGGGATCGGTGCGGTCATGGGGGTTGTCGCCCATCTGGTTTTCCTTGAAGTACAGGGGGCGCTTCAGCTTG
>JBJEUJ010000295.1:0-8065 GCA_051883775.1 Aristaeellaceae bacterium | reverse complement strand
AGCGCCGCCTGGCCTATTCCACCATCTCCAACCTGAGCTACATGCTCATGGGCGCCTCTCTGATGACTCCCTCGGGCATGGTGGGCAGCCTGAGCCACCTGGTGCTCCACGGCCTGATGAAGATCACCCTGTTCTACTGCGCGGGCGCGGTGCTGGTGCGCACGGGGCAGGAGTACGTGCAGGATCTGCGGGGCTACGGCAAGGTCATGCCCTTCACCTGCGCGGTATTCACCCTGGCGGGCATTGCGCTGGTGGGCATTCCGCCCCTGTGCGGCTTTGTCAGCAAGTGGAACCTGCTCACCGCCGCCGCTGCAACCGGCACGCTCATGGGGCGCATGGCCATCGCCACGCTGATTGTCTCCGCCGTGCTGACGGCCGCATACCTGTTCACGGTGATCATCCCCATGTACTTCCGGCCCCTCAATGAGGATCAGGCGGCCCTGTACGGGCAGACCCGCGATCCCGGCTGGATGATGAAGCTCCCCATGACCATCCTGTGCATCGCCATTGTGACGCTGGGCGTGTACGCGCAGCCGCTGGTCACGTTCCTTCGGGGCGTGGCGTCCGGCGCAATCTTCTGAGTCGAAAGGAGGCCATGCTATGAACGCTCTGCTTCCCATCCTGTGCTTCCTGCCGATGGCGGCGGCGCTGGGCTGCTATATCGCCGGCCGCTGCTCCAAGCCCCTGCGGGATACGCTGGTGGCCCTGACGGGCATTGCCGTGTTCGCCCTGTCGGCGCTGACAGCCCTGCAGCCGACGCTTTCCTTCAGCATTCCGGGCTTCTGCGGCCTGGGGCTGAACCTGCGGGCTGACGGCTTCCGCAGCCTGTACGCCTGCGTGGCGGCCTTCATGTGGATGATGACGGGCCTGTTCTCCCGGCAGTACTTCGCCCATTATCACAACCGCAACCGCTACTACTTCTTCAACCTGATGACCCTGGGGGCTACCCTGGGCGTGTTCCTCTCCGACGACCTGTACACCACCTTCATCTTCTTCGAGATCATGTCCCTGACCAGCTACGCCTGGGTGGCTCATGAAGAGACCCCCGGGGCCATGCGGGCTGCGGGCACGTACCTGGCGGTGGCGGTGATCGGCGGCCTGACCACGCTGATGGGCCTGTTCCTGCTCTGGCACGAGGTGGGTACGCTGTCCTTCACCGGGCTGAAGGAAGCCCTGGCCGAGGGCGGCAGCACCGTCACCACCGTGGCAGCCTGGCTGACGCTGGTGGGCTTCGCGGCCAAGGCGGGCCTGTATCCGCTGCACATCTGGCTGCCCAAGGCCCATCCTGTGGCCCCGGCTCCAGCCTCCGCGCTGCTGTCCGGCATCCTGACCAAGAGCGGCGTGTTCGGGCTGATCGTCATCTGCGCGAATATCATGCCGGGGAATACCGCCTTCGGCAACGCGCTGCTGATTTTCGCGGCCATCACCATGTTCCTGGGCGCGGTGCTGGCGCTGCTCTCCACCGACCTCAAGCGCACGCTGGCCTGCTCCTCCATGAGCCAGATCGGCTTCATCACCGTGGGGCTGAGCATGATGGTGCTCCTGGGCGAGGAGGGCTCCCTGGCGGCCTACGGCAGCGTGATGCACATGGTCAACCACTCCCTGATCAAGCTGGTCTTGTTCATGGCGGCGGGCGTGGTGTTCATGAACCTGCACAAGTTGGACCTGAACGACATCCGCGGCTTTGGCCGGGGCAAGCCCGTGCTGCACATCGCCTTCCTGCTGGGGGCGCTGTCCATCGCCTGCATCCCGCCCCTTGGCAGCGGCTACAACAGCAAGAGCCTGCTGCACGAGAGCATCCTGGAATACATCCACCTGCTCAGGGCTGCGGGCGGCGCCTGGCAGCCCTACAAGGCCCTGGAGGTGCTCTTCGTCATCAGCGGCGGGCTGACCATCGCCTACATGACCAAGCTGTACATCTGCCTGTTCTGGGAGAAGCATCCCACCCGGCAGGCCGAATTCGACGCCATGAACGGCCATTACCTGACCAGGCAGTCCGCCGTGGCCCTGCTGGGCAGCGCCATCCTGCTGCCGCTGCTGGGCGCGCTGCCCCAGCTGCTGATGAGCCCCCTGGGGGCGCGCTCCGCCGCCTTCTTCGGGCAGGAGGCCATCGCGTCGCCCATCCACTACTTCTCCCTGGAGAATCTGACCGGCGCGCTCCAGAGCCTGGTCATCGGCGCGGCCACGTATCTGCTGATCGTCCGTCCGCTGCTGATGCGCACGGAGGGCGGCGTGCGGGTGTACGTGGATCGCTGGCCCGCCAGGCTGGATCTGGAGAACAGCGTATACCGGCCCCTGCTGACCCTGGCGACCATGCTGGCCACCGCTGTGACCCGCCTGGTGGCGGAGCTGCCGGAGCGCATCATCGTGCTGATGCGGGGCAATGTGTTCCGCAAGCTGCAGGCCCGCAAGCCCGTGCCGGTGGGCAACCGCTTCACCTACAAGCTGGGCCGCATGCTGGATGGCGTGACTGCCGCGCTGAACAGCACCTTCCTGCAGCAGCATCCCCTGCGCACGGACTTCGAGTACGTGCTGGACGCGGCCTGGCAGGCTGTGGCCACGGGCTTCCGGCGGTTCACCGCCAGCGTGTCCTTCGGGCTGCTGCTATTGTGCATCGGCCTGTTCCTGACCTGCGTGTACCTGCTGCGATACTAAGGTTCAAAAAAGTGGCCCTAAGGCCACTTTTTTGAGTTCTGCACTCGCTCGCTGGTCGGCTGGCTCCGCCAGCCTCCCGGCCGCTTGCTCGCGTAAGGAAGCGATTTTGCAGAGCAAAATCGCGCGAAAATCGCCGCGCATGTCGCCGATTTTCGATTTTAGTCTGCCGACGGCGAGTAACTGCAGCCTATCCCTGAAGGCAGTCAAAGCGCCGGAGCCATCATCCGCTCCGGCGCTTTTGCGATGCATCTCTGTTTCTCATTCCACGGAGAAGGTCATGCCCCCCTTGATCAGGTAGAACAGGGACATGCCGTCCAGGGTCACCGCATCGTGGAAGGCGTCATAGGCCGTCAGGGTCACGGTATGGGTGGTGCCGTCGAACTGGGTGAAGGTATAGACGGTGTGGGGCTGCTCCGCGGTGACCCAGCCCTCCGGCAGCGGACCGGATACTGTCACCACCAGCAGGCTGTTGTACGCCGCCTCAAAGCTGGTGTAGGAGATCTCCCGGCCGTCCAGGGTGCAGAGGTAGTCGTAGACAAGGTTGCCGTCGGCGTCGTAGACCAGCTCATTGTTCTCCTGCACCCGCTCGGTGCGGGTGATGGCGTAGGTCTGCGTACCGCCCGCGGTGGTGACGGTCATCTCCGCCAGGTTGCCCAGGGCCACAGGCACGGTGTAGCGGGTCAGGGTGCTGACCGGATCCATGTCCATGAAGGTGGCCAGGCTGTAATGGCTGGTCACGTAGATGCTCTCCCCCACCAGGACGTAATCCACCGCGTCGCTCTTCGCGCCGCCCACGGTGAGGGTGAAGGTCTCCTCCGGCCAGTCGGTGACGCTGTACACGCCGTCCTCGTCCGTGGTGCCGATGGAGCCTGCCGCCATGTGGATGTCAATCCTGAAGCGGGGCTCGTCAAAGCCGCACTCCGCCAGGCTTTCATCCGTCGCCTCGCCCACATAGGCCCCCAGGCGCAGGTTGGCCAGGTTGGTGCGCAGGTTGCTCATCTGCTCCCCGTCGGCAGGATAGGCCATGGGCGACACCAGCATCCAGCGGTCCTCCGCATCCGTGCCGATGTTCCCCTGCAGTGCCCAGCAGGTTTGTTCGCCCTCCGCATCCGTGAAGGTGATGCGGTCGAAGCGGGCCTTGTGCAGCGTAGGCTGCTCCACCGGGTGCAGGGTGGCCTTGCTTACGGCCAGGCTGTCGGCGGTGCCGGTATCCAGGGCGTACAGGTTGCTGTCCCCGTCGATGAGCATGTAGCACCAGCCGGATTCCTCCAGGGCGTAGCTGTCGCCAATGCGCATGGTCAGGGCCGTGCCGTCCCGGTAGGATGCCTCCGCCACAATCCGCGGCGTTTCCAGGCCGAAGTCCGCCAGCTGCTCCTGATAGGCCGACCAGTCGTCGGTAAGGATGTCCTCATAGGTAACGGTGGCCACGGCGCTGAGCAGGCTGTTCAGGGCGCCGGACTCGATCTGATACCCCGCCTCGCCGTCCACGGCGAAGGAGCCGTCCTCCATCCGGGCCATTGCCCAGCTTTCGCCGCTGCGCAGGGTGATGCGCAGCCCCATCACATCCGCCGGATCGCAGGCGTACAGCTGTCCGCCCGTCATCACCCGCTCGGGCAGGGGCTCCTCCGGCTGATTGAGCAGCATGCAGGCGGCAATGCCTCCCGCCAGCAGCGCGATCATGCCCACAAGCAGCCACAGCCGGCTATGGCGCAGGCTGCGGGTCTTTTTTCTTTCAACCGGCTGCATCAGCGGTGCCTCCTGGGCCACAGGATCAGGAACGCCACGGCCACCACCACCAGGGGCAGGGCCACCAGCAGCACGCTGCCCAGCGTCAGCGCCTCCACCGACAGCTGCGGGCGCAGCGCCGCCTTGGCCATGATGCCCAGATCCACCGGATTGGTATCCAGCAGGAACTCCACCACGCGGATGATAAACTCCTGGGCGTCGGTCATGGCGTGAATCTGGGAGGAGGTCAGCAGCGTGGAGCTGCCCAGCACAAAGGCCCGGGACACATAGCCCTCCTCCGTGACCCTGCGGGCCTCCAGCGCCAGGGCGAAGGGCCCCAGCTCGTCCTCATCGGACTGCTCCAGGCTCATGTTGCCGCTGGACAGATCCCGCAAATAGGCCTTGTAGCCGCTGGTCAGCACCGCCTGGGTGATGAGGCTGCGGTCGCTTTCCTCCGGCAGCTCAAAGGCCCGGCTGCCAGCCAGCAGCAGCGTGTCCGCCCCGGAGGACACCAGGTCCATGGTGATGTCCGTGGCCTGCATGGTGGGGATCAGGTCAATGCGCACATCCGCGTAGTAGGTGCCGCTTTCCTCTTTGGAGGCCACCACAATGCCGTTCTTCGCGTTGAAGCCGTAGGAGCGCAGGAGGGCGGCGTAATTGGGCATGCTGTCGAGGGGATCGGTATAGTCGCAGGTGAACAGGATGCTGCCGCCCTTGGCCGTGAAGTCCGCAATGACGGCAGTCTCCTCGCCGGTCAGGTCCCGCACCGGGGAGAGAAGCACCAGCAGATCGTCCGTGGTGAGGGTCACGTCCCCATCGCCGAAGGTGAAGTACTGCACGTCAAAGTTGTTTGCGCGCAGAAGCTCCGCAAACACCGTGGTGCCGTCCTCATCCAGCTCCCCGTGGCCCTGCAGAACCAGCGCCCGGGGAATCACATCCTGGGTGACGTAGTTGATGGCGGAGGTAATTTTACTCTCGTAGGTCAGCCCGGCAATCTGATACACGCCCGCCTCGTAGTCAAGGCTCAGGCTGATGAAGTCCGTCGGGGACAAAACGCGGAAGCGGCCCGTCTCCTCGCAGGAGACGATCAGCGAATCCGTGGTGACAGTCTGATCGCTGGTGGAGCCGCTGAAGCGGGTCAGCAGGCCCGGGTTCAGGGCCACGTCGGTCTGCTCCCAGGTGACCAGGGGCGTTGCCGCAGCATAGCGGTCCAGCAGCTCCATCAGGGGCTGATCCTCCTGGCCCTTGGAGAAGAGGGCGTAGATATGCACCGGATGCTGCAGCTGCGCGAGAATCTGCAGGGTAGTTTCGCTCTGGGTGGTTACGGCGTTGAAGGAATAGTCCACCCGCCAGCCCTTTTTCTTTTCCAGCGAGGTCACCGCCACGTTCAGCGCCACCAGCGCCGCCAGAAACACGCACAGCGTCGCCGTGGCCAGGCTGCCGTAGCGCCAGCGCGGGTTCTTCCAGAAGGGGAGGCGCTCCCCATGCTTCTTGCTCATCTCAAGCCCCCCGATAGCGCCGGCTGTCCAGCGCGTGAATGGTCAGAACCAGGCAGGCCGCCGTGAAGGACAGGTCGTACACCATGCTGGCAAAGGACAGCTGCCCCATCAGGAAGGGCTCGTTGCGGCTGTACAGGCTGAAGAAGGTCATGATGCTGGCCAGCCAGCCGATGCTCACCGAGGATTCCAGCATGTCCAGCATCCACAGGATCAGGTTCGCACCGAAGGCCATCACCGCCGCCGTCACCTGGTTGGACGCCAGGCCGGACAAAAGCAGATCCAGCGCCGCGAAGGCGCACCCCTGCAGGAGGAACCCCAGATAGCCCACCATCATTTCCCCCAGGTAGACCCGGCCGTAGATGGCCACGATCAGCACGAACACCAGCGTCAGCAGCGTGGTGAAGGCCATCACCGTCACCGCCGCCAGATACTTGCCCAGCACAATGCCCGTCAGGGAGGCGGGGCTGGTCAGCAGCAGCTGATCGGTGCGCTTCTGCCTTTCCTCCGCCAGCAGCCGCATGGTCAGCACCGGGGAAAGCAGCATCCACAGGTAGCTCATCTGCCCGATGAAGCTCAGCAGATCGCTGAAGCGCTGCTGCATAATCTGCAGATAGAACATCACCGAGGACAGCGTCAGAAACACGCCCATGAACACATACCCCACGGGCGTATAGAAATAGCTTTGCAGCTCACGCCGCCAGATGGATAGCATTCCGTCACCTCCCGTTGGCCGCGTCATCCTCGGACGTGGCCCGCAGGAACACCTCTTCCAGGGTATCCTGCTGCATGGTCAGACTCCGCAAAGGCGCGTCCAGCGCGCACAGCAGGCGGAACAGCTGGGTCTGCGGGTCGCCCCGGTCGCCCCCGTCCCGGCTGCATTCCAGCTGCACCTCGGTGATGTCCACGTTCATGGTGGGCAGCACCTTCACCCGGCGCATGCAGGGCAGGCCCTTGAGCGCGGGCAGCAGCAGCCGCTCCTTCATGACGATGGAGGCCCGCAGGCGCAAAACATCGCCCGTGTCGGTCAGCTCGGCCATGTCCGCCTCCCGGATCAGCCGGCCCTTGTGCAATATTACCACCCGCTGGCACAGCTGCTGAATCTCCGGCAGCAGGTGGGAGGAGAAGATCACCGTGTGGGACTTGCCCAGCTCCCGCATCAGCTGGCGGATCTCCACCACCTGCCGGGGATCCAGGCCCACGGTGGGCTCGTCCAGCACCAGCACCGGCGGATTCCCGCACAGGGCCTGGGCCACGCCCACCCGCTGCCGGTAGCCCTTCGACAGATGCCCCACCAGCCGCTCACGCACCTCCGTCAGCCCGCAGGTGTGCATAATTTCATCAATGTGCTTCGGGATCGCCCGGCGGGCCACCTCCTTCAGCTGGCAGACGAAGGTCAGATAGGCCGTAACAGTCATCTCGTCGTAGAGGGGCGGCTTCTCCGGCAGATACCCGATGGCCCGCTTGCAGGCCCGGGGATAGCGCAGCATATCCTTGCCGTCCACCAGCACCTGGCCGGAGGTGGGCGGGAAATAACCGGTGAGTATATTCAGCGTGGTGGTTTTGCCCGCGCCGTTCTGGCCAAGCAAGCCCACAATCTGCCCCGCGGGGGCCGAGAAGGACAGGTCATGCACCGCCTCCACCGCGCCATAGCGTTTGCTGACGCGCCTGAGCTCAATCATGCTGTCCCTCCTTTCATCAATATTGGTACGATGGTATTATACCAGAGAAACCGCTGCAAGGTGTGAATAAAGTGTAAAGCATCCCGCGCCCCCACAGCAAACGCCGCACGCCATGACAGCATGCGGCACAGGAAAATGGACATAGGCACCAACGCGATCCTCAAAGCCAATCGCACAAGCCGCACTCTCCCCCGGGGAGGCCCGGAGGGGCCGCAACCCACCCTGCTCCCCGGGGCAGCCCCATCCGAAGGAAAATCACCCCGCACCCGGCGAAGCCCCCGGGGAGGCCTGGAGGGCCGCAGCCCACCCTGCTCCCCCGGGGCAGCCCCATCCGAAGGAAAATCACCCCGCACCCGGCGAAGCCCCCGGGGAGGTCTGGAGGGGCCGCAGCCCCTCCGGCGTGTCAATCGTATCCCGGGGCTTTGCCCCGGGGGCGGAGCGTTTTCCGCTCTGCGGAAAACTTTCCTTACAAATTCGCCGGCCGGGAGCGAAGCGACCAGGCGAATT
>JBJEUJ010000294.1:0-37481 GCA_051883775.1 Aristaeellaceae bacterium | reverse complement strand
GCGTCACGTCCAGCAGCAGCACGTCCTTGACCTCGCCGCCCAGCACGCCGCCCTGAATGGCAGCGCCGATGGCCACGCACTCGTCAGGGTTGATGCCCTTGAAGGGCTCCTTGCCGGTGACGCGCTTCACAGCGGCCTGCACGGCGGGGATACGGGTGGAGCCGCCCACCAGGATGACCTTGTCGATCTGGTTCACGGTCAGGCCAGCGTCCTTCAGGGCGTTGTTCATGGGGGCAACGGTGGCCTCCACCAGGTCGGCGGTCAGCTCGTCGAACTTGGCGCGGGTCAGGGTCATGTCCAGATGCTTGGGGCCGGTGGCGTCCATGGTGATGAAGGGCAGGTTGATGTTGGCGGTGGTGGTGCCGGACAGCTCGATCTTGGCCTTCTCGGCAGCCTCCTTCAGGCGCTGGGCTGCGGTGCGGTCGTTGCGCAGGTCAATGCCGTTCTCCTTCTTGAACTGGTCGGCCACGTAGTCGATGATGCGCTGGTCAAAGTCGTCGCCGCCCAGGCGGGTGTTGCCGTTGGTGCTCAGCACCTCGAACACCGTGTCGCCGATGTCCAGGATGCTCACGTCGAAGGTGCCGCCGCCCAGGTCGTACACCAGGATTTTCTGGGTGCCTTCCTTGTCCAGGCCATAGGCCAGGGAAGCTGCGGTGGGCTCGTTGATGATGCGCAGCACCTCCAGGCCGGCGATGCGGCCGGCGTCCTTGGTGGCCTGGCGCTGGGAGTCGTTGAAGTAGGCGGGCACGGTGATGACGGCCTGGGTGACCTTCTCGCCCAGGTAGCTCTCAGCGGTCTCCTTCATCTTGGTCAGGATCATGGCGCTGATGTCCTGGGGCGTGTACTGCTTGCCGTCGATGGTCACCTTGTAGTTGGTGCCCATTTCACGCTTGATGGAGATGACGGTGCGGTCGGGGTTGGTGACGGCCTGACGCTTGGCGATCTGGCCCACCAGGCGCTCGCCGTCCTTGGTGAAGGCCACGACGGAGGGGGTGGTGCGGTTGCCCTCGGCGTTGGCGATGACAACGGGCTGGCCGCCTTCCATCACGGCGACGCAGCTGTTGGTGGTACCCAGGTCGATACCGATGATCTTGCTCATAGTGTTATCCTCCTCATTCTTCAAACACGATATTGGGTGTTGGCTGTCAATGTTGATCTATATGCAGCAAAGGCGTTTGCGCCTTGACTGTCAGGAAAAGGGGCTTCAGTCCGGGACGACCTTGACCATGGCGTGGCGCAGGACGAAGGAACCCACCATGTAGCCCTTCTGCAGCACCGCGCAGACGGTGCCGGGCTCGCCCTCCTCGGGCGTTCCCTGCAGGATGGCGTTCTCCACCCTGGGGTCGAACTTCTCGCCCAGGCGGTCGATGGGGGTCACGCCCAGCTTGGTCAGCGCGTCGCGCAGCTGGCGCAGGGTCATTTCCACGCCCGTGCGCAGCGCGTCGTCGCGCTCGCCTGCAGCCTCCAGCGCCCGCTCCAGGTTATCCAGCACGGGGAGCATGGCGGTGATGACATGGCGCTGGCCGTCGGCAAAGGCGTCGGAGCGGACGGACTCGTTGCGGCGGCGGAAGTTGTCGAAGTCCGCCTGCACCCGCTGGGCCAGGGTCAGATACTCCTCGGCCTTGGCGGTGGCGCTGTCCAGCTCCTGCTGGAGGGCCGCGGCGTCCACCGGGGCTTCCTCCGCCCCGGGCTGAGGCGTATCCGGCGTGTCGGCCTGGATGGCTTCGTCGGGCTGGGGAACGGTTTCTTCCACGGGCATTTCGTTTTCGTTCATGGGGTTGATGCTGCCTCTCTTCCTTTTGAATCGGTTCTTTTTCGTCATTTCTGTTCAGGCTCCTGCAGGTTGTTCTCCGCGAACAGCTCCGTCAGCTGATGACCCATCGTTCCCAGGATGGACAGCACGCGGCTGTAATGCATGCGGGTGGGGCCGATGACGCCGATGGTGCCCTGCTGCCCCGAGCGGGTGGCGTAGGTGGCGGTGACAATGGAGCAGTCCGCCATTTCCGGCACGCCGGTCTCCGGGCCGATGCGCACGGTGAAGGCCATTTCCCCCTGCTGGGCGATGATGGAGGCCAGCTTGTCGCGGGTTTCCATCAGGGTGAGGAAGGAGCGGGCCTTCTCCATGTCGTTGTACTCGGGATAGCTGAGGATGTTGCTGCGGCCGCCGATGGCCACATGGGGCGGGGTGTCGCCGGCATTCTCATGCAGGAAGGCGTTCAGGCCCCGCAGCAGGCGCTCGTTGTCGTGCATGCGCTCGGTCAGGGCGGGAATCAGCTGCGTGGCCTCCTGCAGGCTGCGGCCCCGGAGCTCCTGGGTCAGCGTGCGGGAGATGGCGTACAGCGTATCGCTGTCCAGCTGGTCGGACACCCGGATCACCGTGTCCCGCACGATGCCGCTGTCGGTGACGATGACCACCAGGGCGGAGGTATCGTTCACCGGCACCAGCTGAATGGTGCGGATCTTCGGCTGCGGCCCGGTGGGGGGCAGCACCACGGCGGTGTAGTGGGTCAGGCTGGAAAGCACCTGGGCGGCGTGGTCGATCACGTCCTCCATCTGGCGGCGGCGGCCGGTGAAGTGGGCGCGGACGGCAGCGTCGCTGTCCGAGGCGATCTGCCCCGAGCGCAGCAGCTGGTCCACGTACAGCCGGTACGCCTTGGCCGAGGGAATCCGGCCCGCCGACACATGGGGCTGATCCAGATACCCCAGCTCCTCCAGGTCGCTCATCTCATTGCGGATGGTGGCGGAGGAGAGACCCATGTCGTACTTCTTGGAGATGGTGCGGGAGCCCACGGGCACGGCGGTCAGGATGTAATCGTCAATAATGGCTTGCAGAATCTTGAATTTCCGCTCATCCATCACCATGCTGGTTTGCTCCTTTCCTTGGTTGGTGTGTTGTTAGCACTCGATGGGGTTGAGTGCTAACTACGGCTCCTATAATAGACCCACGGGGGAGAAATGTCAAGGGCTTTTCCCCGGAAAGACTGTGAATTTTTTATGACAGGGCGGCGGCAAGGAAAAGGCCCGCCGGGTGCGGCGGGCCTGGCTGGCAGGGGAGCGGCGGGATCAGCTGCCGATGGCGTCATCGTCAGACTGTGCAAGGTCCAGGCAGGCGGCGGGGATGAAGCCCCGGGCGACCTGACCGTTGACGAGGGTTTCCACATAGGCCCAGGCGTAGCGGTTGAAGTAAGTGGACAGGAAGGTGACCTGCTGCCCCGGGCGCAGGGAGGTGATGGGCTGGTAGCAGCGGGCGGGATCATCGGTGAGGGTGCAGGCACGGTTGACCACGGCGGGCGCATACTCGAAGGTCAGGAGGGTGTTGATGGCAGGGGCCTGCTTCATGTCGTTGATGCTGGTGTAGCCTACGCGGACGGAGCCGTTGTTCGTCTCGTACATGACCAGCAGCCAGCCGCTTTCCCACCCGGCGGCGTAGACAAAGCCGGTGGTGCTGACCAGGGCCTTGCCGCCGGCGCCACGCCAGGAGGCGGCATCAGGGGCGGAATAGACGGGCCAGCGCTGGTTGGGCTGCACGGCAATATAGTTGAAGCCCTGCAGCACATCAAAGCCCGCGCTGAAGTAATCCCACACGGACTTGCCCTGCTCGTTGCGGGTGCCCAGGGCCCGCATTTGCGCACGAACCTCCTTGACCAGATGCTCGTTGGCCCATTCCAGGCTGGTCAGCTGGCTGTAGCAGGCCCGCTGGTTGTCCGGGTCGGCATTGGGGGTATACCAGGGCATGCAGCGGAAGTAGTTGTCGTACTTCTGCCCGGGGATGAAGTTGTAGCCGTGCCGGGCGAAAATCTCGTTGAGGATGTACCCCAGGGATTCATAGTCCCAGGCCCACAATTCCTCCTCGGTGAGATAGCGGGTGTTGCTGTCGGGAATCAGATAGGCATGCTCGGCCAGGGCGGCGGGGGCAAGCAGCATCAGGCATGCCAGCAGGGCGCAAAGGCGGCGGATACAGGCTTTCATGGCGGCACCTCCTGCGGGGATGTACGGATCAATCACGATACAGCCAGTATACAGGAGCGCCGCATGCCTGTCAACCGATGGAAAGCCTTGCATCCGCCGCCTTGTGATGGTACAATGTCTGTCAAGGGAGGTGGCGGCAGCATGCCCATGAACATTGTTCTTGTGAACCCGGAGATTCCGCAGAATACGGGCAACATCGCCCGCACCTGCGCCGCCACCGGCGCGATGCTGCACCTGGTGGAGCCCCTGGGCTTTTCCCTGAGCGACAGGTACTTAAAGCGGGCCGGGCTGGACTACTGGCATCTGATGCGCTACCGCACCTATCCCGGGCTGGAGGCGTTCCTCCAGGCACACCCCGACGCGCGGATGCACTTCGCCACCACCAAGGCCCCCCGCAGCTACCATCAGGCGGAATACCGGGACGGGGACTTCCTGGTGTTCGGCTGCGAAACCCGGGGGCTGCCGGAAACGCTGCTGGAAAGGGTGTACGACCGGTGCGTGCGCATCCCCATGCGCCCGGAGGCCCGGAGCCTGAACCTGTCCAACGCCGTGGCCATTGTGCTCTACGAGGCGCTGCGGCAGGGGGACTTTGCGAACCTGTGCGATCACGGCGCGCTGACCGGGCGGGAGGAGCCGCCCGCACCCTGGCTGGATTATGTATAAAATCAAGGCGGAATGAACGATGATATTCGCCATGCCCAGCATGGCCGGGAGGATACCGATGCCCTATTTTGATCATGAGAGCAAGCCGGAGCAGCGTCACCGCCGGGCGTTTTATCAGCCCGTGGTGGACGAGCCGGATGATGACGACGAGGACTACGACGAGGAATACGACGATCTGCCGGAGGACAGCGACTACCTGGACGAGGAAGCCATGACCGAGGAGGAGCGCCGCCTGGCCCGGCGGGACCGCTGGCGGGTGCTGGCGGGCGTGGGGGACTTCCTGGCGGTGATTGCCGGCACGGTGGTGATTCTGCTGCTCATTATGCTGCTGGTGAGCCTGATCAACTGGGTGCACGCGGATCTGAGCCAGTCCTTCACCCTGTGGCAGACCAGAATGTGACCGATTGGCAAGGAGGCGCGCCCATGGCGGAGATGACATGGGAACTGTTCCACCGGCAGGTAGAGGCCTGCGCGCTGTGCCCGCTGCACGAGGGTATCCTGCACAAGGTGCCCGGCCAGGGGGACGAGCATGCCCCGCTGATGTTCATCGGCGAGGGGCCGGGGCAGGTGGAGGACGAGGAGGGCCTGGCCTTCGTGGGTCCGGCGGGCCAGCTGCTGACGCGGATGCTGGCGGCCATCTCCCTCCCGCGGGACCGGGTGTACATCTGCAACATTGTCAAGTGCCGCCCGCCCCACAACCGCGTGCCGGAGCCGGAGGAGGCCGAGGCCTGCCGGCTGCACCTGCGCAACCAGTTCGCCCTGGTGCGGCCGAAGGTGATTGTGCTGCTGGGCTCCACGGCGGCGAAAAGCATCCTGGGGCCGGAAATCCGCATCACCCGGGATCGGGGAAGGTGGTATGAGCGCAAGGGCGTGTGGTTCATGCCCACGTATCACCCCTCGGCGCTCCTGCGCGACCCGGCGAAGAAGCGGGAGGCCTGGGAGGACATGCAGTCCCTGCGGGACCGGCTGATGGAGCTGGGCCTGTACGGGGATCTGTACGGGGCCTGAGCCATACTTTGGCGCCGCTTGGCGCAGACTATCCGGACGGACGCATGGATTTGCTTGGAAGGGGGAGGCGTGGCTGTGCAGCAGTTCCGGGCCCGGTGCGGGGCCTTCTTTCAGCCGCTGTGGCCGGCGGAGCGGAAGATTCTGGTCTACGGGGAGGGGCGGGAGGAGCATCCGCCCGTGATGCTCATCGGCGAGGCCCCCGGCGAGCAGGAGACGCTCCAGGGCCGTCCCTTTGTGGGCAAGGCGGGCAGGAACCTGGACGGCTTCCTGCAGGCGGTGGGGCTGAGACGGGAGGAGATCTACATCAGCAACGTGGTGAAGATCCGCCCCACGAAGGTTTCCCCAAAGGGCAGCGTCAGCAACCGTCCCCCCAGCCGGGAGGAGCTGATGCTCTTCACCCCCTGGCTGTACGAGGAGATCCTGCTGGTGCAGCCCCGGCGGATCGTCACCCTGGGCAACGTGGCCCTGCAGGCTCTGATGGGCAGGGACGCGGTGATCGGCGCGTGCCACGGCAGGAGCCAGCAGGCGGAGGTCCGGCATGAGGGCCGGGCCCAGGCCTTTGAGGTGTTCCCGCTGTACCACCCGGCCTCCATCATCTACAACCGTGCGCTGACGGAGGTGTACGCCCGGGACCTGGCGGCCCTGCGCGCCCTGCTGGACGGTGACAACTGAGACGCGAAATCGTACTTTTCGTGCAAAGCCTGTGGCGCAGGGCGCGAAGCTATGCTATACTGACCCCATCAACCTCAGGGAGGGATCGGGATGCTGGAATGGATCGCGGTGAATCTGCCGCTGCTGGTATGCTTTGTGGTGGGCATCGGCCTGCTGGTGCTGGAGGCGTTCATGCCCGGCTTCGGGCTGCCCGGTATTTCGGGCATTGTGATGGAGATCGTGGCCATCGCCCTGACGTGGGTCAACCATGGCCCCGTGGCGGCGCTGGGGCTGACGATCATCGTGCTGTCGCTGATTGCCATCGCCATCTCCATGTCGCTGCGCAGCGCCACCAAGGGGCGTCTGAGCCGCAGCAAGATTATCCTCAAGGAGCGGGAGAGCAACGAGGCGGGCTACCGCTCGGCGGAGGACATGCAGGTGTTCCTGGGCAAGGAGGGCGAAACCACCACGGTCTGCCGGCCCACGGGCATGGCGGAGTTTGACGGGGTGAAGCTCAACGTGGTCAGCGAAGGGGAGTTTCTCCCCGTGGGCACCCGGGTGCGCATTGTCCAGGTGGAGGGCAGCCGCATTGTGGTGCGGGTCATCAAGGGGTAACACCGCCCTAACCGGCGGAGAGAATATGAGGGAGGTACATCCATGGATAGCTTTGCGTTGATTCTGTTTGTCCTGGTTCTGGCCGTGATCGTGCTGATCGTGTTCCTGAACTTCGTGCCCCTGGGGCTGTGGATTTCCGCGCTGGCCAGCGGCGTGCACGTGTCCATCGGCACGCTGATCGGCATGAAGATCCGCCGCATCCAGCCCAAGCGGCTGATTTACCCGCTGATCAAGGCCAACAAGGCCGGCCTTGACCTGAGCGTGAGCAAGCTGGAGACCCACTTCCTGGCCGGCGGCAACGTGGATCGGGTCATCAACGCCCTGATTGCCGCCCAGCGCGCCAACATCGAAATGGCCTTTGAGAAGGCCTGCGCCATCGACCTGGCCGGCCGCGACGTGTTCGAGGCTGTGCAGATGTCCGTCACCCCCAAGGTCATCGAGACCCCCGTGGTGGCCGCCATCGCCAAGGACGGCATCGAGCTGCGCGCCAAGGCCCGCGTGACCGTGCGCACCAACATTGAGCGCCTGGTGGGCGGCTCCGGCGAGGAAACCGTCATCGCCCGCGTCGGCGAGGGCATCGTCACCACCGTGGGCTCCGCCGAAACCCACAAGCAGGTGCTGGAGAACCCCGACCTGATCAGCCGCACCGTGCTGAGCAAGGGCCTGGACGCCGGTACCGCCTACGAGATTCTTTCCATTGATATTGCCGACGTGGACGTGGGCCGCAACATCGGCGCGCAGCTGATGATGGATCAGGCCGAGGCCGACCGCCGCATCGCCCAGGCGAAGGCGGAGGAGCGCCGCGCCATGGCCGTGGCCCATGAGCAGGAAATGAAGGCCGCCGTGCAGGAGATGCGCGCCAAGGTTGTGGAGGCCGAGGCCGAGGTGCCCAAGGCCATGGCTCAGGCCCTGCGGGAAGGCAAGCTGGGCGTGATGGACTACTACCAGATGCAGAACACCATCGCCGACACCACCATGCGCGATTCCATCGCCAAGGCCAGCGCGCCCCAGCAGACCCCCGGCGTTGAGCCCAAGAAGTAACCGGCCCGCACTTCCACTGAGAAAGGAGTGATGGCCATGGATTTGTTCTGGGTGCTCATTGTGGTCGGACTGATCGTCCGGGCGGTGGGCAACAGCAGGAAGAAGAAGGAGCAGCTGGCCAAGCAGCAGCATCAGGCCATGAAGGAAGCCTTTGATCAGCAGGCTGCGAAGCCCTCCGGCGCGCAGCGGACGGAGCAGAAGCCCGCGCCGAAGCCTGCGCCTGTGGCCCGGCCTGCCGAGATGCTCCCGCCCCTGCGGCAGGAGCCCGCGCGGGAGGCCATCGCGCCCCGGGTGCACGTGCACACCGCCCCCGCCTGTCCGGTGGACGACGATACCGGCAGCCTGCACTACCAAAGCACCGAGGGCGTCGATCCCTGCCATGAGGAGCAGCTGCCGTCCATGCATGCGCCCCGGCCCGAGCCGGTGGAGCCCCGAGTGACGGAGAAGCCCGGCCTGACGCTGGAGTGGACAGGCGACAGCATGGTCAAGGCGTTCATCATGCAGGAGGTGCTGACGCGGCCCTGCGAGAGGCGCGGACGCAGATAATCAGCCGCGGCGGAGAGAAGCGATTTTCTCCGCCGCTTTTTGTAGAAAGCTACGGGAGGACGAGGGCATGGAACCGGCATTCATCAACCTGACGGAGGAGAACCTGCCCAAGGAGCATCTGTGCTGCATCATCCGCAGCAAAAAGCCCCACCCCGGTGTGGAAGCCAAGCGGGCCTGGCTGGCGGCACGCCTGAAGGAGGGCCATGTGCTGCGCAAGCTGCAGGTGAAGGCTCCGGTGTTCATCGAGTACGCGCCGGTGGAGACGGCCTGGACGCCGGTGGAGGGCGCGGGATACCTGTACATCTACTGCCTGTGGGTGGATCCTGCCTGGAAGGGCAAGGGCTACGGCACGGCGCTGATGGACTATTGCCTGGCGGACGCCCGGCGGCAGGGGAAATACGGCGTGTGCATGCTGGGCGCGGAGAAGCAGAAGGCCTGGCTGTCCGACCAGAGCTTCGCGCGGAGGTTCGGGTTTGAGGCCGTGGATCGTACGGAGACCGGCTATGAGCTGCTGGCGCTGTCCTTTGACGGAAGCCGCCCGCGCTTTACCGGCAGCGCCCGCCGCGGCGCCATTGACGAAACGGACCTGACCGTGTATTATGACAATCAGTGCCCCTTCATTGCCCAGAAGGTGGAGAGCATCCGGGCCTGCTGCCAGGAGACGGGCTTCCCCGTGCATCTGGTGGAGGTGGACACCCTGGAAAAGGCGAAGTCGCTGCCCTGCCCGTTCAACAACTGGGCAGTATTCTGGCAGGGAAGGTTCCAGACGGTGAACCTGCTGGACGCGACCTATGTGGAGAAGCTGCGAAAGAAAGCAAACGGAGGAACGGCTCATGGATCCGATTAAGGTGGTCATTGCCGACGATGACGCGGGCATGCGGCTCATCGAGCGGAAAATGATTGAGAAGGTGGAGGGCTTCACCCTGGCGGGGGAGGCGAAGGACGGCGACGAGCTGCTGGCGCTGGTGGAGGAGCTTCACCCGCAGATCGTGTTCCTGGACGTGGAGATGCCCGGCAAGACCGGCGTGGAGTGCGCGAAGCTCATCCAGGACATGGATCCGACCATCGTCATGATCTTCGCCACCGCCCACGACCAGTACATGGGCGACGCCTTCGAGGTGTACGCCTTCGACTACCTGCTCAAGCCCTTCAAGGTGGACCGGGTGCTGCAAACCCTGGAGCGGGCCCGGGACCGGGTGGGCCGCGTGGACGAAAAGCCCCTGCCGGAGCTGCCCAAGGCCGCGCCCCGGGCGGCGGCGGGCCGGCTGATGCTGCGCCACAAGGAGGGCGTGAGCTTCATCAGCATGAGCGATATTCTCCTGGTGCAGCGGGAGAACCGCGCCACGGTCATCTACACCGTGGGCGGGGGCCGCTACGTCACCGGGGACTCCCTGAGCGAAACCGAAGCCCGGCTGGATCCGGCGGTGTTCTTCCGCTGCCACAAGAGCTACATCATCAACCTGAACCACATCAGCAACATCACCCCCTACGGCCGCTGGACGTATGTGGTGCGCCTCAACGGCACCACCCAGGACGCGCTGATCACCCATGAGAAATACGAGGAGCTGGAGCGGATGTTTTCCTGAGGGCGGGAAGAAAAAGTCCGTTTTCCATGAAAATAGCCCTTGCTTTTTCCGCCCGTGCGTGATATGATAAATAGGCTTTGATGTGTGCATACTCCAACGAGGAGGTGGATTACCATGGGAAAGCTTTGTGAAATCTGCGCGAAGAGCACGCTGAACGGCAACAACGTCAGCCACTCCAACCGTAAGAGCCATCGTACCTGGGCGCCCAATGTGCAGAGCGTCCGTGTGATGGTGAACGGCGCGGCCAAGCGGATGAACGTGTGCACCCGCTGCCTGCGCAGCGGCAATGTGATGCGTGCGCTGCCCAAGACTCAGGAAGACGCCTGAGCTCAGCTATGATAGATGACCCGCCTCTTGTGCGAGAGGCGGGTTTTCTGTGTCTGCGGGGCATACAAAGGATCAGGAGGCGCGTGAGATGCTCGGACAGGTGTTGTCGATGGTGTTCTGCAATGTGTGCTGGGGGCTGTCCTTTATTGCCAGCAAGCATGCGCTGTCAAGCGGCTTCAGCCCGATGGTGCTGGCGCTGGTGCGCTATGTGATGGCTGCGGCGTGCCTTTTGCCCATGACGCTTGTGAAGGAGAAGCGGCTGCGGCTGCGCCGGGAGGACATCCTGCCCATGACCCTCTCCGGGCTGATGGGCATCACGCTGTACTACTTCTTCGAGTACCAGGGCATCAGCCGCACCTCCACGGTGAACGCCTCCCTGATTCTGGCGGCGATCCCCATCCTGACCATGGTGGCGGAGGCGGTGATTGACCGCCGCCGCATGCGGGGGCCGCAAATAGCCGGTGCGGCCATTTCCGTGGCGGGCACGGCCATCATCGTCCTGGGCGGGAGCAGTGAGGGTGCGGCCAGCCTGACGGGGGATCTGTTCATCCTGGGGGCCAGCGTGGTGTGGGTGGCGTACATCTTCATCAGCCGGAAGCTGCGGGATGGCTACTCCAGCCTGTCCATGAACACCTGGCAGGCGCTGATCGCTCTGGCGACGCTGATTCCCATGGCCCTGGCCGACCCCTGCGACCTGACGGCGATTCCTGTGAGCGGCTGGCTGGCGGCGGCGGCGCTGGCGGTGATCTGCTCCGCACTGTGCTACTGGCTCTACGGCAACGCCCTGCATGAAATGAGCCCCCTGGCTTCGGCTATCTTCATCAACCTGATTCCCCTGACCACGCTGGTGGGCGGCGTTGCGCTGCTGGGGGAGACGCTGACCTGGCAGGCTGGCGTGGGCGGTGCGATGATCATCGGCAGCATCTTTCTGGTGAACATGACGGAGGCGAAGGCATGAACGGGGACGCCGTCCTTTTCTTTGACAGGGCTCCGGAGCTTCTGCCCCTCTACGGGGCCCTGGAGGAGGCGGTGCTTGCCCGCTGCCCTGACGCCCGGGTACTGGTGATGAAGTCCCAGATTGCCTTCACCGTGGCGCATCGGTTTGCCTTTGCATCCCTGCGGGGCAGGCGGATGATCGTCACATTCGGCCTGCCGTACCGGATGGAATCGCCCCGGATCTGGCAGGCGGTGGAGCCCTGCCCGGGCCGGTGGACACACCATGTGATTCTCCGCAGCCGGGAGGAGATCGACGGTACGCTCCTTGGCTGGATTGAGGAGGCCTGGCGCTTCGCCTCCCGGAGGTAAGGGCCGGTTTGGCTCTTGTGCATTTCTGCGAAAAACGGTATAATAAACGATGGCGTATCAGCCGCATCCGGCAGGGGAGGTGAAGGCATGCTGGCCCAGGTGATTGTGGACATCGTCCACGAGCAGGTGGCGCATACCTTCAGCTACCTGATCCCCGAAGGCATGCGCCTGACGGTGGGCCAGCGGGTGGAGGTGCCCTTCGGCCCCCGGCGCAAGGAGGGCGTGGTGGTGGGCTTCGCGGAAAGCTGCGAGGTGCCGCCGGAAAAATTGAAGCCCGTGCTTGCGCCCCTGGAGGATTATCCGGCCATCCTGCCCAGCCTGCTGACCCTGGCCCGGCAGATGGCGGAGGACGCCCACTGTCCCCTGGCGGAAACGCTGCGCCTGATGCTGCCTGCGGAAATGCGGGGCGGCCGGGTGCAGGTGAAGCAGCAGACGGTGGCGAAGCTGTGCATTCCCCTTTCCCGGGTGGAGGAAGCCGTGGCCGCCCAGGGCCGCTCTGGCAAGCGCAGGCAGCTTTTGCAGCTGCTTTCGGACGGCCAGGCGCATCCGGTGGGGGAGCTGAAGCTGCTGGTGCGGGAGCCCCTGGAGGCGCTGCGCCAGCTGGAGGCGGCGGGGCTGGTGCGGCTTTTCCAGGAGGAGGTGCTGCGCCGCCCCGGCGGGGCGATGCAGGAGCCTCCCATGCCCGATCCTGCCCTGACCCCCGCCCAGGAGGAAGTGCTCGCGGTGATGCTGCCGGAGCTGGAGCGGGGCCAGGGTCGGTTTCTGCTCCACGGTGTGACGGGCTCGGGCAAGACGGAGGTGTTCATCCGCCTGGTGCGCGATACCCTGGCCCGGGGGCGCACGGCCATGATTCTGGTGCCGGAGATTGCCCTGACCCCGCAGATGGTCAGCTGGTTCCGGGGCCGGTTCGGGGCGGTGGCGGCGGTGATGCACTCCCGGCTGTCGGCGGGGGAGCGGTTTGATGAGTGGCGGCGCATCCGCCGGGGCGAGGCCCGGGTGGTGATCGGCGCAAGGTCGGCGGTATTCGCCCCCTGCGAAAACCTGGGGCTCATTGTGGTGGACGAGGAACATGAGTCCACTTACCTCAGCGACCGCCATCCCCGCTACGACGCCCGGCAGGTGGCTGCCCGACGCTGCGATAACGAGGGCGCGACGCTGCTCCTGGCCTCCGCCACGCCCAGCATTCTGTCCTTCGCCAAAGCCCGGCGGGGGGACTACACCCTGCTGGAAATGCCCCATCGGGTCATGAACCGCCCCCTGCCGCAGGTAGAGGTGGTGGACATGCGCAGGGAGCTGGAGAGCGGCAACCGCAGCGTATTTTCCGGCGCGCTGCTGCACGCGCTGCAAAGCTGCATGCGCCGGGGCGAGCAGGCCATGCTGCTGATGAACCGCCGGGGGTACAACGCCTTCGTCAGCTGCCGCAGCTGCGGCCATGTGATGAAGTGCCCCAACTGCGATGTATCCATGACCTACCACGTTTCCGGCGGGGATAATCTTCTGCACTGCCACTACTGCGGCCACGCGGAGACGCCGCCGGCCCTCTGCCCCGAGTGCGGCAGCCGGTATATCCGCTACTTCGGCGCGGGCACGCAGAAGGTGGAGGAGGAGCTGCGCCGGCTGTTCCCTGGCGTGGGCATTGTGCGCATGGATATTGACACCACCTCCGGCAAGGACGGCCACCAAAAGCTCCTGGACGAGTTCCGCTCCGGGCGGGCGAGGATCCTGGTGGGCACGCAGATGATCGCCAAGGGCCTTGACTTTCCCCGGGTGACGCTGGTGGGCGTGGTGGCGGCGGACATGACGCTGAACCTGCCCGACTACCGGGCCCGGGAGCGCACCTTCCAGCTGCTGACGCAGGTGGCGGGCCGGGCGGGCCGGGGGGAAATTCCCGGGCAGGTGGTCGTCCAGACCTACAAGCCGGAGGATCCGGTGATCCGAACCGCCGCGGCCCAGGATTATCGCGCCTTCTTCCAGGAGGAGTTCGACCGGCGGCGGCGGGGGCTGTATCCGCCCTTCACGCTGATGGCGCGGCTGCTGGTGGAGGCGGAGCAGGAGAAGGCGGCGCAGGAAACGGCGGAGCGGCTCCACCGGGCCTGCGTGGGCCTGCTGGAAACGCATCCCATGTGGAAGAAGCGCACGCTGCTTCTGCGGCTGGATCAGCCGCCGGTGAAAATGCTGCGGGGCAAGAGCCGCTGGCATGTGCTGATGAAGCTGCTGGATCATCCGGACACGGAGGGCCTGCTGGGCGCGCTGACGGAGCTGTCCCGGCAGGAAGTCCCCGGCGCGGAGGTTTATTTTGAAGTGAATCCCACAACCATGATGTGACGGACGAAGGAGAATGAGTGCTTATGGCGATCCGCAAGATTGTGAAGCTGGGCGACGACGCCCTGCGCAAGGTGTGCAAGAAGCAGGAGAAGTTTGACCTCAGGCTGTGGCTGCTGCTCAAGGATATGGCCGATACCATGTACAAGGCCGAGGGCGTGGGCCTGGCCGCGCCGCAGGTGGGCATATTGCGCCGGGTGGTGGTCATCGACGTGGGCGACGGGCTGGTGGAGCTGATCAACCCGGAGATCATCAGCCGTGAGGGCAGCCAGTGCGGCCGGGAGGGCTGCCTGTCCCTGCCGGGCCGCCAGGGCATCGTGACCCGGCCCCGGAAGGTCACTGTCCGCGCCCAGGACCGCAAGGGCAACGAGTTCCAGCTGGAGGCGGAGGGCTTCTTCGCCCGGGCGGTGTGCCACGAGCTGGATCACCTGGACGGGAAGGTGTACATCGACGTGATGGATCGGGAGCTGACCCCGGAGGAAATCGAGGGCCATGTGCCGGAGGACGATAACGAATGAGGATTGTGTTCATGGGTACGCCGGACTTCGCCGTGGCCTCCCTCAAGGCCCTGTGCGAGGGCGGCTATGACGTGGTGGGCGTGTTCACCCAGCCCGACCGCCCCAAGGGCCGGGGCAACAAGGTGGTCATGACCCCCGTGAAGGAGTACGCCGTCAGCCGGGGCATCCCGGTGTTCCAGCCCCAGCATATCCGCCGGGACGGCTTGCCGGATCTGCAGCGGCTGGCTCCCGACCTGTGCGTTACGGCGGCCTTTGGACAGATCCTCAGCCAGGCGGTGCTGGATGTGCCGCCCCTGGGGACCATCAACGTCCACGCGTCGCTCCTGCCCCGGCACCGGGGCAGCGCGCCCATCAACTGGGCCATCCTGCAGGGGGATGAGGAAGCGGGCGTTACCACCATGATGACCGCCCGGGGCATTGACAACGGCGACATGCTGCTGCGCGCCGCCACGCCCATCGCCCCCGGCGAAACGGCGGGCGATCTGACGGAGCGGCTGAGCGTCATGGGCGCGTCGCTGCTGCTGGATACCCTGCGTGCCCTCGAAAACGGGACGCTCACGCGTATCCCCCAGGACGAGTCCGCCATGACCTACGACCCCATGCTGAACAAGGACATGGGCGTCATCGACTGGACGCGGCCCGCGGCGGAGATCGTCCACCGCATGCTTGGCCTGAACCCCTGGCCGGGCTGCACCACGCCCTATGAGGGCCAGCGGCTGAAGCTGCTGCGTGCGGAAACGGCGGAGGGCGCGGGCCAGCCGGGGGAGATTCTCACGGCTGATCCCAAGGCCGGGCTGGTGATCGCGACGGGCGAGGGCGCGGTGCGGGTGACGCAGATGCAGGCCCCCGGCGGCAAACCCATGAATCCCAAGGACTACCTCCGCGGCCATCCCATGGCGGTGGGGACGGTATTGAAGGAGGAGCAGGCATGAGCGACGAGAAGCGTCAGGAGCAGCACGGCGAGGGCTTCCGTGGAGATCAAAGCGCAAAATCTGGCGAAAGAAAGCCTTATCGTGGGAATCATGAGGGCGGAAAGCCTTACAGCAAGCCTTCCGGTGGTAATCGGGTGGGATTCCGCCCCGGCAAGCCCGGCGAGGGCGGGGATCGGCCTGCCCGCAGGGACGGCCAGGGGTATCAGCGTGGGGATTCCACCCGCCGGCAGGACGGAAAGCCTGCCTTTGGTGGGGGAAAGCGTGAATTCCATGGGGAAAGGAAGCCCTTCCGTGGGGACGATGCCCATCGTGGTGGCGGCAAGCCGGGCTTTGGCGGGGAAAAGCGGCCCTTCCGTGGGGATCGCGGCCCCCGGGACGGCCATAAGCCGCCCTTCCGTGGGGATCGCCGTCCTGCGCCCAAGGACAAGCCCGAGCAGATGGAGGGCCTGGCTTCCCGCCGGATGGCCCTGGCGGTGCTTCGGGATGTGACGGAGAACGGCGCCTACGCCTCCCTGTCCCTGGACGAGAAGCTGCGCAACTGCGGACTGTCGGTGACGGACCGCCGCCTGGTGGCCCGGCTGGTGTATGACACCCTTGACAACCTGATGTATCTGGATCATGCGCTGGATCAGATCATGGCCCGGCCGGACACGGACATCCGCCTGCGCAACATCCTGCGCCTGGGAGCCTGCCAGATCATGCTGGAGGACCGCATCCCGGAGAGCGCCGCCACCAACACGGCGGTGGTGCTGTGCAAGGAGCTGGGCATGGAGGGGCTGGCGGGGGTGTGCAACGGCATCCTGCGCAACCTGATCCGCCGCAAGGACGAGCTGTCCTGGCCCGACCCGGAGCAGGAGCCGCTGAAGGCGCTGGCCGTGCGGCATTCCGTGCCGGAGTGGCTGACGGAGCGGATCCTGCACGACTGGGGCGAGGAAGCCGAGGGCATCCTGTCCCACCGGGTGAAGGACACCTATGTGACGGTGCGGCCCAACCTGACCCTCCTGGACGACGCGGGCTTCGAGGCCCTGCTGGAGAAGAAGGTCTGGGAGAAGGAGCCCGGCGCGGTCGCGCACAGCTGGCGGATCCGCGGCATGGCGGACGTGGCCCGGGACGCGGACTTCGTGGGCGGGAGCTTCTCCATCCAGAGCGAGAGCAGCATGATGGCTGCCATGGCGGTCAATCCCCAGCCTGGCATGCAGGTGCTGGACGCCTGCGCTGCGCCGGGTGGCAAGGCCTGCCTGATGGCGGAGATGATGAACGGCTCGGGCCGCGTGCAGGCATGGGACGTTCATCCCCACCGGACGGAGCTGATCGCCGCCCAGGCCCGGCGGCTGAAGCTGGAGAACGTGCGCCCCATGACCCGCGACGCCGCCAAGCCTCGCGAGGAGCTCATCGAAACCATGGACGCGGTGCTGCTGGACGCGCCCTGCTCGGGCCTGGGCGTGATGGCGGAGAAGCCGGACGTGAAGTACCGGGTGAAGCCGGAGTCCGTGGCGGAGCTGGTGAAAACGCAAGCCGCCCTGCTGGACGCTGTGGCCCCCTATGTGAAGAAGGGCGGCACGCTGGTGTATTCCACCTGCTCCATCCTCAAGGAGGAAAACGTCCTGCAGGCGGAGGCGTTCCTGGCGAGGCATCCGGAGTATGAGCTGATGCCCCTGCCGGAGAGCATCCCCGAGCGGTTCCGCCGCCACGAGGGCACGGGGCTGCAGCTGCTGCCCCAGCGGGACGGGGTGGAGGGCTTCTACATCTGCCGCATGCGGAGGAAGCGCGTATGACCATCCTGGCGGACATGAACTGCGCGGAGCTGACGGCCTGGTGCCGGGAGCAGGGGCTGCCCGCCTTCCGCGGGAAGCAGATTTTCCGCTGGATTCACCAGGGCGCGGACTTTGACGGCATGACCAACCTGTCCCTGGCCCTGCGTCAGCAGCTGAAGGCAATGGCCGTGGCCCAGCCAGTCACGATCATCGAGGAGCGCCGGTCGAAGATCGACGACACCACCAAGTTCCTCTTTGGCCTGAAGGACGGCAACTGCGTGGAGGGCGTGCTCATGCACTACCACCACGGGGACACCCTGTGCATCTCCACCCAGGTGGGATGCCGGATGGGCTGCACCTTCTGCGCCAGCACCCTCGACGGCTGCGTGCGGAACCTGACCCCCGGCGAAATGCTGGGGGAGGTGCTGTGCGCCAACCGCTTCCTGGGGGAGCGGGGGCGGGTGCACAACATTGTGCTGATGGGCAGCGGCGAGCCCCTGGACAACTACGACAACGTGATGAAATTCCTGCGGCTTTTGCGGGAGCCGGAGGGCGTGCAGATCAGCCTGCGGAACGTGAGCCTGTCCACCTGCGGCATTGTGCCCAGGATGTACCAGCTGGCCGGGGAGGATCTGCCGGTGACGCTGTGCGTGTCCCTCCACGCGCCCAATGATGAGATCCGCCGCCAGACCATGCCCATCGCCAAAGCCTATCCCATGGAGGACGTGCTGGAGGCCTGCCGCAACTACATTGCCAAAACCGGGCGGCGGGTGATCTTCGAGTACGCGCTGGTGGGCGGGGTGAACTGCGAGGAGAAGCACGCCGTGGAGCTGGCCTCCCGACTGCGGGGCATGCAGTGCCATGTGAACCTGATCCCGCTGAACGTGGTGGAGGAGCGCGATTTGCAGGGCGTGACGGAGAAAACGGTGCGCCATTTCCTGGAGACGCTGGAGCGGCTGCACATATCCGCCACACGCCGCAGGGAGATGGGCGACGACATCGAGGGCGCCTGCGGCCAGCTGCGCCGCAAGACCATGCTGGCAGCCAGCCAGAGCGAAGGGGGAGACACCCATGAGCCGTAAGTTCAAGATTACCGGCACGGTATCCGACTACCTGAAGCGCTTTGCCCGTGGGGAAAGCCTGTCGCAGACGGAGGAGCCGTCGCCCGCGCCGGAGGAAGGCGCGGACAAGCCCGCCGCGCAGGAAGCTGCGCCTGCCGCGGAGGAGAAGGGCCTGCTTGTCTACGCCCTGACGGACGTGGGCCGGGTGCGGTCCTCCAACCAGGATGCGATCATCCAGGGGGAGAAGCTCTTCGGCGTGGCGGACGGCATGGGCGGCCACAAGGGCGGCGAGACGGCCTCTGCCGGGGCCCGGGACGGCCTGCTGGCGCTGCTGGAGGGCAAAGCGCCCGCCCTGGACAGCCTGCGGGAGGCCGTGAAGGAGGTCAACGGGCGGCTGTTCCGCCAGCAGCAGGGAGATGAGAAGCTCAGCGGCATGGGCACCACGCTGACGGCCCTGTGGTTCAGCGATCATTATGTCTACATTGGCCATGTGGGCGACAGCCGCGCCTACCTTCTGCGGGAGGGCAAGCTGCGCCAGATGACCAGCGACCATTCCCTGGTGGCGGAGCTGGTGCGCTCCGGCGTGCTGACCCCCGATCAGGCGGCAGGGCATCCCATGCGCAATGTCATTACCCGGGCCGTGGGCACGGAGGATACGGTGGAGGTGGACCTGCTGGTGGAGGAGCGCCGGGCGGGGGACGTGTGGCTGGTATGCTCCGACGGGCTCTACGGCATGGTGCAGGACAGCGCCATGGAGGCGATCCTCACCGCGAACACGCCGAAGGCGGCGGTCAAGCTGCTGCTGGATGCGGCCCTTGCTGCCGGCGGGCACGACAACGTGACCGTGGTGCTCCTGCAGGATAAGGAGGGCGGCCAATGAGCGAGAAAGTTCTGGCTGACCGCTACCGCCTGGTGGAGCAGATCGGCGTGGGCGGCATGGCCATTGTTTACCGCGCCATCGACCAGCGCACGGGCCACAGCGTGGCGGTGAAGGTGCTCAAGCCCGAGTTCAACAAGGACGCGGAGTTCGTCAGCCGCTTCCAGCGGGAGGCGGAGGCCGCCAGCCGCATGACCCACCACAACATCGTCAACCTCCTGGACGTGGGCATGGACGGGGAAAACCGCTACCTGGTCATGGAGTACGTCCAGGGCAAGACCCTCAAGGAGGTCATCCGGGAGAAGGGGCGCATCAACCCCACCGTGGCGGCGCAGATCACCATCCGCATCCTGTCCGCGCTGCAGCACGCCCATCAGAACGGCATCATCCACCGGGACATCAAGCCTCAAAACATCCTCGTCCATGAGGACGGGCATATCAAGGTGGCGGACTTCGGCATTGCCCGCATGGCCAACAGCTCCACCCTCACCCGCAGCGATACGGTGATGGGCTCGGTGCATTATTTCAGCCCGGAGCAGGCCAGCGGTCAGGCGGCCGACGTGACCAGCGACATCTACTCCGTGGGCGTGGTGCTCTACGAGATGCTTACCGGCCGCGTGCCCTTCGACGGTGACAGCACCGTGGCCGTGGCCATGCAGCACCTGCATGCCCGCCCTGCCCCCATTGAGACCATTGCGCCGGAGGTTCCCCTGGCCATCTGCCATGTGTGCATGATGGCCATGGAGAAGAACCCCAAGTACCGCTACCAGTCCGCCAGGGAGATGGCAGCGGAGCTTCGCATGGCCCTGGAGGGCCGCACGGATCAGATGCAGCCCCGCCTGGTGGAAAAGGCTCCTGCGCCCATGCCTGCGCCCTCCGCGCCGGTGAAGGCTGCGCCCGCGCCCTCTGCCCCGGCCAAGAAGGCCAGGCCCCGCACCAATGTCAAGGCATGGCTGCTGACTGTGGCCCTGGCGGCAGCGGTGTTCTACGGGCTGTATGTGGGCGGCATGACCATCTATGAGAAGGTGGTTAATTCTGTTACTGTGCCGGATTTTGTGGGCATGGAGGTTACCTCCGCCCAGCGATCCGCCAGCAGGGTCGGGCTGAATGCTGAGGTGGTGGAGATCAATCATCCCAACATATCCGCAGGCACGGTGATTCTCCAGGCGCCGGAGGTGGACAACACCCTGCGCAAGGGTGACACCGTGGTGCTGACGGTCTCGAAGGGTCCCGCCACGCAAACTGTGCCCAACATCACCGGCATGACGGTCAACGACGGCATCACTGCAGCCCAGGCCTATGGTCTGACGCTGACGGTGGTGGAGCGGGTCATCTCCACCGACGTGCAGGCGGACTTTATCATCAACCAGTCCCCTGTGGCGGGCGAGAGCTGCAAAGCCGGGGACATCATCCAGATCGTCGTGTCCGGCGGGTCGGCCATGGTGCCCAATCTGCAGGACAAGCTTCTCTCTGAGGCCCAGGCGGAGCTGTCCGCCCTCGGCCTGACCATGAGCTCCGCGGTGACCTATGTGGATACACTGGATACGTCCCTCCACGGCCGCGTGGCCTCCCAGATGCCCGCCGCCGACACCCAGGTGGTGCAGGGCGCGCAGGTGACGCTGTCCGTCTACCGGGTGGAGAGCATGCTGGCCAGAACCAGCGTGACCCTCGATCTGCCCCAGAGCGATGGCCTGATCAGCGTGCGCATCACCCTGGTGCAGGGGGATACCGAGGTCACGGTGTACCAGGGCGAGTATCCGGCCAATGCCAGCCGCCACCCGGAGGTGGAGCTGACGGCCCAGGATCCCGGGGACTACATCTACAAGGTTTACTTCGGCGACAAGTTCGCCTATCAGCAGCAGGTGACGCTGCAATGAGGATGGATCAGATGGACGCGCCTTTGATGCAGGGCAGGCTGGTGCGGGGCTTCGGCGGCTTTTATGTGGCCGTGGATGAGCAGGGCACGGAGCATATTCTGCGCTGCAAGAAGAAATTCCGCCGCATGCGCATCTCCCCCCTGGTGGGGGACGAGATCACCTTCACCCCCGGGGAGAGCGAGGAGCATGGCTGGCTGGAGGATATTCTCCCCAGGAAAACCGAGTGCCTGCGCCCGCCGGTGGCCAACGTATCGCTGCTGCTGATTGTGGTGGCGCCAACGCCCGCGCCGGATCTGCTCCTGGTGGACAGGATGATGGTTCGCGCCCGGCAGCAGGGCATGAAGCTGGCGCTGGTGGTGAACAAGTGCGACCTGGACGAGTCCCTGGCTGAAGCGCTGCGGCGGCAATACGCCGGGGCGGAGGCTCCCGTGTTCGCCGTGAGCGCCATGGAAAACCGCGGCCTGGAGCAGCTGCGGGCCCACATGGCCGGGGAGCTGTGCTGCCTGACGGGCCAGTCCGGCGTGGGCAAGAGCACGCTGCTGAACCATCTGCTGGGCTTGTCGCTGGAGACGGGCGAGATCAGCCAGAAGATCCAGCGGGGCAAGAACACCACCCGTCACGCGGAGCTGCTGATGGCGGACGGCCTCCAGGTGCTGGACACGGCGGGCTTCAGCCTGCTGGAGCTGGACGCGGCTACCGAGCCCATCGCCCTGAAGGAGTATTACCCAGAATTCGCCCGGTGGGAGGGCCAGTGCCGCTTCAATCCCTGTTACCATGACAGGGAGCCAGGCTGCGCGGTGACGGCGGCCTGCGAGGCGGGGAAGATGGATCCCCTGCGGCTGGAGCGCTACCGGCAGCTGCTGCAGGAGGTATGGCAGACCTGGAAGGAACGCTACGACTGACGCTGCATGTGAGGAACAGGAGGGGAAAGGATATGGTCAAGATTGCACCGTCCATCCTGGCGGCGGATGTGCTGAACCTGGAGCGTGACGTTCAGCGGATGATCGACGCGGGTTGCGACATGCTTCATGTGGACATCATGGACGCGCACTTTGTGCCGAACCTGAGCTACGGCCCGGCGGTGGTGAAGGCGCTGCATGGGCGCTTCGACATCCCGCTGGATGTGCATCTGATGATGGACAACCCGGAGAAGTACCTGGACGTGTTCTGCGACGCGGGAGCGGCCTGGCTGACCATCCACGCGGAGATTCCCGGGGATGTGGCGGGCATGCTCCGGCACATCCGCAGCCGTGGCGTGAAGGCGGGGCTGTCCCTGAAGCCGGCTACAGCGGTGGAGGCCGTGAGTCCTCTGCTTCCGCTGACGGACATGGCGCTGGTGATGACGGTGGAGCCGGGCTTCGGCGGGCAGAGGTTCCAGAGCGGGATGATCGGCAAGCTCCGCGAGCTGCGGGAGCGGGGCTTCACGGGCCTGACGGAGATGGACGGCGGCGTAGGCATGGACAACATCGCTCTCCTGGCGGAAAGCGGCCTGGACGTGGCGGTGATGGGCACCGCCATGTACCGCAGCGATGATCCCGCCCGGGACATGGCGGCCATCCACGCCCTGCGGGCATAAGAAAGCCTCCCGGGGGAAAGACTCCTCCCGGGAGGTGTTTTTTGCATGGAGAAGGACAAGCGCAGGCCGCTGTTCACCCTGTCCCGCCGCAAGCGGCTCATGTCCCGGCGGAAGAACGAGCAGTAGTGGAGCATGGAAGAAATACCCACCACATCTTGTACAGAAAAACTTCGCAAAAGCTGTTTCAATTCCGCGCAGACGGTGTATAATAACCATGCGCCGTGTGCGGGAAATACCAGCGCGGCACTTTTCCACAGGTGAGAGCAACGAAGGAGTGAATGGTATGGCCTGCAACGTCAACGTAACCGGCGGCACGCTTCCTCAGGCGGAGATCGACGCCTATATCGCCCGGGCAACCAAGAAATTCGGCCGGGAGCCCTTTGGCATGGATATTCATGTGGACGGCGATTATGTGGATCTGTCCTATGACTTCGGCACCCAGCCCTTCCAGCGGATCCGGCGCATCACCGGCTACCTGGTGGGCACGCTGGATCGCTTCAACAACGCCAAGCGCGCCGAGGAGCACGACCGCGTCAAGCACGGCCTGCCCGAAAGCAACTGAATTCCGCAGGAATGAAAACCCCAGCCGCAAGAAGACAGGCGGCTGGGGTTTTCCTATGCATGGCGTCAGCGGCGCTGGCCCTCGGGGGTGAAGGTACGCTTGAGCGCGCGCTCAGTCCGGAGCGTGACGACGGCCATGACCAGGGTCTGTACGGTCATCAGGATCAGGCTGAGGATGCTGGCAGCGTCCATGCTGAGGCCAGCCATGGGAAGCTGCACCGCCGCCGAGAGCGGCAGCATGGCCCAGCCGGTGCGCCACCATCGCCTGCCGCAGTCCTCCTGGGCGAAGCGCCAGCTCTCCATGCTGGCCATGGAGCGCGCCGTGCGGTAGCCGACGAGGCCGCTGATGCGCGCAGGCGGATGCTTGCGAAGCAGCCACCCCGCGACGATCATCATCAGCGGAATCAGCAGGTCGCAGCAGAGCAGGAATATCATCATGCTGCGCCTCCCGTCAGTCCCTGTCCCGCTTCAGCCCCAGCACATAGTCCGCGCTGACGTGATAGTAGCGGCACAGGGTGATCAGATGGCGGATGGGCAGCTCGTTGACGCCGTTCTCGTAGCGGGAATAGACCTGCTGCGTGGTGCCCAGCACCGCAGCGATCTCCGCCTGCCGCAGGTCACGATCCTCCCGCAGCTCCCGCAGAATCTCCCAGTATTCCTTGTCCACGGCGTGCATGCTGTCATCATCCTCCTACCTCCCATAGTATAGTTACATCCAATCTGATGTATTGACAATTACATCAGAAATGGTGTATCATCAAGCCGGACAGAGGAGGGATGGCCGTGCGGGAAGCGTGGGACATGGGGGAAGCGGTGCGGTGCGCCATCCGAAGCAGGCTGCCCGCAGGGCTGGCGGTCACCTTCCCGCCGGAGGAGACGCTGCGGATCCGGCGCAGGCGGCAGGGCGCATGGCGGGTCTGGGGCGAGGCGCAGGCCAGGAGCGGCGGCCTCCGGCTGACGATCCGCTTCTGCGCGCTGGTGCGGCAGACCCCGGCGGGCTGGCGGGTGTGCCGGGTGGACATGGCGACCAGCCTGGCTGAAAGGGAATCATAAAAGGGCCGTCCGCTCCTGCAAGGCGCAGGGGGGACGGCCCTTGTTGATTGATCCTGTGGAAGGAATTACTCCTCCTGCCCGTGCTCCAGCGCCGCGCCCACAAAGTCGCGGAACAGGGGATGGGGCCGGTTGGGGCGGCTCTTCAGCTCCGGATGGAACTGCACGCCCACGAACCAGGGATGGCTGGGAATCTCGACGATCTCCACCAGGTTGCGCTCGGGGTTGCGGCCGGCGATGGTCATGCCGCCGTCCATGAAGCGCTTGAGGAACTCATTGTTGAACTCATAGCGGTGGCGGTGGCGCTCCTCGACCTCCTCCGCACCGTAGGCCTTGTAGCTGCGGGTGCCGGGCATCAGCGCGCAGGTGTACTTGCCCAGGCGCATGGTGTGGCCCAGGTTGTCCAGGTTCTGGTCGGGCATCAGGTCGATGACGGGATAGGTGGTGTTGGGGTCCACCTCGGAGGTGTTGGCGCCGCGCAGCCCCAGCACGTGCCGGGCGTACTCGATTACCGCCATCTGCATGCCCAGGCAGATGCCCAGGAAGGGAATGTTGTGCTCCCGGGCGTACTGCACGGCGATCATCTTGCCCTCCAGGCCCCGTTGGCCGAAGCCGCCGGGCACCAGCACGCCGTGGCAGCCCTCCAGGGCCTCAGCGATGTTCTCCTGGGTCAGGTCGGCGGACTGGATCCACTTGATGTGCACCTTGGCCCCGTGGGCGATGCCGCCGTGGGTCAGCGCCTCGACGATGGACAGGTACGCGTCGGGCAGCTCCACATACTTGCCCACCAGGGCGATGGTGGTCTCCCGCGTGGGATGCAGCTGGCGCTGCACCATGTTCGCCCACTCGGTCAGGTCGCAGTTCATGTGCCCCAGGCCCAGCAGCTCGCAGACCTTCTCGTCCAGGCCCTCCTCGTGGAGCATCAGCGGCACCTCGTAGATGGACTTGGCGTTCAGATTCTGGAACACCCGCCCGGCCGGCAGGTTGCAGAACAGGCCGATCTTGGCCCGGACGTCGGCGGGAACGGGGTGGTCGCAGCGGCAGACCAGAATGTCCGGGCTGATGCCGATGCCGCACAGCTCCTTGACGGAGTGCTGGGTGGGCTTGGTCTTCAGCTCGCCCGCCGCCTTGATGTAGGGGATCAGCGTCACATGGATGTACAGGCTGTTTTCAAAGCCCACCTCGGCCCGCATCTGGCGGATGGCCTCCAGGAAGGGCAGGGACTCAATGTCGCCCACGGTGCCGCCGATCTCGGTGATGACCACGTCCGGGGCGTTCTGCTGGCGGGAGACAAGGAGAATATTGCGCTTGATCTCATTGGTGATGTGGGGGATGACCTGGATGGTCGCGCCCAGGTATTCGCCCCGGCGCTCCCGGTCGATGACGGTCTTGTACACCCGGCCGGAGGTCACGTTGGCGGCCTGGGTCAGGCTCTCGTCCACAAAGCGCTCGTAGTGGCCCAGATCCAGGTCGGTCTCCGCGCCGTCGTCGGTGACAAAGACCTCGCCGTGCTGATAGGGGTTCATGGTTCCGGGGTCCACGTTGATGTAAGGGTCGAACTTCTGGATGGATACCCGCAACCCGCGGCACTTGAGCAGGCGGCCCAGCGAGGCGGCGGTGATGCCCTTGCCCAGGGACGATACCACGCCGCCGGTAACGAAGATGAACTTGGTGCTCATGAACGAAAAACCCCTTTCGCGCAGAAAAAGCATCAGTAAAAACGCCTGTCCGGGCGGAAAACTCAGACGCTTCAGTATAGGGCCTCGCGGTCGGTTCGTCAAGAGGATATGCAGAAAAAAATCACCCGCCGCGCAAAAAAAGACAGCCGCCCTGTCCATCGGGAAGGGCGGCCGCGCAGGGGGAACGGGGCGAACTTATTCCGCTGCGACGATCATGAGCGCGCCGATCTGCCCGGGGAGGGACATGGTCATGGCGCCGCTGAAGTACACGCGGACACGGGCATTTTCGGCCACCACGGGCCAGTCGGACAGGGTGCAGTTCACCGCCACCTCCATGCCCTCGTCGGTGACCATGAGGAAGCGGCCCTCCTCCAGGGCGGATACCGTGCCGGTCATGGCCACGCAGCGGATGGTCAGGGCGGTGATCTGCGGGGGCAGGGAGCGGGTCATCATCCCGTTGTAGAACACGATGACATAATCGCCCACGGTCAGCGTGTCGCTGCCGGTCACGTCGTATTCCACCAGGGTGTCGGCAGTCAGGTTGGCCTGGATCAGCTGGCCGTCCCGGTCCTCAAGCATCACATAGTCCTCGGTGATCTCGGTGATCACGCCGGCAACCTCCACGACCTCGGGGATGATCTCGGTGCTTTCGGCGTCCGCGATGGGGGCGTTGTCCGCGCCGGTGAGGGCGCCGACGCCGGTCAGGGCGAAGACAGCGGTGAGCATCAGGGCGAAAAGCTTGTTCATGGGGAACCTCCTTGTGTGGTGTTTTCACCCAATCAGACGCACGAGCGGCGGAAATGTTCCCGCCGGGAAAAAATTCCTGCGAAAAAAATCCGCCTGCGCCGCCATGGCGCAGACGGGAGCAGGTGTGAATCACCTGGGCACGTGGATGACCGCGCCCTCCATGAAGTCGCTGGGCGCCAGGCAGGGGTTGGCTCTGAGCAGCGCGCCCACGGAGGTATTCAGCCGCAGGGCCACCCGTTCCAGGTTGTCCCCGGCAGCCAGGGTCATGACGGTGGGCGTGCCGCAGGGAATGCTCTCCCGGGGAACGCACAGGGTCTGGCCGGGGGTCAGCTGCTCCAGATCCATGCCGGGGTTGGCGGACTCAAGGGTGTGCAGGGTCACGTCCTCCGCCAGCTGGATGTCGGCCAGGGTTTCCCCCTCCCGGACGGTGCGGCGCTCCGCCTCGGGGCAGGCCTCCGGAGCGGGGGTGGCGGGCTGGTCCAGATCCCCCGGCTCGTCGGAGGGCTCGGAGGGGGCCTCAGGCTCGGGCTCCGGCGTGGGCTCGGGGGGACGGTCGTCCTCCTCCATGGGGATGCACAGCACGTCGCCCACCATCAGGCGCGCAGGGTTCACGTCGCTGTTGGCGTCCAGAAGATCCCGCAGGGGTACGCCCAGCCTGTGGGCAATGAGGTAGAAGCTGTCCCCACGACGCACCGTGTATTCGTAGGCGCAGGTCTTCTCGTGGGGCTGGCGGTTGCCGGTATCGGTCATGATTAACGCTCCTTTCCCGTGGCGGTGTCAATGGAGCATATGCGGGAGGCGGGGCGATTCTGCTTGCAAGCGCCCGCAAAATTTGCTATGATATACGCGGCAAGGAATGCGAAAGGGGCAAATGGGACGATGAGCAAAAAGAGCGGTCTGGCACGGATGGACAAGGTATCGCTGCTGGAGCTGCTTAGTCAGCTGACGGAGGAAAACGAGACGCTGAAGCGCCGCGTCCGGGAGTTGGAGGAAGCCAACGCGGAGCTGGCCCTGCGGGATCACGAGCTGACGGCGAAGGCCGACCAGGCTGAGAGGGTTGCCGAGGAGTGCCGCCGCTATGTTGAGCAGATGGAGGAAGAGAAGCGGAAGGCCGACAGGGCGCGGGATGATCTGCCCGTGGGCAGCTTTGCCCAGGCGATGATCGCGGCCCAGGAGGTTGTGCAGCGCACCCAGCAGGCTGCGGATGATTACCTGGCTGCCTGCCAGCGCAGGGCCAGCGAGGCGGAAACGGAGGCGGAGGCGATTGTGGCCGCCGCCCGGGGCGAGGCCGAGGAGCGGCTGTGGGCCGCAGGGGCGCAGGCGGAGGAGATTGTCCGCCAGGCCGAGGAGCGCAAGCGTGCGCTGGAGGCGCGGGAAGCGGAAATCCGCCAGCGGCTGCGCAGCGAGATTGCCGGGCTGAACCGGATGGTGGAGCGCCTGGAGCAGGAGGAAGCATGAGCCAGCAGGTGAAACGCCCCACGGCGGAGGAGGCGCGGCAGGCGCTGGAGGAAGCGCGGCGGCGCAGAAAGCGGCGCAGGGTGGCGTTATGGACGCTGCTGGCGCTGGCCATTATCCTGGCGGCGTTGCTGCTGACGGTGGCGCGGCCCATGCATCTGAGCTGTGCCTGCGAGGATCCGAGCCTGCCCCAGGGCGCGCTGGTGCTGGTGAACCGGCTGGACAAGCCCAGCCAGGCCGGGGACGTGGCCATCCGCATGGAGCCATCCTACAGCGCGGATACCTTCTACGGCGTGGTGGAGCGTCTGGAGCAGGAGACGGAGGCCGCCGGGACGCTGGGCACGGTCTGGCTGGAGGTCTGGCCGTCCTGGACATGGGTGCGGTAGGAAAGGGAATCGTGGCTTTTTTTGCACAGGGACTGTTTACAAGCCCCTATTCTGTGTTATACTGATGATGAATGGCCTTAGCCATTCTCTTTGTCGTCGATTTTGCGCCATGGCCTGTGTTTCGCCATGGATATGCCGCGCCCGCGGCAGAAAGGTAAAGGTATACGGATGAACAACGGCCGTCCCAATCAGGGGAATACGTCAGCCTGGGGCCAGACGCCCGGCCAGCAGCAGGGAGGCTATCAGCAGGGGCCCGGGCCCCAGGGCTATCAGCAGCCCTACCGCCAGCAGCCGGGCGGCTATCAGCAGGGGTATGCGCCCCAGCAGCCGGGCTATGGCGCCCAGCAGGGCTACGGGCAGCAGAGCCCCTATGCCCCCCAGACAGGCTATGCGCAGCGCGTGCCCTACGGGCAGCAGCCGCAGCAGCCCTATCAGCAGGGGTTCCAGCAGCCCAACTATTCGGCGGTGAACCAGGCGCCCTATCAGCAGGGCTACCGGCCCGCGCAGCAGCGGCCCCAGCCGCAGCCCCAGCAGCCCCCGCAGAATCCCTACTACGGTCAGCCCTATCCCCAGGGCCAGCCCTATCCCGGCTATCCCCAGCAGCCGGGCTACGGCCCTCAGCAGCCCCAGCGGCCCGCGCAGAAGCGCCGGTTTGACCCGGCCATCCTCCTGTGGGTGATGCTGTGCGGCGTGCTGCCGGTGCTGTTTGTGCTGGGGCTGGTGATCTCCAGCCTGTCGGTGCTCAAGTGGGTGTTTGTGGCCCTGGCTGTGGCGACGGTGGCCGTGATGTGGATCCGCCCCGTGATGCAGTCCAATATCCGCCTGACCTTCTCGGGCGTGTACGGGGCGCTGGCAGTGGTGGCCCTGGTCAGCGCGCTGACAGCCTCCGCCCCGGCGGACAATGTTGCCGGCGCGGGCACGGGCACGGGCAGTCCCGCGGCGCTGGGCGGCGTGCAGCAGCAGGAGCCTGCCGCCTCGGACAATGTGGGCCTGGGCGCCTGGGCCACGGAGGCTCCCGTGGTGCAGGTAACGCCCCAGCCGGACGGTCTGCAGTCCGACGCGGTGAAGCAGCTGGAATCCTTCTTCTACTTCTGGTCGGTGAACAACCAGGACAACATGCTGTCCCTGTGCGCGCCCTCCTGGCGCAAGAGCGTGGAGGAGCCCAAGACGGCGCTGTTCAGCCTCCTGGCCAACCGGATTCCCATTGACTACAACGCCGAGAAGATTACCGGCACGGACAACGACACCGTCCGCACCGTCACGGTGACGGCCACCATTGACAAGCGCAACGGCCGCGATCCGGAGAAGTACGTCTTCCAGGTGCTGATGATGAAGGAGGACGAGCAGTGGTACGTGGATCCCGCCTCCCTCAAGAGCTACGAGACCACCGCCACGGAGGTGCCCACCGCCAATGAAACCGCCACCCCCACGGCGGAATTCGTCGCCAGCGCCAACACCATCCTGTACTACAACCCCAACGGTGGCGAGCGGTATCACCTGGACGCCTACTGCAAGAGCGCCAACGAAAAATTCCTGCCCTTTACGGGCCAGTTCACCTACAGCCAGCTCAACGACGAGCCCTACAAGGATCTGGTGGCCTGCAATGTCTGCGGCGCACCGCTTAGGGAGTAAATCGCACCTAATACCTGGCTGACTGCGCAAGGAGGCTATCCCCCGGGGACTGCCTCCTTCGTGCTTTATCCGAGGAAATGAGGGACGCCCATGGACAGCCTGCGGGAGCTTGCGGCGCGGATGCCGGCCATGCCCGGCCATGTACTGGCGGGGGTCAGCGGCGGCGCGGATTCCGTGGCGCTGCTGCTGATGCTGCTGGAAAGGGGCTGCCGGGTGACGGCGGTGCATGTGAACCACGGGCTGCGGGGCGCGGAAGCGGATGCGGACGAGGCCTTTGTCCGGGCGCTGTGCAGGGACAGGGCCGTGCCGTTGCTTTGCTACCGGGCGCACCCGCCGGAGCATCCCGGGGAGGACTGGGCGCGGCGGGCGCGGTACGGCTTCTTCCGGGAGGCCATGGCGTCGTCGGGGGCGGAGGCCATCGCTTTGGCCCATCACCGGGACGATCAGGCGGAAACGCTGCTGCTGCACCTGATGCGGGGCGCGGGGCTCACCGGGCTGACGGCTATGGCGGAGAATACTGTGGTGGATGGCCTGCGGATTCTGCGGCCGCTGCTGGCGCTGACCCGGGCGGAGCTGCAGGCTGCGCTGAACGCGGCGGGCCAGCCCTGGCGGGAGGACGCATCCAACCGGGACAGCCGGTACCTGCGCAACGCCGTCCGGCATGAGCTGCTGCCGCTGATGGAGCGGCTGTCCCCTGGCTGCGGGGGCAGGCTGGCAGCCACGGCGATGCTGCTGCGGGAGGACGAGGCGGCGCTGAGCGCGCTGTGCGGCAGCTTCCTGGGGGAGCATCCGGGCCGGGAGCTGCCTCTGGCCGGCCTGGCGGCGCAGCCGGAGGGCCTGCGCAGGCGTATCCTGCGGGTCTGGTGGCAGCGTGAGGCTGGCCACACCCGTGACGAGCGGAGCCTGAGCATGTCCCAGACCGAAGATCTGGCCTCGCTCATGACAGGCAGGGCAGGGGAGAAGCGCAACCTGCCGGGAGGCTGGCAGGGCTATCGCGGATGGACGCACCTGCACCTGGTATCGCCGCTTGCGCCCGCTCCGCCGCCGGAAGCGCCCATGACGCTGCCGGGCGCGGCCGTCGGGGACTTCTCCCTGGAGGAAACGGAGCCGTACCTTAGCGACGGCCGCCTGGTGCAGGCAATCCCCCGGGCCATGCTCACGGGCTGCGTGCTGCGCACCCGGCGGCAGGGCGACTGGATCAGGCCCTACGGCAGCGGGGGACGGCAGTCCCTGCAGGACTATCTGGTGAACCGGAAGGTGGACGCGCCCTTCCGGGATCGGGTGCCGCTGTTGTGCCGGGGCAGCGAGGTGCTGCTGGCGGGCGGCGTAGGCGCGGGCGGCGTTCCGCCCATGGACGGGCAGGATGACAGCGTATACCTGCGCTGGCGGGGGGACATGCCCTGGCTGGCGCGATGAAGGAACCAAGGGAAGGCTATCGAGAAAGGAAGAGAAAACACCATGGAGAACAATGCGAAGCTGTATCAGGACCTGACGAAGATTCTGGTGACCCGGGAGGAAATCAGCGCGGCGGTGAAGAAGCTGGGAGAGCAGATCACGAAGGACTATGAGGGCCGGGAGCTGATGGTGGTCGGCATCCTCAAGGGTGCGATCGTGTTCTACTCCGACCTGATCCGGGAGATCGACCTGCCCCTGCGTACGGACTTCATGGCCGTGTCCAGCTACGGCAGCGCCACCAAGTCCTCGGGCGTGGTGCAGCTGCGCAAGGACCTGGACCGGCCCATCGAGGGCATGGATGTGCTGATTGTGGAGGACATTGTGGATTCGGGCATGACGCTGTCCTACCTGAAGCGCGTGTTTGCCAACAGGGGCGCGGCCTCCGTGCGCATTGCCACCCTCCTGGACAAGCCTGCCCGCCGCCGGGTGGATCTGAAGGCGGACTACTTCTGCTTTGAGATTCCCGACGAGTTCGTGGTGGGCTACGGCCTGGACTTTGACGAGAAGTACCGCAACCTGCCCGACATCGGCGTGCTGCATCCCCGCATCTACGGCCAGGCGTGAGCGGGCTGATGTAAAATATCCCTGACGGCCTGAAGGCCATGGCTGATCCGGTCGCGGCAGCGGCGGAATAGCCCATCCCCGCCGTCAGGGAATATTTGCATTCGATGGGTTTTCTGTGCTATAATAATCGTTGATTTTCTGCGTACAGACATGCGCGTAAGGAGGACCATCAAGTTGAAGAAATCATCCAGGGGACTGATGAGCTACGTGGTGCTGATCGGCACCTTCCTGCTCATTGCGATCCTGCTCAATGGCAGCCTGAGCGATCCGGTCAACAAGCGGATCGAGTATCCCGAGCTGCTGCAGATGATCCAGGACGATCAGGTGGCGCGGGTGGCCATCCGCAACAATTATCTGGTTGGCCTGAAGAAGAACACCACCGTGGCCGCCGCGGACTTCCCGGAGCGCGCCTATGACTTTGAAACCACCATCGGCGAGGACTTTATCGAAACTGTCCGCCAGATGGAGGCGGCCCGGCAGGGCAAGCCCCTGGACGAGGTTTCCGTCAGCGACCTGAGCTTCACCGTGGAGTACCGCGCCCCCGTGGTCACCCCCTGGTGGTATGATTTCCTGCCCTTCCTGCTGGTGGCGGGCATCTTCATGGCGCTGTGGTATTTCATGATGCGCGCCCAGAGCGGCGGGGGCAACAAGGTCATGTCCTTTGGCAAGAGCCACGCCCGGGTGCAGGAGCCCGGCAAGAACAAGGTGACCTTTGCCGACGTGGCCGGTGCGGACGAGGAAAAGGAAGAGCTCCAGGAGATGGTGGACTTCCTGCGCAACCCCAAGGCCTACACGGAGCTGGGGGCGCGCATTCCCAAGGGCGTGCTGCTGGTGGGCCCTCCCGGCACGGGCAAGACGCTGCTGGCCAAGGCTGTGGCCGGCGAGGCGGGGGTGCCGTTCTTCAGCATTTCCGGCTCCGACTTTGTGGAGATGTTCGTGGGCGTGGGCGCCAGCCGCGTCCGCGACCTGTTCGACCAGGCCAAGAAGGCCGCGCCCGCCATTGTGTTCATCGACGAGATCGACGCCGTTGGCCGTCACCGCGGCGCGGGCCTGGGCGGCGGGCATGACGAGCGCGAGCAGACCCTGAACCAGCTGCTGGTGGAGATGGACGGCTTCGCGGTGAACGAGGGCGTGATTGTTATGGCGGCCACCAACCGCCGGGACATCCTGGATCCCGCGCTGCTGCGTCCCGGCCGCTTCGACCGGCAGGTGACGGTGAACTATCCCGACATGGACGGCCGCGTGGCCATCCTGAAGGTGCACAGCCGTGGCAAGCCCCTCGACGCCGATGTGGATCTGGTGAACGTGGCCAAGCGCGTGCCCTACGCCACCGGCGCGGAGCTGGAGAACATCATGAACGAGGCGGCCATCCTGGCTGCCCGCGCAAGGAAGAAGACCATCGACCAGCAGATGCTGGTGGACGCCATCGCCCGGGTGCAGATGGGCCCGGAGAAGCGCAGCCACAAGGTGACCGAGCGCGACCGGCGGATGGTGGCCATCCACGAGTCCGGCCACGCGGTGGTGGAGCATTTCATCCCCGGCTCGGACGAGGTGCATCTGGTGACCATCGTGCCCCGGGGCCAGGCGGCGGGCCATACCCTGTCCCTGCCCAGCGAGGAGAACGACCTGATGACCCAGAGCCAGCTGATGGCGCGCATTGCGGGCCTGCTGGGCGGTCATGCGGCCGAGCAGCTGGGCCTGGGCGAGTTCTCCACCGGCGCGACCAGCGATTTGCAGCGTGCCACGGAGCTGTGCCGCCGGATGGTAACCCAGTTCGGCATGAGCGACAAGATCGGCCCGGTGTACCTGGACAGCGACCAGGAAGTGTTCGTGGGCATGGAATTCGGGCAGAGCCGCGGCTATTCCGAGGAGGTTGCCGCCTGCATTGACGCGGAGGTGCGCCGCCTGCTGGACGAGGCCTACGCCATGGCCGTCAAGGCCATCAGCGACCATCGTGAACGCTTCGACGCGCTGGTGGACGCGCTGCTGAAAATGGACACCGTCAGCCGCAAGGAGTTCCAGGCGCTGATGGACACCGGCGTGATCCCCGAGGGCCTGGAGGACAACGACAAGCCCCGGGCCGCCGCGGACATTCCCGCGCCGGAGAAGAAGCCCGAGGCTCCCAAGCCGCCCGTGAATCCTGACAAGCCGGAGCTGCCGGAGGACATCCTCCTGGGCAGCCTGCACGATGATGACAAGACCTGACCTGCACATGCACACCAGCTTCAGCGACGGGGTGTTAACGCCCGCGCAGCTGGTGGAGAAGGCCGCGGCCCTGGGGGTGACGGTCATGGCGGTGACCGACCATGACACCTTCCGGGGCGCGGACAGCCTGCAGGGGATGCAGCTGCCCATCCCGGTGATCCCGGGGATCGAGCTGAGCCTGCGGGGCATGCGGAACCTGCACCTGCTGGGCTACGGCACGGGAGAGGCGCGGGAGCTGCGCACGACCGTTGCCGGCCTTGCCCGGAAGCGCGAATCCCGCGCCGGGCGCATGCTGGAGAAGCTGGAAGCGATGGGCATGCCCCTCAGGACAGACAGCCTGGCCCATGAGGGCACAGTGGGGCGGATGCACATCGCCCGGGCGATGATGGCTGCAGGGTATGTGGCCACGGCGCAGGAGGCCTTCGACCGTTACCTGGGGGAGGGCTGTCCGGCCTATGTGCCCGGTGAGCGGCTCAGCATGGAGGAGGCCCTGCCGCTGATGCGGCGCAGCGGCTTCGTACCGGTGCTGGCACACCCCGCGCTCCTGGGTCTGGACGACATGGCCCTGCGTCCGCTGCTGCAGTCCTGGCAGCGGCAGGGGCTGATGGGCGTGGAGGTTTATCACCCTTCCCGGGCGGGAAGGGGCTTTGATGCGCTGGCGCGGATGGCGCGGCGCATGGGCCTGCTGGTGACCGGGGGCAGCGACTTCCACCAGGAGGGCGACAGCCACGGCCTGCCCGGCTGCACGGCGGACAGCTGGATAGCGGCGGACAGGGATGTGCAGGGCCTGCTGGAGGCCATGAACGGCTGAAGGCAGCCGAAAGGGACGAATCAGAATCACCGACGAAAGGAGGAGGCTTGTGTACAGCAATGGTTATGTGCCGCCCACGCAGCCGGACAGACGGCGGCGGAGTGAGCGCAGCAGCGCCGGACAGGCACCTGCGCCCCGGCAGTCCTCCTCCCGCTCGGCCTGGGAGCAGGACGACTGGGGCGGGGTTCATCCCGGACACCAGGGCTATCAGCCGCCGGTCATGCCGGTGAACAAGCCCGCATCCCAGCCTGGCATTCCGCAGCAGGGGGTGCCTTCGCCCCGGACGGCGTACGCTTCCCAGCGGCAGGCGCAGCCCCGGCAGCAGGATTACCGCCCGCAGCAGCAGGGCTATGCCTATCCTGAGCAGCAGCCCCGGCAGCAGGCCTATGCAGCCTATCAGCCCCAGATGGATGCGGGGCAGGCATGGCAGAACGCATTCCCCCGCTACAACCCGGCGGGCGGTCAGCAACAGAGCGGCGGCAGGCGGGATTATCCCCCGCAGCAGCCCTGGCAGCCCACGGGTGGCTCCGGCGGACAGCCCCCAAAGCGCGGCGGGCATGCCCTGCGGACGCTGCTGGTGATCGTTCTGTGCGTGGCACTGCTGGCAGGCGTGGGCACGGGAGGCTACTTTGCCCTTCAGCAGCAGCAGCTCCGGCAGTACGTGGAGTCCTATGACAATGTGTTCTGCCAGGGGGTGTATGTGGACGGCATCCACCTGGGCGGCATGACGGCGGAGGAAGGCATGGCGGCGGTGCAGGCCCAGGCCCAGCAGCGCAACGACGCCTGGTCTGTCCGCCTGACCTACCAGGGCAAGCTGGTGACGGAGATCACCGCCAGCCAGCTGAACATGACCGTGGACGTGTACGACGTGCTCAACGAGGCCTGGACCCAGGGGCACACCGGTACCCTGACGGAGCGCCGTGACGCCATGGAGGCGCTGCTGGCCAGCCCCTACGAGGGCTATACGGCCATGCCCGGCGGCGACACCTCGGTGATCGACAGCACCCTGGACAGCATCCGCAACTATGTCTACCGCGCGGCGCAGGACGCGTCCATCGTGTCCTTTGACCCCAGCAGGACCGAGCCCTTCACCTTCCAGGAGGAGGTGCCGGGGCGCTATCTGGACACCGAGCCGGTGAAGGAGCAGCTCTACCGCATGGTGTCCACCATGGAGAGCGGCGAAATCGCCTTGGAGCCGGTGGCAATCGCGCCCCAGGTGACGGTGGCCGACCTGAAAAAGACTGTGGAGCTGCGCGCATCGGCGTCCACGCCCATCTCCACCAGCAGCACCGAGGAGCGCACCAACAACATCCGCCGCTCCTTCCAGCTGATTTCCGGCAAGGTGCTGCAGCCCGGCGAGACCTTCTCCTTCAACGACACGGTGGGGGAGCGCACGGAGAAGAACGGCTTCTATCCCGCCATTGAGTATGCCAACGGCGAGAGCGTCATGGGCATCGGCGGCGGCGTGTGCCAGGCCAGCAGCACCATATACATCGCGGCGGTGCAGGCGGGGCTGCAAATTGTCAAGCGCGAGCCCCACTCCGACCAGGTGAACTACACCGACTACGGCAAGGACGCTACGGTGTACTGGCAGTACGGGCGGAAGATCGACCTGCAGTTCAAGAACAACACCGACGGCCCCATCTACATGGTGGCGGCGGTGCAGAGCGACCCCAGCAACCGCAAGCGGCTGATTGCCAAGGTGAGCCTGTACGGCATGAGCCTGGGGGATGTGACCTACAGCCTGGAGACGAAAACCATCGAGGAGCTGGAGCCGGGCGAGGACATCATCATCCAGGACAAGAAAGCCGAGTACGTCACCTACACCGACCAGCAGTATGTGGAGCGGAAGGCCCGCAAGGGCTACGTGGTGGAAAGCTACCGCGTGAAGTACATGGGCGGCGTGGAGGTGGAGCGCACCCTGCTCTACACCGACACCTACGAAGCCCGGGCCAAGCGGATCTACGTGGGTGTGACGGAGCGCACGCCGTAACGTGTACGGACAATGATGACAGGCAAAAGGAAGGCCTCCGCAGGTGCGGGGGCCTCTTTCTGTGCTGAAAACAGTCGTTCAGGGATCACAACACGTCATGCTATGCGGATTCGTGCTGTGATGCGCAAAAAAAGCCTCCGGAGCGTTGGCCCCGGAGGCTTTGTCATGGTTGGGTGTTGAATCAGGCCTTGCCGTTGCAGCCCAGCACGTCCACGATCTTGTGGGCCACCATGGCCTTCACAGCGGCGCGGGCGGGCTTGAGGTACTGGCGGGGATCGAAGTGATCCGGATGCTCCGCGAAGTACTTGCGGATGC
>JBJEUJ010000293.1:0-8127 GCA_051883775.1 Aristaeellaceae bacterium | reverse complement strand
CTGGGCGTGGTGTTCCAGAACGACTTCCTCATGGCGGACACCATCCGCGAGAACATCCGCTTCGGCCGGGAGGTGAGCGACGAGGCCATCGACGGGGCCATCGACTGCGCCCAGGCCGGCTTCATCCGCGACAAGGAGGGCGCCCTGGACTTTCCGCTGAACGTGCGGGGCCGCAACCTCTCCGGCGGGCAGCAGCAGCGGGTGCTGATCTGCCGCGCCCTGGCGGGCGATCCCCGCCTGCTCCTGCTGGACGACTGCTCCTCCGCCCTGGACTTCCGCACCGACCGCTCGCTGCGCCGGGCCCTTCGCGCCCGGCACGGCCAGGCCACCACCGTCATCGTGGCCCAGCGGGTGTCCTCGGTGATGGCGGCGGACAGGATCCTGGTCATGGACGGCGGAAAGATCATCGGCGACGGCACCCATGAGGAGCTGCTGCGCGCCTGCCCCATGTACCGGGAGCTGACACAGATGCAGCTGGGAGGTGAGGCCGTATGAACATGGGCCATGGATTCCAGGGCGGCCGGGGCGGCAACAGCCGCGGTACCGGCGCGCGGCCCCGCCAGCCCTCCGGCCAGGTGCTGCGCAAGCTGTGGCGGTACCTGGCGCGGTACCGGTGGCTGATCGTCTCGGCATGCCTGCTGAGCGTGGTGTGCAACGTGCTGACCCTGCTCACCCCAAAGCTCTCCGGCGCGGCCATCGACGCGATTCTCCCGGGGAATGTGAACTTCCCCGTGGTGGTGCGCTACGTCATCCTGATGGTGATCCTGGCGGCGGTGTCGGCAGGGCTGTCCTGGCTGCTCTCTGCGATGATGATCCACCTGTCCCGCAGCGTGGTCAAGCAGATGCGCGGCGACTTGTTCGACCATCTGACCCGGCTGCCGGTGAGCTTCTTCGACACCCACCAAACGGGCGATGTGATCTCCATCCTGTCCTATGACGTGGATACCGTGGGCTCCTCCATCTCCACCGACCTGACGCAGATCCTCACCAGCGTCATCACCGTGGTGGGCAGCTTCTCCATGATGGTCACCATCTCCCCCGTGCTGCTGCTCGTCTTTGCCTTCACCATCCCCGCCTCCATCCTCTTCACCCGGCACCGCTCCCGGGTGGTGCGCCCACTGTTCAGCGCCCGCTCCCGGATGCTGGGGCAGCTTAACGGCTACAACGAGGAGACCGTCTCCGGGCTGAAAACCATCCGCGCCTATCACCAGGAGGAGGAGTTCAACCGGCGCTTCGCCGTCCACAACGAGGCCGCCACCACCGCCACCTGGCGGGCCGACCACTACGCCACCATGACCGGCCCCACCGTGAACCTGATCAACAACCTGTCCATGTCCCTGGTGAGCGTGTTCGGCTCCATCCTGTATATGACGGGCGGCATCTCCCTGGGCGGGGTCAGCTCCTTCGTGCTGTACTCCCGCAAGTTTTCCGGCCCCATCAACGAGTTCGCCAACATCCTCTCCGAGCTGCAGTCCGCCCTGGCCGCCGCCGAGCGGGTGCTGAGCCTGATCGACCTGGAGGCGGAGCCGGAGGACGACCCCGACGCCCGGGAGCTGGAAGACTGCCAGGGGCGGATCACCTTCCGGGACGTGTCCTTCGGCTATACCCCGGAAACCCGCGTGCTTCATCACATCGACTTCACCGCCGAGCCGGGCAGAACCATCGCCATCGTGGGCGAGACGGGCTGCGGCAAAACCACGCTGATCAACCTGCTCATGCGCTTCTATGACGTGAGCGAGGGCGCGATTCTCCTGGACGGGCAGGACATCCGCACCCTGACCCGCTCCAGCCTCCGGCGGCAGTTCACCATGGTTTTGCAGGACACCTGGCTCTTTGACGGCACGGTGTATGAGAACATCGCCTACGCCCGCCCCGACGCCACCCGGGAGGAGGTCATCGCCGCCGCCAAGGCCGCCCACATTCATGACATGATCCTCTCCCTGCCCCAGGGCTATGACACCATCGTCACCGGCAGCGGCACCAGCATCAGCAAGGGCCAGAAGCAGCTGATGACCATCGCCCGGGCCATGCTGCTGGACGCGCGCATCCTCATCCTGGACGAGGCCACCTCCAACGTGGATACCCGCACCGAGCATCTCATCCGGGACGCCATGCTGGCCCTGCAAAAGGGCCGCACCAGCTTCATCATCGCCCACAGGCTTTCCACCATCGTGGGCGCGGACGAGATTCTGGTCATGGACAAGGGCCGCATTGTGGAGCGGGGCACCCACCGGGAGCTGCTGGAGCGGCAGGGCGTCTACGCCGCCATGTACAACGCCCAGTTCGACCTGCCGGAAGCCGCGCAGACCGCCTGACCTTTTTCGCCCGCACAGCCATGCCCCTCCTGCGCAGGAGGGGCATTCTTTTGTGCTGCCTTTGTTGACACATCAACGCAGCCAATGCTATAATGGCCCCATCAAGCGAGGGGGTAGCTTCATGCTTCACCGGTTCGAGACCTTCGTCACGGGCATCACCACCTGCTACAAGTGCATCGGGCGCATCAAAAACATGGAGATGACGGAATTCGGCCTGAAGGGCACGCACGTCATGTGCCTGTTTTTCCTGCACCGCAACCCGGAGGGGCTCACCGCCGCGCAGCTGTGCCAGCTGTGCGCGGAGGACAAGGCGGCCATCTCCCGCACGGTTTCGCTTCTGCAGGAGCGGGGCTATGTGGAAGCCACGGACAGGAAGTACCGGGCCGCGCTGCGCCTGACGCAGGCAGGGCTCGCCATTGCCCGGCAGATCGACAGCCTGATCGCCCAGTGGGTGGAAAGGGGCAGCGAGGGCCTGTCGGAGGAGGATCGGACGGCGTTCTACCGGGCGCTGGAGATCATCGCGGGCAACCTGCAGGGCGCGGTAAGCCAGGACCGGGGCTTTACCCCACCGGCGGAGGAATCAGCCGATGGAGCTTGAGGACATGCGCAAGCTGCACCGGCGCGGCAGAAAGCTGCTGTTCAACCGGGATAGCGCCTGCCTGCAGGAGCTGCTGGCAAAGCTAAGGCAGGAGAGCCGCCGGACGCTGACGCTGTGGGCGCTGGCCTGCGCGGAGGAGCCCGTCCGTCTGCTTGCCGCGCGCTACCCGGAGGATGCCCGTCCCGCACAGGCGCTGCACCTATCAGCCCTGTGGGCCCAGGGCGCGGTGAAGATGCCCCTGGCCCGGCAGGCCATATTGCAGGTGCATGCCATGGCCCGGGAGGCTCGCACCCCCGCCGACGAGGCCCTGTGCCATGCGGTGGGGCAGGCCTGCTCCGCCGTCCACGCGGAGGATCACGCCATCGGGCTTGTTCTGTATGAGCTGACCGCCATTGTCCGGGAGCTTGGCCCGGATCACTGCGAGGCTGCCGTCCAGGCGCGTCTTGCGGCATACACGGCCTGCCTGGCCCGCAGCCGTCAGGCCGCGTCGGAGCCCGGCCGTCCATGGGCCGCCTTTCTCCTGGAGGACGCAGGCCCCAACCGGGAGCAGCGGCGCTTCGAGAGCCATTCCATCCCCCGATGAGTCTGTCCGCGTCCCCGAGCGGGGGCGCTTTTTCTTTTGCGTGCCATGGGTCTTTGGGACAAAAATGCTTTCAGACGGTTTACCGCCGTGTCTGAATGTGATAAACTATTCTTATAGCCCTGTACACAAGCGTCAGGAGGGATGATCCCATGACAACCGCATTTCCCCTGCCCGGATTGCAGCTGGGCGTGTGCTATTACCCCGAGCATTGGGACAGAAGCCTGTGGCGTGACGATCTGCAAAGGATGAAGGCCGCCGGCATCCGTGTGATCCGCGTGGGCGAGTTTGCCTGGAGCAAGTTCGAGCCCACGGAGGGTGTGTTCACCTATGACTTTTTTGATGACTTCCTTGCGCTGTGCCGGGAAGAGGGCATGCAGGTGATCTTCGGCACGCCCACCGCCACCCCGCCCGCCTGGCTGACGGAGAAGTACCCCGAGTGCCTCAACGCCTTCATGGACGGGACGCTCATGCGCCACGGCTCCCGGCGGCACTACAACTACAATTCCCCCCGCTATCAGGAGCTTTGCGCCCGCATCGTGGAGAAGCTGGCCCGGCACTACGGGCAGCATCCGGCCATCGTGGGCTGGCAGATTGACAACGAGTTCAACTGCGAGGCCAACGAGTTCTATTCCGAGGCGGACAGCGAGGCCTTCAGGCTGTTCCTGCGGGACAAATACGGCTCCCTTGACGCGCTGAACCAGGCCTGGGGCGCGGTGTTCTGGAACCAGGAGTACACCGACTGGCAGCAGGTGTACGTTCCCCGGCCCACCCCCACCGGCGCGCAGAATCCCCATCAGGCGCTGGACTACCGCCGCTTCATCGCCGACAGCGTGAACGCCTTCTGCCGCATGCAGGCGGAGATCCTCCGCCGCCATGTGGACGGGCGCATGTTCATCACCACCAACGGCATGTTCGGGCACATCGACAACCACCTGATGACCGAGGAATGCCTGGACACCTACACCTACGACTCCTACCCCAACTTCGGCTTCCCCCTGGACGGCTCCTTCCGCCCTGATTCCCTCAATGACCGCAAGTGGTCCCGGAACCTGACGGAGGTGCGCAGCATCTGCCCACACTTCGGCATCATGGAGCAGCAGTCCGGCCCCAACGGCTGGGTCAACCGCATGGAGGGCCCCGCGCCCCGGCCCGGGCAGATGACATTGTGGGCCATGCAGAGCATCGCCCATGGCGCGGACTACGTCAGCTTCTTCCGCTGGCGCACCTGCACCTTCGGCACGGAGATGTACTGGCACGGCATCCTCGACTACGACAACCGGGACAACCGCCGCCTGGCGGAGGTGCGCCGCATCCACGCCATGGTGGAGAAGCTCCAGCCCGTGACCGGCGCGGACAGCGTGGCGGCCTTCGCGCTGGTGAAGGACTACGACAACCAGTGGGACGCGGAGATCGACGCATGGCACCGGCGGGTGCTCGCCCCCAGCGAGAAGGCCGTGTTCGAGACGGCCCAGCGTACCCACACCCCCTATGATGTGGTTTACCTCCGTGAAGGTACCACGGTGGAGCAGCTGCTGCGCTACCCCGTGCTGATCGCCCCGCACCAGGTCATGCTGACCCGGGCCCAGGCTGATCTGCTGACGGCCTATGCCGAGCAGGGCGGCACGCTGATCGTCGGGTGCCGCACCGGGCAGAAGGACGGCCGGGGCCACTGCGTCATGGCGCCCATGCCGGGGGCGCTGTCCCCTGCCACGGGGACGCAGGTGAAGGACTTCACCTTCTTAAGCCCCGCCGAGGAGCCCGTCACCGCCGACTGGGACGGCACACTCCTTGATATGCCCGTGTTCAACGATGTGCTGGAAGCCCTCCCCGGGGCGACGGTGCTGGCCCGCTACGCCTCCGGCTACTACAGGGGCGCGGCTGCGCTGGTGGAGAACCGGGTGGGCAGGGGCCGGGTGCTGCACCTGGGCGCATGCTTCTCCCGGGAGAACCTGACCCGGCTGATGGCTTACGCTGGCTGCCTGTCCCCCTTCGCGGACACGGTATCCCTGCCCGAGGGCGTGGAGCTGACCGTCCGGGAGAAGGACGGCGTGCGGTATCTGTTCCTGCTGAATTTCCTCGCCAGGCCCCAGGAGGTTGTGTTCCGCAGGCCCGTCACGTCCCTGCTGACAGGGGACAGGCTGGAAGGCGCCGTCACCCTGGAGGCGTACCAGGCGGAGGTTGTTGCGCTGGCGTAAAGGAGGGCGATCAAGATGAATATCCGCATGCTGCACCAGGACGCGCAGTCCTGCACCGTCGCCTGGGACGCAGTTCCCGGCGCGTCCGCCTATCGCCTGTGCTGGTCCGACCGGGAGACGGACTTTGCCTGCTACAAGCGTCTGCCTGCCCAGCCGGAGACCTCCTGTCTGTTCCGCCGGGTGACCGACCGGCCCTACCGTCTACGGGCGGAGGCCCTCGACGCTGCCGGGCGGGTGCTGGCCGTATCGGAGGAGCTGGTCACGCCGGTGCATCATGTTCCCGCGCCCCAGCTGGAGAAGCTGAACCGGGGGCTGGTGGCCATCCGGGCTGCCACGGGGGTGTTTCTGTCCTGGCGGCTCATGCGGGAGGAAGCCCTCTCCGCCACCCGGGAGGCCATCCAGGGCGCGGACTTCCGCGTGTACCGGAGCGGTAAGGCCATTGCCACCGTGCGGGACAGCTGCAACTACATCGACCCCGAGGGCCGCGACACGGATGAATACGCCGTGGCGGCCATCCTCCATGGTACGGAGGAAGCCCCCTGCGCCCCGGTACGCGTGTGGGAGAAGGGCTACTATGACCTGCCCCTGCAGGTGCCCGAGGGCGGCGTGACCCCTGCGGGCCAGGCCTTCACCTATACCGCCAACGACATGTCCGTGGGCGACGTGGACGGCGACGGTGAAATGGAATACATCGTCAAGTGGGATCCCACCAACAGCCAGGACGTGTCCATCAAGGGCTACACGGGCCGGTGCCTGATCGACTGCTACCGTCTGGACGGCACGCTCCTGTGGCGGCTGGACATGGGCCCCAACATCCGCGCCGGCGCGCACTACACCCAGTTCATGGTCTACGACTTCGACGGGGACGGCAGGGCGGAAATGTCCGTCAAGACCGCGCCCGGCACCGTCATGACCCGCTACAATCCAGACGGCTCCGTACTGAGCCGCGCCTGTGTCACCATGCCCCAAAGCGATCTGGACGCAGGGTATTCCCATGAGGACAACTATGTCTGCTCGGCGGAAGGCTACCGCGCCCATGTGGCGGACATGTTCGAGGGCTGGCATACGCACCCGGAGGTGGTGCGGGGTCAGTGGCCCGCCACGCTGGAGGCATGCTTCGGCATCCCGCAGCGGTATGATTATCCCCTGTCCCGGCCGGACGCGGAGGCGCTGGCGGACTACTTCATCCGCGAATACGCCCCCGTCCGCTCCCCCCGGAATGAATTGTGGAAGTTTGAGGGCTTCATCTACGACGGGCCGGAATACCTGACCATGTTCGCCGGGGACGGCCGGGAGATCGAGACGATTCCCTTCCCCTTCCCCCGGGTGGACGACGGGCTGATGTGGGGCGACTACGCCTGGAACCGCATCGAGCCCTGCAACCGGGTGGACCGGTTCCTGTCGGGCGTGGCGTACCTGGACGGTGTGCATCCCTCGCTGATTGTCTGCCGGGGCTACTACACCCGCACCTGCATCGCCGCCTACGACCTGCAAGGCGGGGCCCATCAGCTGCGCTGGCAGATCGACAGCGGCTTCCTGCCCATGGCCAACCCCTTCCGCATCTCCCCCGAGGACAGCCAGGACGGCACGAATCCCGTGTACGGGTGCATCGCCCGGCAGGGCAACCACAGCCTGTCCTGCGCGGATGTGGACGGGGACGGCTGCATGGAGATCATCTACGGCGCGGCCTGCATCGACCATGACGGCAGCGTCAGGTACAGCGCGACCGATCTTCTGCCCGACGGCCGCAGGGCCAAGCTGGGCCACGGGGACTCCATGCACGTGGCGGACATCGACCCGGACGTGCCGGGGCTGGAAATCTTCAACGTCTTTGAGGAGGGCCGCTTCGCGCCCTACGGCTATGCGCTGCGTGACGCGGAGACAGGCGAGGTTCGCTTCGGCGAATACCACGAGGGTGACCTGGGCCGCTGCATGATTGGCGATGTAGCCGAGGGCGTGCGGGGCCTGCAGGTGTGGAGCAAGGGCATGTTCGACTGCAAGGGCAACCGGCTCGATCTGCCTGAGCCCTCCACCAACGCCCGCATCTACTGGATGGGCGACCTGACCACGCAGGTGACCGACACCCCCGATTACCTTCATTCCGCCAAGACCGGCCGGGTCTGCGACCTGCGCCGTGGGGTCATTCTGGAGCCGGAGGGCACCCTGACCAACAACGGCACCAAGGGCAATCCCTGCCTGATTGCGGACGTGTTCGGGGACTTCCGGGAGGAGCTGCTCCTGCGCCTTGCCGACAGCAGCGCCATCCGCATCTACACCAGCGCTGACCTGACCCATCACAAGCTGCCCACCCTCCTGCACGACCCGCAGTACCGCTGCGGCGTGGCCTGGCAGAACAACTGCTACAACCAGCCGGTGTACCCCTCGTTCTACTACGCCTCGGACATGGACTTCCGCCAGGTGTACCCCTGGCTGGGC
>JBJEUJ010000292.1:0-37501 GCA_051883775.1 Aristaeellaceae bacterium | reverse complement strand
CGTTGCGCTGGGCTGCCGCCCAGACCTGCGCAGGGGCTAACGCCGCCCCTGCACCCGCGCAAGGGGTTTCACCCCTTGACCCGTTTTCGCTGGCGCGCTCCATGGGGGGGGGGTCGTGTTTGACCTTCCCGAAAAAATGTGCTACACTCACAGGGCTGAAAATATATGCCAAGATGAGGTGACTGCATGATGAATCAACGGGATCTTTCCGAGCTGCGCCGCCGTCTGAACCCGGACAAGCGCAACCCCACCGTGCTCCGCGGCTGCTATGTGGACAGCGAGGGCAAGGTGATCTCCACCTTTGTCCAGGCGGTGGCCCGCCTCCCCCAGGAGGAAAATGAGAAGTACATGGCTATCTTCAAAAAGTGCCTCTCCGGCACGGCGGGGCAGAATCTCCTGCCCATCGACTTCACCCCGGAGCAGGTCGAAACCGGTGAGGCCCATCGCCTGCTGATGGCCCTCAGGGATACCGGCTTGCAGGACGCCTCCGCCGTGGACGAGTTCTGCGGGCGGGCCATCGCCTATGTGCGGGCGAGGCATGACGAGCTGGCCCAGTCCGTGGATGCGCAGCAGGCGGCGGATAATTATCTGATCCTCCTCCTGCACGACGGCTACGACCTGCCCGTGCGCAACGCCAGCGACGAGCTGGACCGGGAGCAGTCCTCCGAGCTGTTCAGCTACATCCTGTGCGCGGTGTGCCCTGTGCGCCAATCGAAGCCCTCCCTGCGCTACTTCGCCGCGGAGAGCGAGTTCCACAGCCGGGAGACCGACTGGGTGGTGGGCGTGCCGGACCTGGGCTTCCTGTTCCCCGCCTTTGAGGAGCGCAGCGCCAACATCCACCGCGCCCTGTACTACACCCGGGATGCTGCCGACCTCCACGACGCCTTCCTGCAGAGCGTCTTTGGCGCCCAGCCCCAGATGACCGCCCCCGAGCAGAAGGAGGCTCTGCAGGCCATTCTCCAGGAGACCCTGCGGGAGGAATGCAGCCTGGACGTGGTGCAGACCATGCATGAGACGGTCAGCGCGATGATCGAGGAGCAGAAGGCCGACAAGAACGCCGAGGCCCTGTGCCTGACGGGCCGGGACGTGAAGCAGGTGCTGGAGAGCTGCGGCGTGTCCCAGGAGAAGCAGGCGGCCTTTGAGGAGCGGTATGCCGAGTCCTTCGGCGAGCAGGCGGCCATTCCCGCGGTGAACGTGGTGGCGCCCAAGCAGTTCCGCATCGACACGCCCAATGTGTCCATCAAGGTGGATCCCGAGCACAGCGACCTGGTGGAGACCCGCATGATCGACGGGCGGTACTACATTGTCATCCTGGCGGATGGGGATGTGGAGGTCAACGGCATGCGCATCTCCTGCTGAGCCCTTGGCGTGATGCCGGACAAGCCACGGAAACAAAAGGCAGTGATGGCCTGAAGGGAAGCCTTCAGAGCCGTCACTGCCTTTTTGCTGCGGCAGCTTGCGCTTGGAACCATGAGGCATGTCATCCCTGAGATCGGTGCGGCCAGCCTCCTGCACGATGATTTCATAGGGATCATCCGAGGGAAGCCGCTGACCGCCGGCGCATAAGGAAGGGCAAGCAGCGTCACCGGGCATGCTTCTGCCGGTATTCGCCGGGCGTGAGCGACGCGTACCGGTGGAAGACCCGGGAGAAATGGCTCTGCGAGGAGAAGCCCAGATACAGGCCGATGGCGGTCAGTGATTTGTCGGAATAGCGGAGGAGGCGCTTGGCTTCCTCCGTTTTTTCCCGGAGGATGAAGTCGGTCAGGGTTTCGCCGCTTTCCGCATGGAAGCGCCGGGAGAGGTGCGCGCGGCTCATGTACAGCTCACCGGCCATCGCCGCCACGGAGATGCGCTCGGACATGTGGCGCTGAATGTAGGAGGATACGTCCAGCACCAGCTGGGAGGGGCTCTGGCCCTGGCGCAATCGCTCCACCCGGCGCGTGAAGTCGAGCACCATGTGGTATTGCAGGCTGGTGATCTGGTCGGGGCGCTGCATGAGCTCGCACTTCTGGATATACGAATCGCTGAGCGTGAAGGCCTCATCCACATCCAACCCGCCGCGGATGGCCGCGCGGGAGGCGAGGGTGGCGGTGACGATGAAGGTGTTCTTCCTCTGCCGCAGCTGATCCGGCGCCAGGATGCCGCCCTGCACGGCGGGCGCGGTGTCAATCCACGCCTCCAGCGAGGCGACGTCCCCCTTGCGCACCATGTTCATCAGCGTTTGCTCCAGGTCGAAGGAGCTGTGCAGGTTGTGCCTGAGGCGCAGCTCCTCCTCGCTGACGCTCTCCCTGGACTGCTGCTGCTCACGGAAGAGGGAAAGCTGCTGCCGGGCGTCATCCACAAGCGTGATGTCGCTGAGCGTTTTCTTCTCCCCGTTCAGCACATAGTTGACGGTGCAGAGCATCTGCATGACGCTCTCCAGCGGCATCAGGTTGATGCCCTTCATGCCCCGGACGAACTCCTCCACATCGTCTGCGGCAACGTCGCAGCGGAAGGCCAGCCTCCGCAGCTCCTGTCCGCTGGCGGGAATCCGGCGCGTCGGCCCCACGACCATTTTCAGCCCGCCCGCATTGACAATGCCGTAGTAGTGGAAGTCCTCCGTGGCGAAGTAGCTGATATGCTCGTCGATGGCCATGATCTGCGGCAGATGGATGACGATCGGGTCCCTGGGCAGATGCACGGTGAAGCAGCGGAAAATCTCTTCCCCCTGCCGGAAAACCCGCACAGGTATCCCGGACAGGTTGCCGATGGTTGTGCACAGGTAGCCAATATCCAGCGCCGCCATACAGTACCTCCTTCAATGCATCACCATTATATCGGATAGGATACAATTCTGCAAGAAAGGGCGCGATGCAGCATGCTATGATACAGTCAGACAAGCCGGACAGGAGGAAATGAAGATGGCGAACAAAAGCATCTGGGCGCGCAGGGCGCTGCAAAGCCGGATTGCCGCGCAGAACGTCACGGCAAAGGAGAAGTGGCTGGGCTATCTGCTGGGGCCCACGGGGGCGCTGCTGCTCAACGCCGTGCTGGCGACCTATCTGAACGTCTACTACACGGATGTGCTCAAGCTGACCACCGTCTGGGGCGGAGCCTTCCTGGTGGTGTTCCCCATTCTCTCCAAGGTGCTGGACGCCGTCACCAACGTCGTGATGGGCTACCTCATTGATCGCACGCGCACCCCCGAGGGCAAGGCGCGCCCATGGCTGCTGCTCTCCGCGCCGCTGCTGGCGGTGACGGGCATTCTGCTCTTCACCGTGCCCAGTGCCTCGCAGACGGTGCAGGTCATCTGGGTCATGGTGTCCTACAACCTGTTCTATTCGCTGGCGTACACCATCTACAACATGAGCCACAACCTGATGGTGCCCCTCTCCATCCGGGATACTACCCAGCGCGGCGCTCTGTCCGTGTTCAACCAGATTGCCACCATCATGATGAGCGGCATCCTGGTGGCGCTGGTGTTCCCGATGGCCGTCATGCCCATGCTGGGCGTGGACAGGAGCAAATGGATCGCGCTGATGAGCGTGCTGTCCATCCTGGCCCTGCCCCTGACGCTGCTGGAATACTGCTTCACCAAAGAGCGCGTCACGCTGGAGAATCAGGAGGCCGGCGAAAGCAAACCGGTTCCCTTCGGAAAACAGCTGCGCGCCATTTTCACCGACAGGTACATGCTGCTCATCTACGCCTACTTCCTCATCTTCACCGCAGGCTCCTGCATCAAGAATGTGAGCCTGGTCTACTTCTGCAACTATGTGCTGGGCACCTACAACGACGGCTTCACCCAGACGATGCTCTCTGTCATCGGCGGCATCCCGATGGGCATCGGCATCTTCGCTGTATGGCCGCTGGCGAAGAAATTCGGCAAGCGCAATGTGACCCTGGCGGGCTTCCTGCTCTACGCGCTGGGCAGCGCCGTCTGCTGCGCCTGTCCCACGAGCATGCCCGTCATGCTGGCGGGACAGTTCATCAAGAACATCGGCGGTCTGCCCTGCTCGTATGTGTTCATGGCGCTGTTCGCCGACGTGCTCGACCACATGGAGTGGAAGACCGGCTTCCGCAGCGACGGCATCGCCATGTCCGTGTACAACATCATCGCCGTGGCCATGGTCGGCGTGTGCACAGGCATCTTCAACGGGATGCTGTCCTGCGCGGGGTACGTCGCGCCGGAAATCGTGAACGGCGTGACGGTGGCGGCGGAGCAGACGCAGGCCGTCAAAGGCATGATTACCTTCGGCTTTGTGGGGCTCGAGGTGTTCACCGGCGTGATGCTTGCGGCGCTGCTGGCGTTCCTGAACGTGGAAAGGGACATCGGCAGGAAGCAGGCGGAAATCAAGGCCCGGCGCGGATAACGGAGGCAGACCATGAAAGCCATCAGACTGAGAACGGAGCATCTGATCAATCCCGTCGGCACGGACCTGACCGCCCCGCGGCTGTTCTGGAACTGCGAGGGCGGCACGGCGCAGACGGCCTGGCACATCCTGGCGCGGGACGAGGACGGGCGCGTGCTGTGGGACAGCGGCGAGGTCAGGAGCAGCGCCATGCGCGCCGCATGGGGCGCGCAGCCTGTGCCGTCCCGCACGCGCGTTTTCTGGCGCGTGCAGCTCACGGACGAGACGGGAACGCCCGGCCCATGGAGCGACGAAGCCTTCTTTGAGACAGGGCTGCCCGCAGGGGAACCGTGGCAGGCGAAGTGGATTACCGGCGATTACAGGGTCAACCCGAAACGTCGCTACCCCGTGGACTGCTTCCGCAAGGCGTTCACCGCGTCGGACGTGAAGCGCGCGCGGCTGTACATCACCGCCTGCGGCCTGTACGAGGCACGGCTGAACGGGCAGCGCGCGGGCGATTTCATCCTCGCGCCGGGTGTCACCGACTACCGCAGGCGCGTGCAGTACCAGACCTATGATGTGACGGCGCTGCTCCGCCCGGGCGAAAACGAGCTGACCGTGCAGCTTGCCGACGGCTGGTACCGGGGAAGCTGCGGCGCGTGGGGGCGCAGGAATCAGTACGGCACGCAGACCAAGCTCCTGGCGCAGCTGGAAATCACGCGCCATGACGGCACCGTGCAGACCGTCGCCACCGATGAAGGCTGGGACTGGAGCCATGACGGCCCCATCCGCTTTGCGGACAACAAGGACGGTGAAGTGGTGGAGGCCTGGCGCGAGCCCGGCTACGGCGGCAAGGCGAAGGCGACGGCGCACCCGGTTGTGCCCAGCGCGTCGAACAACGTGCCCGTGACCGAGCATGAGCGCCTCACGCCCCGGCTCATTACTACGCCCTCGGGCAAGACCGTGCTGGACTTCGGGCAGAACATCGCGGGGTATGTGGCATTCACGCTGCGCACCCATCAGGGGCAGCGCGTGCTGCTGCGCTTTGGCGAAATGCTGGACGAGGATGGCGAGTTCACGCAGAGGAACATCCAGTGCGCAAGCAAAAAGCGCGTCACGCCGCTGCAGCAGGCGGAGGTTTTCTGCCGCGAGGGCGAAACCCGCTACAAGACTACCTTCGCCATCTTCGGCTTCCAGTATGTGCTGGTGGAGACGGATGCGCCCTTCGCGCCGGAGGACTTCTGCGCGGTGGCGGTCTGCTCGGACATGGAGCGCACCGGCTTCTTTGACAGCTCCAACGCGCTTCTCAACCGCTTCGTGGAGAACACCGTGTGGAGCGCGAAGAACAACCACGCCGACCTGCCCACGGACTGCCCCACCCGCGAGCGCCACGGCTGGACGGGCGACGCGCAGATCTTCTGCGCCACGGCGTGCTATCTGTTCGACTACCGCAGCTTCGGCGAGAAGTTCCTGCGCGACATGTACGACTGGCAGAGGAAGGACGGCAAGCTGCCGCAGATTGCCCCGGAGGGCGGCACGGACCCCTACATGAAGGCGATGGACGGCAGCGTCGGCTGGGCGGACGCGGGCGTCATCATGCCCTATGTGCTGTGGAAGCAGTACGGGGATACCGATGTGCTGCGCCGCTTCCTGCCGGGGATGCGCCGCTACGCCCGCTTCATGCAGCGGCGCTGCGGCAGATGGTACCCCACCGCAAGGCGCACGGGGCTGAAGGGCGGGGAGAAGAAATACCTCTCGAACTACGGTCAGGCATACGGCGAATGGGCGGAGCCGAACGACGTGCATTCCACAACGTGGAAGGACTGTGCCGTACCCCACCCGGAGGTCGCCACGGCCTATACGGCCCATATCATGTCGCTGATGGCGGAAATCGAGGATGCGCTGGGCAACGCTGCCCAGGCCGCAGGCTACCGGGCCTTCGCGCAGCAGTGCAGGGCGTCCTATCAGGCGCTGCGCAGGACGAGGGCGTACACGCTGGATACCGACCGTCAGGCGCAGCTGGTGCGGCCCCTGGCCTTTGACCTGCTGGACGGGGAGCAGACGGCCTATGCCCGGAAGCGGCTTTTGCAGGCGCTGGAGCGCTACGGATGGCGCGTGGGCACGGGCTTTCTGTCCACGCCGCTGATTCTGGACGTGCTGTCCGCCTATGATCTTGACGCCGCCTACCGCCTGCTGGAAAACGAGGCGCTGCCCGGCTGGCTGTGCATGCCCAGGAACGGCGCGACCACCATCTGGGAGGCGTGGGAGGGGCCGCACAGCACGCACGGCGGTATCGGCTCGCTCAATCACTACGCCAAGGGCGCGGTATGCCGCTGGCTGTTTGACACAATGTGCGGCATCCGCATCGCCGGAGAGAACCGCTTCCTCATTGCGCCGCGCCCCGGCGGACGCTTCACCCATGCCCATGCGCGCTACGACAGCGTTTACGGCACGGTGGAGAGCGGCTGGGAAATCCGCGAGGGGGAGATCGCCTATACCATCGCCATCCCGGCGAACTGCACGGCCATGATCCGCCTGCCGGACGGGCAGGAGCGGAGCGTCGGGGCCGGCTACCATACCTTCAGGGAGGAACGCCATGGATATTGAAGCCATCATCCGGCAGATGCCGCTGGAGGACAAGATTGCGCTCTGCTCGGGCGCGTCCTTCTGGGAGACGAAGGGCTTCGCGCCATACGGCATACCGCCCATGCTCATGTGCGACGGCCCCCACGGGCTGCGCAGGCAGGAGGGCAGCGCGGACATGCTGGGGGTGAACGCATCCCACCCCGCCACCTGCTTCCCGGCGGAGGTGACCACCGCCGCCAGCTGGGATCCCGCGCTGCTGGAGCAGATCGGCGCGGCCATCGGCGAGGAGGCGCGCGCGCAGGGCGTGGGGCTGGTGCTCGGCCCGGGCGCGAACCTCAAGCGCAATCCGCTGTGCGGGCGCAGCTTCGAGTATTTCAGCGAGGATCCGTACCTGGCGGGCAAGCTGGCGGCGGGCTTCATCCGGGGCGCAGAGGCCCAGGGCGTGGGCACGAGCCTCAAGCACTTCGCCGTGAACTCCCAGGAGCTCAGCCGCTTCAATTCCGACAGCATCCTTGACGAGCGGACGCTGCGGGAAATGTACCTGACCGCCTTTGAAATCGCCGTCAGGGAGGGCAGGCCGTCCACGGTGATGTGCGCTTATCCCAAGCTGAACGGCACGCACTGCAGCGACAGCCGTACGCTGCTCACGCAGATTCTGCGGGAGGAATGGGGCTATGACGGTCTGGTCGTGACCGACTGGGGCGCGATGAACGACCGCATTGAGGGCTTCCGCGCCGGGTGCGATCTGAACATGCCCGGCGGCAGCGCCTACATGGAGAAGGCCGTGCTGTCGGCGGTGAAGGCGGGGACGCTCCCGGAGCGCCTCGTGGACGACAGCGCGCGGCGGGTGCTGAAGCTGGTGCTTCGGGCGGCGGATACGCTTCGGGAGCATGCCTCCTTCGACGAGGCTGCGCACCACGCCCTGGCACGCCGGGCGGCGGAGCAGGGCGCGGTGCTGCTCAAAAACGAGGGGAGCATCCTGCCGCTGAAGGAGCATGCGCGCCTGGCCGTCATCGGCGCGATGGCCAGGGACATGCGCTTTCAGGGCGCGGGCTCCAGCCACATCAATCCCAGCCGTCTTTCCCAGCCGCTGGACTTCCTGCCCGGCGCGGCGTATGCGCCCGGTTGTGATGGGCGCGGGGACACCAGCGACGCGCTGCTGGAGGAAGCCGTCCGTGTCGCCCGGGCGGCGGAGGCGGCGGTGGTCTTTGCCGGGCTGCCGGATCGCCTGGAGTCCGAGGGCTTTGATCGGGAGAGCATGGCGATGCCCGCAGGCCACCTGCGCATGATCGAGGCTGTCAGCCGGGCCAACCCGAACACCGTCGTGGTGCTGCTGTGCGGCTGCGCGGTGGAGTGCCCGTGGGCGGATGCGGTGAAGGGCATCCTTTACATGGGGCTGCCCGGTCAGGCGGGCGGCGAGGCCATCGCCAATCTGCTCTATGGCAGGGTCAACCCCTGCGGCAGGCTGGCGGAGAGCTGGCCCCTGCGCTATGGGGACGTGCCCTCCGCCGACCTCTTCGGCAAAACGCGGGACGCGCGCTACGAGGAGGGCGTGTACGTGGGCTACCGCTATTACGACAAGGCGGGCGTGCCGGTGCGCTGGCCCTTCGGCTACGGCCTGAGCTACACGGCGTTCGCCTATGCCGATTTGGCGGCGACGGCAGAGGGTGCGCGCGTCACCGTGACGAACACGGGCGCGCGTCCCGGCGCGGAGGTCGTGCAGCTGTATATCCTCCCGCCGCAGGATGGGCTGCACCGTCCGCTGCGGGAGCTGAAGGGCTTTGCGAAGGTCTTTCTGCAGCCGGGGGAAAGCAAAACCGTTTCCTTCCCGCTGAACGACCGCTCCTTTGCCCTTTGGCAGGACGGCTGGCGGGCGCCGGGCGGGCGATACACGGTGGAGGCGGGCGGACTGTCCGCGACCATCGACGTTGCCGGGGAGGCCGTTCCCGCGCCCGCGTGGCAGAAGGGCTCGTGGTATGAAGCATGCGCCGGGAAGCCCGACAGGGCGCAGTGGGAGGCGATGCTCGGCCGGCATGTGGAGCCGGTCATCCCCCGCAAGGGCCATTTCACCATGGACAACACCGTGATGGAGATGATGGAGTACAGCCTTATCATGAGGATCATGTACAGGGCGGTGGAGGCGACGGTCGCCAAGGGCTTCGGCGGAAAGAAGGACTACGAGAACCCGGATTTCCGCATGATGATGGCCTCCTCCGCGGGTGCGCCGCTGCGCAGCATGCAGATTTCCGGCGGCATGAAGGACGGCGTCATGCAGGGCCTGCTGGAGATGGCCAACGGGCACTTCCTGCGCGGCGTCGTACGGATGCTCCGGGGATAAGGGGGAACGCCCATGAGGGCCATGGCGGCATCCGGCTGTCACGGGCGCCCGCGACACGGCGAACGCAGCAGCCGGGCAGCCCTGCGTCATGAGCAACAGGGCGGCGGAATGCCTGGTCATGCCCTGCGCAGGGGGGGCGGGAGCCGGAACTCCGGCTTGCCGAGGCAGCGGCAGGACATGCGCTGATGCCGCCAGTGCTGCTGCGGCGGGTCGCTTTTCTTCCGGCAGGCAAAAGGCCCTGTGTCTGATGCGCTTGTTCAGCGCGGGAGACACAGGGCTTTCATTCCTTGCATCAACAATGCCTGCCACACGAGGCTCAGCGGGTATTTCCGCCTCGTTGGCAGGCATTGCTGCTGGTGATGGGAGAGACCTGATGGCCAAAGCTGCGTATGCTCGGGAGGGCGGCCCTTCTGGCAGCATGAGCCCTGTCAGGCCTTGCCGATGCAGCCGAAGAGCTGCAGCTTCTCCACGCACCGGGCCTTCACTGCGCGAAGCCCGTGAACCATGGTGATCAGCTGGGTGTGATGGGCGTCGCGGTCTGCGCCGCCCTCCCGCACAAAGCGGCAGGTGGCCTCGTCAAAGGCCTCGCGGCACTCGGTGTTCACGTTGATCTTGCACACGCCCAGGCGGATGGCCTCGCGGAGCATGGCCTCCGGGATGCCGCTGCCGCCGTGAAGCACCAGGGGCGTATCGCCCGTCACCCGGCGGATCTCGCCAAGCAGGCCGAAATCCAGCCCGGCCCAGTCCGCCGGATAGGCCCCATGCACGTTGCCAATGCCCGCCGCCAGCATGTCCACCCCGATGTCCGCCATGACCCGGCAGTCCTCGGGGGAGGCGCACTCTCCGCGGGAGCTGACGCCGTCTTCCACGCCGGCCACCGCGCCCACCTCTGTCTCCAGGGTGAGGCCTCGGCTGTGGCACAATTCGGCCAGATGCCGGGTGCGGCGGAGGTTCTCCTCCAGCCCATCGTGGCTGCCGTCGTACATGACGGAGGTGAAGCCGCTCTCCGCCGCGGAGAGGGCCTGCTCAAAGGTGCCGTGGTCGGCGTGCAGGCAGACCGGCACGGTGATGCCCAGCGCATCAATGAAGTCCCGGGTCACGTCGGCAATGAGCCTGTAGCCGCCCATGGCCCTGGCGATGTTCCCCGATACGCCCAGGATAATGGGCGAGCGGGTTTCCTCCGCCGCCTCCATGAAGGCGCGGATGCATTCCAGGTTGTTCAGGTTGAACTGGCCCACCGCATAGTGCCCCTGCCGGGCCCGGGCCAGCATATCCCTGGCGTTGACGCATGGCATGGCAAGCCCTCCTTACAGGATGCTGTCCACCGCGGCCTTCCAGCCACGGTACAATTCGTCCCGCTGAGCCTGATCCATCTGCGGGCTGAAGGGCTGGTACACGGCCCGGGAGAAGACCTCCTCGCCGTACAGCCCGGCGCCCAGGCCCGCCGCGTAGGCCGCGCCGATGCCGGACAGCTCCTCCGCCCTGGGCACCATCACCGGGCAGGCCAGGATGTCGCTCTGGAACTGCATCAGCCAGCCGTTGCGGGTGGGGCCGCCGTCCACGCGCAGCTCAATGTGCTCCACGCCCGCTTCCTTCTGCATCAGCAGCACAATGTCCGCAATCTGGTACGCGATGCAGCTCAGGCCCGCCCGTACCACCTCGTTGCGCCCGGTGGTGCGGCTCATGCCGGTGATGGCCGCGCTCACGTCGCTGCGCCAGTAGGGCGCGCCCAGGCCCGAGAAGGCCGGTACCAGGTACGTGCGGTCCGCCGGGTTCGCCGCCCGGGCCATGGCCTCGGACTGACCCGCACTTTCCAGCAGCTTCATGTCGTCCTTCAGCCAGGTGATGACCGCGCCGGTGTAGTTGATGTTGCCCTCCAGCACGTATTCAGCCTTGCCGCCCAGCTTCCAGGCCAGGGAGGTTACCAGCCCCAGGTCGGAGAAGATGGGTTTGTCACCAATGTTCATCATGATGGAGGAGCCGGTGCCGTAGGTGGTTTTCATCATGCCGCGCTCACGGCAGCCCTGGCCCAGCAGCGCGCCGTGGGAATCCCCCAGCACGCCGTGGATGGGGATGGCGTGGGGCAGCAGGCCCTGGCAGTCCGTCATGCCGAAGAGGCCATCGGAGTCGGCGACCTCCGCCAGGCACTGGCGGGGAATGCCGAACAGGCTGCACAGCGTGTCATCCCATTGGAGGGTGGTGATGTTGAACAGCTGCGTGCGGGAGGCGTTGGAGTAGTCCGTGCGGAACTGCTCCCCGTGGGTCAGGCGGAACACCAGGTAGCTGTCCATGGTGCCGCAGCACACGTTGCCCATGTCGGCCTGCTCCTTCACGCCGGGAACGTTCTCCATGATCCAGCTGAGCTTCGCGGCGGAGAAGTAGGGCGAGAGCCGCAGCCCCGTGCGGGCGCGGACGTCCTGGGCGCAGCCGGTCTGCTCCAGGCGCTTGCAGATGGCCTCCGCCCGGGCGCACTGCCACACAATGGCGTTGTACACGGGCTTGCCGCTGTCGCGGTACCAGGCCATGGCGGTCTCCCGCTGGTTGCTGATGCCCATGGCCGCGATGTCCGCCGGGTTCACGCCGGACTTTTCAATCAGCCGCCCGATGAGTTCAATGAGGTTATGGTAGATTTCCTCCGGGTCATGCTCCACCCAGCCCCGCTGGTCAATCAGCTGGGCATGGGGCTTGTCCAGGCGCAGGAGCATGTCGCCCTGCCCGTCGAAGAGCATGGCCTTGGTGCCCTGGGTGGACTGGTCAATGCCGATGATGTACTGCATGCCGCGTCCTCGCTTTCACTTCCTGCCCAGCCGGTGCAGCACCGTGTCGGCAATGCCCTGGGCGTTCAGGCCATAGTAGTCGAAGACCTCCTGGGAGGTGCCGGTGATGACAGGGGCGTCGGGCAGGGCCAGGTTGACTACCCGGGTGGGGCACTCGCTGCCGACCACCTGGGCCACCATGGCGCCCAGGCCGCCGAAGGGCGCATGCTCCTCCACGGTGACCACCAGCTTCGCGCCCCTTGCCGCGCGGATGACAGCCTCCCGATCCAGGGGCTTGACGCAGTACATGTCCAGCACCGTGGCGGACACGCCCTTGTCCGCCAGCAGGTTGCCGGCCAGCATGGCGGGGCGCACCATCTCGCCGCAGGCGATGATGGCCACGTCGGAGCCCTCCCGCAGCACGGTGGCCTTGTCCATGACGAAGGGCACGCTGCCCTCCTCGTAGATGTCCTCCACGGGGTTGCGGCCCACGCGGATGTAGGCGGGCTTGGTATCCTCCAGCAGGGCCTCCACCAGCTTGCGGGTCTGATGCCGGTCGCTGGGCAGGTAGACGCGCATGTTGGGGATGGCGGACATGGCCGCGATGTCCTGGGCGGAGTGATGGCTCATGCCCAGCGCGCCGTAGCTGACGCCGCCGGAAATGCCGATGAGCTTCACGTTGGTGTTGGAGTAGGCGCAGTCCACCTTGCACTGCTCATAGCTGCGGGTGGACAGGAAGCAGGCGGGGGAGGCCGCGAAGGACTTCTTGCCGCACTTGGCCAGGCCCGCCGCGATGCTCACCAGGTTCTGCTCGGCAATGCCGATCTCCACAAATTGCTCCGGGAAGGCGCTGGCGAAGGGGGCCAGGGACGCGCTGCCCCGGGAGTCGCTGCACAGCACAACGATGTCCTTGTCGGTCTGCGCCTTTTCCATCAGCACCTCGCAGATGGCCTGACGGTTGGGAATCTTATTCATGACGCGCCGCCTCCTCCCTGGCCTTCAGGTCGGCCATGATCTGGGCGTATTCCTCCGCCGTGGGCACCTTGTGATGCCAGGCGGCCTTGTTTTCCATCACGGGGGAGCCGCAGCCCTTCACCGTGTTGGCGATGATGACGGTGGGCTTGCCCTTGGTGGCCTTTGCTTCCTCAAAGGCTGCGTGCAGGGCGGGGATGCTGTTGCCGTCCACGGAGATGGTGTGCCAGCCGAAGGCAGCCCAGCGGGTGCACTGGTCGTCCTGGGTCATGACCTGCTCGGTGGTGCCGGAAATCTGCAGGCGGTTGCGGTCCACCACGGCGCACAGGTTGTCCAGCTTGTAGTGACCGCCGGCCATGGCGCCCTCCCACACGGAGCCCTCCGCCAGCTCGCCGTCGCCCATCACCGTGTAGACCCGGGTGGGACGGCCGTCCATGCGGGCGGCCAGGGCCATGCCGATGCTCACCGGCAGGCCGTGGCCCAGGGAGCCGGAGTTCATCTCGATGCCGGGAAGCTTGTTGTTGGGGTGGCCGATGAAGGGGGAGCCGAACTTGGAGAACTTCGCCAGAACCTCCTCATAGGGGAAGAAGCCCTTCTCCGCCAGCACCGCGTAGTAGGCCTCCACCGCGTGGCCCTTGCTGAGGACGAACAGATCGCGGTTCGGGTCGTTCTGGTTCTCGGGGGAAATGTTCATTTGGTCAAAGTACAGGGTGACCAGCACGTCTATGACGCTCATGTCGCCGCCGATGTGCCCGCCCTTGCCCGCCATAACAATGTCCAGCACATGCTGGCGCAGGCGGTAGGCTTTCGCCATCAGATTCTCTTGCATGGCTGCGTCCTCACTTCTGCGGATTGTAGATGGCTGCCTGCACCTGCGCCTCGATGGGGTCGTACAGGTCAGGCTTCACGCCGATGTACTTGCAGGCCTCGTAGAGCACCGGCACAACGTCCTTGTGGATGCCCACGCAGTGGTGGATGTACGGCCCGCAGACGATCTTGTTCTCCAGCCGCTTCAGGTCGTCCACCTCCACCCAGACGTAGGTGCCCTTGGTGTAGGGGCCCTCCACGCCCCGGGCGTTGCCCAGCAGCAGGGAATACTCGCCGTCGTCGCCGTCAAAGCGGCAGAGGGTCATTTCGCCGTGCTTCGCCTCAGCGGACACCGCGCCATTTTGCGGGAAGGCCACGGGCACGCAGATGGTGGGCTTCTCCTTCGCCACGGACAGGGGCCAGGGGCCGCAGTGCTGCAGCAGCTCGCCGTTCTCATTGTCGGGGTGGCGGACGGTCCAGTCCGCGAAGAAGGTGCGGGTCTCGTCCATGCCGGCAGCCTCGGCCATGATGGCGGTGATGGCGCCGTGGATGTCCGTCTCGCAGACCACGGGCAGGCCTTCCTCGTTCAGCAGGGAGTTGGCCGCGCAGGGCATGATGCCGATCTCGTCCTGCAGGGCGTTCCAGCACTGCAGCGCGATGGCGTTGCAGCCGTACTTCCCGGCCAGGCGCTGCATGGCCAGCTTCAGCGCGGCCACGTTCTCCAGGCCCGCGTCGTCAATGCAGCAGGTCATCTTGTCACGGCAGTAGGCGACCACCTCTGCCACGGCTTCCTTGTCGGCGCGGCAGGCGCGCAGCTCGGCATACAGCTCGGGCAGGGGCACGGGGGACAGCTGGATGTTGAACTTCTCCAGCAGCTCGCCCTCGTTGCACATGGTGGACCAGAAGTCGAAGGGACGGGGGCCAATCTGCAGGATGCGGGTGTGGCGGAAAGCCTTGACCACGTTGCACACCGCCTGGAAGTTGCGGATGCCGCAGGCGAACTCCGGGTCGGTGAGGCGGCAGTTGGTCAGGTAGGTGAAGGGCACCTTGAAGCGGCGCAGCACCTTGCCGGTGGCGAACAGGCCGCACTGGCTGTCGCGCAGGCGGATGCCGTTCTCGTCGGGGCGCTCGTCCCGGGGGCCCCAGAGCAGCACGGGCACGTTCAGCGCCTTGGCCAGCCGGGCGCAGACGTACTCGGTGCCGAAGTTGCAGTGGGGGATGAACAGACCGTCCACGCCCGCGTCCTGGAACTTGCGGATGATGCGGGGCAGGTCGTTGTCGTCATAGAGCAGGCCCTCGGCGTTGATGTCGTCAATATCGACGAACTCCACGTTCAGCTCCCGCAGCCTGTCGCGGGTCAAGCCCGCGTACTTGATGGCGTCGGGCGCGCTGAAGATGCTCCTGCGGGTGGGGGCGAAACCGAGCTTGATGGTTGCCATGGTCAATCTCCTCCTTCAGTATGATGTTACGCGGGTGTAGGTGACCGTCCACGTGCCGGAGCCTGCGAGGGCCTCCAGCAGGCCGCTTGCGTTGCGGCGGAAGGAAAGCCCGCTCTGCGGCGCCTGCGCGCCCTCCTCCAGGATGATGGAGGCCGTGGTGTTGAAGGGTACCCGGACGGTCAGGGTGAGTGTATCTTGATGCTGCTCCCAGGCAGTGGATACCGTGCCGTAAACGCTCTCGTAGCTGCCCGAGGCCCAGGCGAGATTGCCGCCGGGGCGGGGGGCCAGGATCGCGTGCTTGTAGCCGGGGGTCTGCTCGTCAATCTCGATGCCCGCCACCACCCGGTACAGCCATTCGCCGATGGCGCCGTAGGCATAGTGGTTGAAGGAATTCATGTCCGGGCTCCACATGGTGCCGTCGGGCTTCAGGCCGTCCCAGTGCTCCCAGACCGTGGTGGCCCCCGCCTTGACCTGGTACAGCCAGGAGGGGAAGTCCTCCTTGAGCAGCAGGTCGTAGGCCTCGCGAAGCGCGCCGTTCTGGCTCAGGGCGTGGCAGAAGTAGGGCGTGCCCACAAAGCCCGTGACCAGGTGGCCGTTTTCCTTGGCCAGCAGCCGCTTCAGGCCCTCCACCGTGCTGGGAACGCCCTCCTCGGGCAGCAGGCCGAAGTACAGCGCGACGATGTGCGCTGTCTGGGTCTGCACCTTCATCACGCCCCGCTCGTCCAGGAATTCCTCCCGGAAGCGGCGCACCACCCGGTCGTAGAGCGCGGCGTATTCCTCCGCCAGCGCGTCCCGGCCCAGCGCCCGGCAGGCCTTCACGAACAGCCCCGTGGAGTAGGCATAGTAGGCGGTGCAGGTCAGGTCGTTGGGGGTCGCGCCCCAGTAGCTGCCCTCCGCCGCGTCCAGGGCCACCCAGTCGCCGAACTGCAGCTTGTAGTTCCAGATGTCGTTGACGGCGTGATCGCGCATGAAGTCGATCCACCGGCGCATGCTGTCGAACTGCTCGACCAGGATGCGCTTGTCGCCGTAGGCCTGGTAGAGCGTCCAGGGGTTGACCACCGCCACGTCCGCCCAGGCCGCCGCGGAGTGCGTGCCCTGGCCCAGCAGCCAGTCCGACACGCCGCGGTACTGCAGGGTGTTGGGCACCACGTGGGGCACGCCGCCCTCGGGGGTCTGCTCCAGAGCCACGTCCCGCAGCCATTTGCGGAAGAAGGGGTACGTGTTGCGCAGGAAGGTGGCCGTCCGGCAGAAGATCTGCGCGTCGCCCGTCCAGCCCATGCGCTCGTCCCGCTGGGGGCAGTCCGTGGGGATGTCCAGGAAGTTGTCCTTCAGGCTCCACTCAATGTTGTGCTGCAGCTGGTTCACCAGCGGGTGCGAGCAGGCGAAGGCGCCGGTTCTGCGCATGCGGGAATGCACCACACAGGCGGTGAAGTCCTCCGCGCGCACCTCCCCGGGCCACTTCTCCAGCTTGGCGTAGCGGAAGCCCTGGAAGGAGAACAGCTCCGAGTACTTCGCGCTCCCGCCCCGGCAGATGTAGCGCACCTCCGCCTTGGCGGTGCGCAGGTTGGCAAAGTAGGCGTTGCCCTTTGCGTCGAGGGTCTCGAAGCACCGCAGATGCACCATGTCCCCCGCCTGGCCGGTGACGCGGAAGCGCACCCAGCCCGTCAGGTTCTGGCCGAAGTCCAGCACCGTGTCGCCCTCGGGGGTGACGAGGATCGCCTTCACCGGCAGCTCCTCGGTCACGCCCGCCCGGCAGCCCGGCTGGGGCGTCAAAACCGACAGGTCGCCGTCCACGGCCTTCGCCTGATGCCAGCGCACGTCCGTGTGCCGGTAGGCCGCCGCCGTGCGGATCTGCGCCGCGATTTCCTCCTGGGTGTAGGGGTTGGCGATCAGGTCCCGGTCAAGGGGCGTTTCCGGCGGATAGACGAAGCCCTCGTCCATCACCGGCACGAAGCCGGGCATATCCCAGCCGGGCTGCTCCAGCCGCGCGTCGTACAGTTCGCCGTCGTAGATTTCGGAAAACTCCACCGGCGAGCTGCAGCCGATCCACGTTTCATCCGTGGCAAAGACCTGCTCCCGCCCGTCCGCGTAGCGGATGAGCAGATTCGCCAGCAGCGCCGTGCGGTCGCCGTACAGGTTCCGCTCCTGGGTGAAGCTCATCTTGCCCTTGTACCAGCCCGCGCCCAGATGCGCGCCCAGCACGTTCTCCCCCTGGCGCAGCAGACCCGTCACGTCGTAGGTCTGGTAGCACAGGTGCTTGTCGTAGGCCGTCCAGCCGGGAGTCATTTCGTCCTGACCCACCCGCTGGCCGTTGAGCGTCAGGTGGTACAGGCCGTGGGCCGTGGCGCAGAGGTACGCCTCCGCCACCTGGCCCTCCACCCGCGCTTCGCCCCGCAGGTAGGTGCCCTTGGAGTTGGATGCGTCGGCAGAGGTCTCGGCGGTGATGAACGTCCCCCGCCACGCCTGCCCTGCCAGCCCCGTCACAAAGCTGGCGGTGCCGCTCCAGGGACTTTCCTGGCCGTGGTTGTCCCGGATGCGCACCCGCGCGAAGTACCGCGCTGCCGCGGCCAGGGGCAGTCCTGCCACGTCCACATGGGCGGATTCCTCCGACAGAACCCAGCCGCTGTCCCACAGGGGAGCGGCAAAGGACGCCTCCCGGGCGATTTGCAGCTGGTACGCCGTCTGCACCGCTCCCGGCAGGTCGTCCTCCGCCAGCCAGCCGAACCGGGGCGTTTCCTCCACGCCCACGGGCTCGGTCAGGTAGTCCATCAGGATGGTATTGACATCAAGCATGGTTGTCCTCCGTATCACTTGTCCGTTGCGACCACCGCCGTGCCGAAGGGCGGCAGGGTCAGCGTGCTTGCGGCGTTAAGGCCCGTCAGCAGCTCTGTGCCGTCCCGGCGCAGGGAAACCGTCACGGGCTCCGCGCTGTGGTTCAGGTAGAAGTCAAAGCAGCGATCCTCGCCCTCCCGGCGGTGATGCTCCGTATGCTCCGGCATGGGATGCACCTCCATGCCCTCGATGCACATGCGGTAAATGTGCGTCATGCCCTCATGGCTCAGCCGCGCGCCCACGTAGTACACCTGGCCCAGGCCCTCCCGGCGGCGGGTGACCACCGGCGTGCCCTGATAGAAATCCCCGGTGTAGGTGGCCAGCACCTCCGCGTCCTGCACCCTGAGGACTTCGCAGAAGTCGCGAATCTCCGCGCAGAAGCCGTCCGTGAAGGCCGCGCCGTTGCGGTCGGTGGGGTAGAGGGTGTCGATTTCCTCGCTGTACAGGCCCACAACGTCCTTCAGCCCGTCCCCGGGGAAGCCGCCCAGGTAGTTCAGCGTGTCCTTGTCCACATAGCCGGTCAGGTAGGTCAGCACCAGCGTGCCGCCGCCGCGAACGTAGTCGATGAGATGCGCGGCCTCGCCGTCATGCAGCAGGTACAGCATGGGCGCGGCCACCACACGGTAGCCGGACAGCTCCGCCATGGGGGAGACCACGTCCGTCTCCACCCCCAGGGAGGAAAGGAGCTCATGCTGGGTGCGGCAGGTTTCCTCGTAGAGCTTGCGGCTCTGGGCCAGGCCCGCCATGTTGTCGATGGCCCAGCGGTTGCTCCAGTCGAAGAGCACCGCCGCCTGGGCGTGCAGCACGCTCCCTGCCACGGGGGCCAGCTTCTTCAGCGCCTCGCCCACCTGGCTGACCTCCCGGAACACCCGGGTGTCGTCCCGGCCCAGATGGTCCATCACCGCGCCGTGGTACTGCTCGTAGGAGCCGCGCCCCTTGCGCCACTGGAAATACTGCACCGTGTCCGACCCGCAGGCCACCGCCTGCAGGCTGGCCAGCAGGTGCGCGCCGGGGCGCTTGAGCTTGTTGAAGGGATGCCAGTTCACCAGGCTGGGGGTGCTTTCCATGAGCATGAAGGGCCTCTCCGGCTTCATGCCCCGCATCACCGCGTGGTCGAAGGCCGTGGCGGCAGCGGTGGCGGAAAGGGGCTCCGCGTCGGTGTGGTACATGGGGTAGCTGTCCCAGGAGATCACGTCCAGCTCCCGGGCCAGGGCGTGGTAGTCCAGGCCCTGGTACAGGCGCATGAAGTTGGTGGTGGCGGGGATGTCCGGCGCGATGTCCCGGAGGATCTCCCGCTCGAAGCGGATATAGTCCGCCATGCTCCAGGTGGTGAATTCCTTCCAGGCCAGGTTCAGGCCCATGATGCTGCCCTCGCCGTTTGTGTAGGGCAGCTCCACCTGCTCGAAGCTGGTGTAGGTGTGGCTCCAGAAGGCCGTCCACCAGGCGTGGTTCAGCTCGTCAATATCGTTGTGGTACCGTGCCCGCAGGTAGTCCCGGAAGCGGCTCTGGCACAGGGGGCAGCAGCACTCGCCGCCCAGCTCGTTGGAGATGTGCCACAGGATCACCCCGGGGTGATGCCCCACGGCTTCCCCCAGGCGGCGGATGACCGTCTCGGCCCGCCGCCGGAAGGCCGGGGAGGTCAGGCAGTGGTTGTGCCGCACACCGTGGCGGTTCCGCACCCCGGCGCGGGAGACCCGCATGCACTCGGGGTACTTCTCGTCCAGCCAGGCCGGGCGCGCGCCGGTGGGGGTGGCCAGGATGGTGTAGATGCCGTTCTCGTACAGGCGGTCCATGATCGCCCGCAGCCAGTCGAAACGGAACTCATCCTCCCGGGGCTCATAGGCCGACCAGGAGAACACGCCCAGGGTGACGCAGTTCACGCCGGCCTTCTTCATCAGGCGGACGTCCTCCTCCAGGATGTCCGGCCGGTCCAGCCACTGCTCGGGGTTGTAGTCCCCGCCGTGGAGCAGCCCGCCCAGGGCGGGAAACAGCGCGTTCGTCATCCTTCAAGCCTCCAGCCGCATTACCAGCACGTCCCGGGGCGCAACCTCCACCCGGCCGGTCATGGCCTCGCCCGTGGTCAGGCGGGTCAGGCGGCTTGCGCCAAAGTCCACCCACGCAGGCGCTTGATTGTGGTTCAGCACGAAGATGGTGGTGCCCTTGCCGCTGACGCGCCGGGTGACCTCCACGTTCTCCGCCGCAGCGAAGGGCGCGGTCAGGCCAATGTCCTCGCAGATCCGGCCCATGAAGTCATTGAGGAACGCGTCGTCCGGCTCGGTGCCGATGTAGTATGCCTTGCCCATGCCGAAGTGGTTCCGGGTGACGACGGGCATTCCGGCGTAGAAGTCGCTCTCGTAGGTGGCCAGGGCCTCCGCGCCGCGGGTGTGGAGCAAATCGCACAGGAAGGAGCATTCGTAGCTGTCCGCCATGCCGGGCATAACGCCGTTCATGAGGATGCGGTTGCGCTCGTCGGGGCGGAGGGCGTCCACCTCCTCCACCCAGATGCCCAGCACGTCCCGCAGCTTCCCGGGGTATTCCCCGAAGATGCAGCGGTCGTTTTCATCCACCAGGCCGGACATGACCGTGGTCACCAGCGTGCCGCCCTGCCGCACAAACTCCGTGATCTTTTCGCCCACGCCTTCCTTGGTCATGTACAGCATGGGGGCCACCACCAGGTCGTAGCCCGTCAGCTCCCGGTCGGAGGGATTGACGATGTCCACAGGAATGTTGCGGCGGTGGAAAGCATGGTAGTAGCGGGAGAAGGTCCTGAGGTAGTCCATGTCCTTGCTGGGGCCGCTGGTCAGCTCGAGGGCCCACCAGCTGTTCCAGTCCATCAGCATGGCCACCCGGGCGGGGGTGCGGCCCTCCAGGAAGGCGTCGCCGATTTTTTCCAGCTCGTGCCCCAGCTCCTCCGATTCCCGGAACACCCTGGTGTGCTCGTGCCCCGCGTGGCTGATGATGGCCCCGTGGAACTTCTCCTGCCCGGCGATGGACTGGCGCATCTGGAAGAACAGGCAGGTGTCCGCGCCGTGGGCCATGGCCTGGTAGCTGAGCATGCGCACCTCGCCGGGGCGCTTGAGCTTGTTGTAGGGCTGCCAGTTCTGCTGGTTGGGGGACTGCTCCGTCAGCACGAAGGACTGCCCGCCCTTGAGCCCGCGCATGATGTCATGCTTCATGGCCATGAAGTAGGGCGGATCGTTGGGCCAGGGATAGTTGTCCCAGCCCACCACGTCCAGGCACTTGGTCAGCGTGAACTGATCCAGCTTCTTGATGAAGCCGGACATGTTGGTCTGCACGGGAATGTCCGGGTTGTACTTCTTCAGCACCCGGTACTCGTTCATGAAGCATTCCGCCGTGGAATCGGTGACGAAGCGCATGTAATCCAGCTGGATGGCGGGGTTGAAGCGGTAGTCGTCGTTGAGCTCCGTGGGCAGGGTAACCTCCTCGAAGCTGGTGACGATCCGCCCCCAGAAGGTGGTGTGCCAGTGCTCGTTGAGCCCCTGCACCGTGCCGTAGCGGCGGCGCAGCCACAGGCGGAACTTGGCCTGGCAGGTGGGGCAGTAGCAGTAGGTGCCGTACTCGTTGGACACATGCCACATGGCCAGGGCGGGATGATGGGCGTAGCGCTTGGCGAATTCCTCGGCAATGGCCGCGGCCCGCTCCCGGTACTTCAGGCTGTTGACGCAGAAGAACACGCGCATGCCGTGGGTGCGCTTGCGGCCCTGAATATCCACCGGCAGCACCTCCGGGTAGCGGGTGGAGAGCCAGGCGGGCTGGGCGGTGGTGGGGGTGGCCAGGCAGACGTGAATGCCATTTGCCCAGATCTGGTCGATGATTTTGTCCAGCCAGTCAAAGTCGTACACGCCCTCGTCCGGCTCCAGCTTCGCCCAGGAGAATACCGGCAGCGTCAGCAGGTTGATGCCTGCCTTGCGGAACAAACGCATATCCTCGGCGATGGTCGCCTCGTCCCACTGGTCGGGGTTGTAATCGCCGCCATAATAGATCTTTTCTGCTTTCAGCATGGATACTCCTCCTTCGTGCCGGGTTTATCGCAGGGTCATGAGGGTCGGTACGCCGCACAGGCCCGTGGGGCCCAGCTGCAGGTGGGTGGACGCGCCGTCCTTGCGCAGCCACACCAGGGTCGTTGAGAATTCCAGGCGCAGGGCGTTGGGGCCGTCGCGCAGGGCGTGGGTCACGTCCACCCAGCCGGGGAACTGGGCCAGGTAGCCCAGATCGACGCCGTTGAGGATAATCTGCGCCGTATCCCCGCCCCGGGGGATGAACAGCCGGTACGCGGCGCCCTCCTCCCTGCGGAGGTCGAAAACGCCGTCGTAGCGGTACCAGCCGGTGAAGTCGGGCTGCCGGCCGCGCCCGTTCATGCTGGGCAGGGGCTGGCCGGGCTTAATGACCGTCAGCGGGCGGAAGCGGTCATGCTCCGTCTCCCGGGCGCAGCTGACCTCCCAGCGCAGATCAAGGGGCGTTTCCGCCCGAACGGTCTTCGCCGGGGCCGCACCCGTCCGCCCGTCCAGGATGCAGAATAGCGCCTCTCCCGGCAGGAGCCGCAGGGGCATCGCGCCGTCCTGGATGGCCACGGCCTCCTCCCGGTCAAACCAGGGGTCGTACCACAGCACGGAGGCGTCCTGCCTGTCCCGGAAGCGCACGCGGGTGTCCACCGTTACGGTGGTGCTTTCATTGAAGAACATGACCGCCTGCCCGTCGGGGTAGCTGATCGCCATCCCCCGCAGGTCGGGCCAGGAGCCCTCGCAGGCCACATGGGGCGGGCACGCCGCCGCCACGCACCCGGCCAGCTCGCCCAGCGGGACGATCCGCACGCTGGCGCGCAGCGCCTCCGCCATTGCCCGGGGCAGGGGATGCCGGGCCGTGTCCAGGGCGGCAATGCCGTCCACCGCGAATACCGGCAGGCCCTGGGCCGCCGCGCGGATGATGAAGTCCGCCGTCTCCCGCCGGATGCACGTCGCCCAAGGCAGCACCAGACAGGGGTAGCAGGCCGTGCCGATGACCAGCTGCCTGCCGCGGATGGCGGCCTGCTCCAGCGCGTCGCAGGGGATCACGTCCGCGTCGAGCTGACGCTCCGCCAGCGCCCGCAGGGGCTTCTGGAACAGCATGGTCTCCCCGCCGCTCCACTCCGCCTCCGCGTGGTAGAGTACCGCCGCGTCCGCCATCGGCGCGCCCTCCCCCAGCAGGTGCGCGGCCCGCTGCATGAAGCGCATCAGCTGCCCGAAGGCGTCAAACTGCGGGTTGTTCCCCCGGGCATAGAAGTGGGGCGGGCAGTCCCGGTCGGGGTAGGTCATGGAGAAGGCGTGGGGGGTGAACACGTTGATCCCCCGCACCAGCATGTGGCAGGTCAGCCACCGCATCAGCGATACGCCCTCGGCCCAGCCGTAGTTGCCGAAAATTTCGCACAGGGCGCGGCCCTGCTTCTTCGGGTCGATGTGCGCGGCGGAGCTGGCCAGCTTCGCCAGGCCGAAGTGGAAGAATTCCCCGTCCGCATCCCCGGCGATCCACTGGTGAATCCGCCCTGTGAATCCCGGCACAATCTGGTGATGCACCACGTCGATGCCGGCCATGTGCTGGCCGCGCATCTCCCGGAAGTAGTGGCCCACGCTGCAGCCCAGGCGGGTGTGGGCGTTGTCGTCCTCAATGACGTGGCCGATGTACTCCACCCCGTGCGCCTCGCACCACTGCCCCACCTGCCGGGTGAAGCACTCATACACCAGGCCGGTCACATGCTCCATGTAGGTGGAGCGGGTACCGGCGGTTCTGTCCCCCGCCTCGTACCACAGCCCCGGCAGGCGGGTGAGGAACTCCTCCCCCCAGGCCGCCCGCAGCCGCGCTTCCAGCTGCTGGCTCCAGGGCAGGCGCACATCCCGCTTGCCCAATGTCTGGTCGAAGGGGTAGCCCTTCACGTTGCCCAGCTCCGGTTCGTCGGAGAAGAACCCCGCGATCACCCCGCCGAAGTCCTCCGCGTAGCGCTGGTAGTGCTTCTCGTACACCTCGTCCAGCAGCACCCGCACCGAGTCCGCGTCGATCAGGTTCATGTAGCTCTCCCGCCCGCCGAAATGCCGGGTGGTGAACAGCACAAACAGCCGGTACGCGCCCTCCGGCAGATCGAAGTACACAAAGCCGTTCTCCACCTGATCCGTCAGGTCGATCACGCCCTCGCCGCTGACCGCCAGGGTTTCTGTGTCCGGCTTTGGGACGGCCAGAATGCCCAGCAGCGTCCCGTCCCCGATGAAATTCTCCACCAGCACCGCGCCGTCCCGGCAGGGGCCCAGGATGTCCATGTGCCGCTCCGCCAGGTAGATCTTCGCCTTCTCCGGCTGCCGCTCAAAGCCCCCGTTGGCGTAGCCCGTGGGGAACTTGCGGTCGTCCAGAATCCACATGCGCATGCCGCGCTTTTTCATTTCCGGCACCAGGAAGTCCAGCGTCTCCCACCACTTCGGGCCGCAGAAGTCCGGGTAGGGCCTGCTCTCCAGGCAGACCTCCTTCACCCCGCAGGCCTCGATGGCGTCCAGCTCCTCCCGGATGGTGTCCTCGTCCTCGCCCTTCATCCACAGGAAGGGCAGAATTCTCGGGGGCATGCTGCCCTTGCGCAGGGTATCGTACTGCTTCATGCGTTATTTTCCTCCAGAGGCTTGCTGGTGGCCACGCAGATGGTGCGCAGTTCCGCCCAGGGCTCCTCAAACACCTTCGTGGGATCGCCGGGCTGCCAGGGCCGGGTGCCGCAGTAGAAGTGGTACAGCACCCCCTGCCAGTACACCATGGACGCCTTGTGGGCATGTCCGCTGTCGTAGCTGCCGGGCGCGCCGTAGCCGATGATGGGCGCGTCCACCTTCTCCCACCGCAAAAGATCCCGGGACAGCGCCAGACCCTCCTGGGCGTGGCCCGGCCCCAGGCCAAAGTAGAAATTCAGCCACTGCTCCCCGTCATGCACCACATACGGGTCGGAGACGAACCGCCTGTCCCACGCATCCGGCGTGACCCGCAATACCGGGTTGCCTGTGTAGCGCGTCCAGTGCATCAGATCGTCGGAGAAGGCCACGCCCGTCTGCTCCGTCCAGGCGGCGGCCTCGTCCTTGGCGTTGTAGAACATGAGCCAGCGGTTCTCGTGGCGGATGACGCAGGCCTTGTACAGCCCGCCCTTCTCCCAGGCTTCGCCCTCCCGCCAGGAGAACACCGGCTCCTCCAGCCTGTGCCACTCGGACAGATCCTCCTTCTCGCACCAGATCAGGCTGATCTGCGCCGGGCCGGTTTCGTAGCCCTCGCCGGGGTAGGAGTGGTACACGCCCCAGTAGCGGCCGTTCACCTTGCGCAGGGTGGGCACGTCCCACAGGCTGTCGCTTTCCTTGATCATCCAGGTGACCGCGCCGCCGCCCCGGTCCCAGCGGGTGCTGTCCTGGCCCAGGCGGGGGAGGATGACGCGCTCGTGCTGCCAGTGAAGCAGATCGTCGGACACGGCCAGGGCGGACTGGTAGCCGATGCCGTCGTAGCCGGTATACACCATGTGGAACCTGCCCCCGTGGCGGAACACGAAGGGGATGTCCACGGATTTTTCGTCAAAGGCCCCGGGCACGCCGGAGCCGGTCAGCACCGGCTGCGGATAGCGGTAGGGGGTCAGGTAAGGGGCGATGCGCCCGTCATGGATGGAAATCATGCTGCATGTCCTCCTGATGATTGATGGGGCTGCTCAGCCCGTGATGGATCAAGAGCGCGGGATACCGAAGAGCCTTCCCCTTCTTGGGAAGGTGGCCGAGCGAAGCGAGGTCGGATGAGGTTCGTTCCCTTGCGGATTGGCTCAACCTGCCGTTCCCATTGCGGACTGCTGCGCAGCCGCTCGGAAACTCGCATGTCTTTTGGGGGACGCTGGGCTGCCGCCCAGACCTGCGCAGGGGCTAACGCCGCCCCTGCACCCGCGCAAGGAGCTTCGCCCCTTGACCCGTTTTCGCTGGCGCGCTCCATGGGGGTGGTCGAATCTGCCGTTTCCATTGCGGATGCAGGCATCCGCTCGGAAACTCGCGCTTTTTCTTTTTCCTTTTTACTATGCTTTGGTGCTGCGCCTGGGCTGCCGCCCAGACCTGCGCAGGGGCTAACGCCGCCCCTGCACCCGCGCAAGGAGCTTCGCCCCTTGACCCGTTCTACGCTGGCGCGCTCCATGGGGGTGGGTTTAACCCTGGCACAGCCAGGTATATTCGCCGGAGCCAACCTGCTCGTCGATGTCGCCGGCTTCGGTACGGATGCGGGCAGTCGTGTTCGGCGGTACGGTCACCTGCAGGCGCACGCCGTCTGCCTCCCGCGTCCATGCCACGGCCAGGCGGCCATAAGGATGGGTCATCCACACGCTGACCCGGTCGATCCCCTGGGCAAAGTGCGGGCAGACCGTCAGCTGGTCGAACTGCTCATGGGTGCGGATGGAGCCGACGCCGCCCAGCCCGCAGAAGAACCACTCGTCCAGGCTGCCCAGCATCAGATGGTTTTGCGAGCCGTGGGGCCGGGCGGGATCAGGGCCGTCCCATTCCTCGGTGAGGGTGGTGGCGCCGCAGGCGACCTGGTAGCCGTAGCCGGGGGTGTCGGTGATGCCCGTCATGGTGTTGATGAGGTCGGACATGCCGCTGCTCATCAGCGCTGCCACCAGGTAGGGGTGCCCCACATCCCCGGCGGTGATGGCGTAGTTCCGCTTGACCACCTCGTCCCGCAGCTGCCGGAGGGCCTTCTCCCGGTAGGCCTCCGGCACCAGCCCCGCCATCAGGCTCAGGGACTGGCAGGCCTGGCTGCCGTTGGCGTAGCGGCCCGTCTGGTCGTCCAGGAACTGGGCGTTGTATTCCTCCCGGACATAGGCCAGCTGCTTCCCGTAGGCCTCGGCCTCCTCCGGCATGCCCAGGAGCCTTGCGGCGCGCGCCATGACGTCCAGGTCGATGGCGTACACGCAGGTGGCGCACACGGGGACGGGGGTGTTCTGGGAATAGGGGGTGCAGGGGCCGATGTCCAGCCAGTCGCCCAGGCCGTGGTGCAGCACCCCGTGGTGGGTGCGCCCGGTCAGGTAGTCCACGTAGCGCTTCATGGTGGGATATGCCTGGCGCAGGGCCCGGAGATTGCCGTAGCGGCAGTACAGGTGCCAGGGGTTCAGCACGCAGGCGCTGCCCCATTCCGGCGAGTCCACAAAGCCCTTGTGCCACTTGTCAAAGCCCGTGACGTATTCCGGGCAGATGTCCGCCACCATCCCGCTGTCCCGCTGGGCGTCGGTCATGTCCTGCTCCACCTTCTCGTACAGGCTCTGCAGATCCCAGCTGCACAGCATCGCCGGGCCGATCAGGTGGGTCTCCTCCAGCCAGGGGAGCTTCTCCCGGTGGGGGCAGTCGGTGAAGTAGCTCTTGATGTTGGACAGCATGGCCTGGCGGATGATCCCGTGGATCCGGTTGAACAGCTCGCTGGAGCAGTCGAAGCCGCCGGTTTCCTCCAGGTCGGGGTGAATGAACTCGCCCTCCAGCATGTCCAGCACGGGCATGTCCGTCAGGGAAGAACCAACGGGGGCCGCGCCCTCCACCAGAACATAGCGGAAGCCGGTGTAGGTGAAGTCCGGGGCGAATTCCTGCGTTTCATCATCGTTCAGGATGTAGGTCCAGGCGTAGCCCCGGCCCGTGACCTTCTGGTCGGGCAGGCCGTTCGCGCCGAGAATCTCCCCGGGGGTCATGACCACCCTGCGCCCGGCCATCTGCCCGTCGGTGCGCAGGCGAATGCGCACCCAGCCGGAAAAGTTCGTCCCCAGGTCGTACAGGTCCCGGCCGTCGGGCATGCGCGTCACCCTCAACGGGGCGTAGCGCTGCATCACCCTTTCCGGCGGAATGGCCTGGGCCCGCAGCGCGGCCTCCGGCGCGGGAACGACGGGCGCGCGCTCCCATGCGCTGTCGTCATAGTCCGGCAGGGACGTTTCCGCGAAGGGAATGCGGCCGTCGTAGTCCTCCCCGCCGTAAATGCAGCAGAAGCTGACCGGGCTGGCCCCCATGCGCCATGCGCCGTCGGAGAGCACATACGCCCGGGCGCCGTCCGCATACTCCAGGCGAAGCTGGCACAGCAGCCTGCGCTGGCCGTAGCTGCGGGGGAAATAAACATAGCGTCCCCCGCGCACGTTGTACATGCCGTCGCCGGTCTTCACGCACAGGGCGTTGTCTCCCTGGCGCAGGAGACCGGTCACGTCATAGGTGGTATAAAGGGCCGTCTTGCGGTAATCCGTCCAGCCGGGCTCCAGCACCGCGTCGGTGACGGGCTGGCCGTTTATCATGCATACCCCGTGGCCCAGCGCGCACAACGACAGCCGGGCTGCCCGCAGGGGCTTGTCCACCTGGAACGCCCTGCGAAAGAGGTGATAGATTTCATCCTGTTGTTCGCCGATCCACTGGCCCTTCCAGTCCTCGGGGGCCAGCATGGCGGTCTCAAAGCGGGCCTCGGCGCTGACAAGGGATTCGACGCCCGCGTTGGAGCGGGCCGTAACCTGTACCTGCCAGCGATAGGCGGTCTCGGCGGCCAGGGGCGCGCCGGCGTATTCGATCTGGTTCATGCGGGAGCTTGCCACCACGCCGCTGTCCCACACCGGCGTTTCCCCCTGCCATACCTGCAGGCGGTAGCTTTCCTGCATCCAGTTGTTGGCGGTATCCTCCGCCCGCCAGGAAAAGACCGGGCGGGGCGTATCAATATTCAGCGGATTCAGGCGGTTTTCCGTGCGAAGCTGCGTGAGTCGGCTCACAGGCGTCTCCTTCTGCCGAAAGAACGGCAATTCCTGTTAATCTGGCTGCGTTTTTGTCCATTTTACCACGTTTTGCCCGTCATGCCAATGCAGTCGGGCATATTTTGGTCTGCGGACATAAATACAGGGAAGGGGCAAATGCAATGCGTCTGCCCCTTCCCCGCCTCCTTCAAGGAGAATTCAGTTCTTGTTGATCCTGCATGTTACTCCACGATGGAGTTGGCGTTGAGCATGGCGATGGTCTCGTCGAAGTCCTCGTCAGACTGGGACTTGACGCCCTGCACATACTTGTCCCAGGCAGCGTCGTCGTTCACGTCGTACTGGCCGGTGATGAACTTCAGCGCTTCCTCACGGGCGTACAGCTCGCAGGCGGAGGTCAGCTGGGCCTTCGCAGCGGACTGGTCGGCATCCAGGGACAGCGCGGCGGGACGGTCATAGGGAGACACGGATTCTTCGCCGCCCTGACGGTCGGACTCGATCCAGTACTTGCCCATGTAGTAGCCTTCGGTGGGATTCCACCAGGGTTCGGGGTTGGAGGACACCTGCACCATGGCGGAGAAGTTGATCGGGATGAAGGGGATGCCGGAGCGGCACACGGAGGAAGCCATCAGGCCGTAGTTGGCGGACTCAAGCGCGGGAGAGGAGCCCTCGGGCGCATTCATGATCTCGTCCACATAGGTCTTGGAGCCGTCCTCACCCACGGTGTAGGACACGCCCTCGATGCCCCAGTTCATCAGGGTGACCATCTCGTCGGAATACTGGTAGTCGATCATGGCCACGCAGTACTCGGGATACTGGGTCTCGCCGCCGATGAAGGTGCCCAGCAGCGCGTTGTCAAAGAACTTGCCGCCCAGCTTGGAGCCCCACTTCCAGGCAGTGCCGTACTTGGTGTTGGAGGGCAGGTAGGCCAGGCCCCATTCCACGGAGGAATCCTCGGGCACGGCGTTGTTCCAGCCAGCAGCGGAACCGGCCCACAGGTTGGGGCAGATCACGGCGTAGCCGGTCGCGGCCTTCTCCTGAGAGGCGTTGTAGTCGGAGGTGGCCAGCTCGGGATCAATGTAGCCCGCAGCATACAGCTCAGCCAGGTAGGTCAGCATCTCGCGGAAGTTATCCTCGATGGGGCCGAAGGACCATTCGGAGCCGTTCCAGTACAGGGTGTCCCAGGTGTGGTACGCGCCCACGAAGCCGCGGTAGAAGGCGTAGTCGCTGGTGGAGTTCATCATGACGTAGGAAGCGTCAACCTCGCCCGCGTCGATCTTTTCCTTCAGGGTGGCGCACAGGGCGGTGAACTCGTCCAGGGTGGTGGCGGGGGTCAGGCCCAGCTGCTTGAGCACGTCGAAGCGATAGGCGTAGGCCGTGAAGGACTGGGCGCCCATGATGTTCTCGGTGTTCTGGGTGCCGTTCCAGAAGACGTAGGCGGAGCCGTCGGCGTTGTAGTGATACGCCTCGCCCTGGGGATGGCCCGCGATGTACTCCTTGTAGTAGTGGATGTAATCCTCATACTCGGCCAGGTTCAGCACAACGCCTTCCTCGCCGTATTCCTGGATGGCGCCGCCCTGGGAGTAGCTGTTGATGTCAGCCACGCTGCCGGCGGCCAGCTTGGTCAGCTCGTTGGCGCGGAAGTCGGCCCAGGGAGTCTCGGCGAACTCAACCTCAACGTCGACGCCCAGGTAGTGCTCCATGGCCTGCTCCCAGAGCTTCTGGATCTGGGTGCCGGCGCTGGTCTGGTTGAACAGGGCGATGTTCGCCTTGATCTTCAGCACGCCGCCGGGGATCTCGGGCAGCGCCATGCCGTTGTCAGCGGCGGTGGCCCAGGTGGAGAAGTCGATGGTCCACTGATCGTCGGGGATCTCAGCGCCCGCGACGCTCAGCATGCCCAGCGCCATCATCAGCGCCAGCAGTGCGGAAAGGAACTTTTTCATGCGGAAGGTACCTCCTTGTCGTTTTGCCGCCGAAGCGGCGTTTTATTGAATGGCATGGCATCGCATGCCATTACAAACGTGATGTGCCTTAGCCCTTCACCGCGCCGACCTGGACGCCGGTGGCGAAGTACTTCTGCAGGAAGGGATAGATGATCATGACGGGAAGCGCCGTGGCCACGATGCAGGCGTACTGCACGCTCAGACGGTTGAGCTGGCCGTTGTTCATGGCGTTGGTGACCTCCTGCATGTCCGAGCCTGCGGAGGTGAAGACAATCTTGCGCAGGATCATCTGGATGGGCTGCTTGGACGCGTCGCTGATGTAGAGCAGGGCGTCGTAGTAGCTGTTCCACATGCCCACCACCGCGAACAGTCCGAAGCTGGCGTACAGCGCCTTGGACAGGGGCACGTAGATCTTGACGAGAATCTGCAGCTCGTTGGCGCCGTCGATGCGCGCGGATTCGCGCAGGGCGGGGGAGATGCCCCGGTAGAACGCCCGGTAGACGAAGACGTTGTACGCGCTCAGCGCGCCGGGCAGGATCAGCGACCACCAGGTGTCAAGCATGTGCAGGTTCTTGATGAGCAGGTAGGTGGGCACGGTGCCGCCGGAGAAGAACATGGTGATGAGCAGCAGCACCGAGTACAGCTTCTTGAACACGAAATCCGGGATGCTCATCACATAGGCCAGGAGGGAGGTCATCGTCAGGTTGACGATGGCGAAGCCCAGGCAGATGATGATGGTGTTCAGGTACGCGCCCCAGATGTTGGCCTCCTTGAACAGCAGCTCGTAGCCGATGGTGGTGAAGCCCTTGGGGAACCAGCTGACCTGGCCGGTGGTGATCATGGAGTTGCTGGAGAAGGAAACCGCGATCACGTTCAGGAACGGATACACGAAGATGATGGACGCCAGGATGAAGAAGATGATCAGGATCACGTCCACGGCGAAGCTGCCGACCTGGATCTTGTTCTTCTGCTTGGCTCCGCTGAAGCGAAGCTGACGGGTTGTGTTGGTCATGGTTCTCCCTCCTTACCACAGGCTGTTCTCGGGGTTCATCTTGCGCACGATCATGTTCGTGCCCCACACCAGGGCAAAGCAGATGACCGAGGAGAACAGGTTGACGGCCGTCGAGTAGCTGAACTTGCCGTTTTCGATACCCTGGTGGTAAACGAAGGTGGACAGCACCTCCAGGGCGGAGCGGTTGGTGTCGTTCTGCATCAGCAGGATCTTGGTGAAGTCCGCGCTCATGACCGAGCCCACGTTCATGATCAGAAGCGTGGTGGTGGTGGGCAGGATGGCGGGCCAGGCGATGTGGCGGATCTTCTGCAGGCGGTTGGCGCCGTCCAGGTTGGCCACGTCGTACAGGGAGGTATCCACGTTGGACAGGGCCGACAGGTACATGATCGAGCCCCAGCCTGTGCCCTGCCAGATGGCCGAGCCGATGTACTCCAGCAGGAAGTAGGCGTCGCCGTCGTTCATGTTGATGCGGGTCAGCCCGAACAGGGAGCGCAGGTCGTTGAACAGGCCGTTGATGGAGCCGAAGCTGTTGAGCATGGAGCAGATGACCACCACGGAGAGGAAGTGGGGGATGTAGGAGGCCGTCTGCACGACGCGCTTGAAGCGGGGAACCTTGAGCTCATTGAGCATCAGGGCGAAGATGATGGGCATGGGGTAGGTGAAGAGCATGGTCAGCACGCCCACGCGGAAGGTGTTCCAGATGATGTAGCCGCTGTTGACATTCTTGAAGAAGGTCTGGAAGTTCTTGTAGAACGGATCCAGCCACGCGCTGCCCCACACGCCCTTGGACGCCTTGTAGTTCTTGAAGGCGATCAGGACGCCGTAGATGGGCACGTACTTGAATATGATCAGCAGGGCCATGGGCAGCAGGGACATGAGAATCAGCAGCTTCTGCTCCCACATCCGCTTCCAGATGGTCTTCTTTGGACTGTTTACAACGGGAGAACGCGTCGCCCCTCTGGCTGTCATGCAAGGTCACCCTCTCAAAAGAAATGATGTTGTCTGAATTTTACCGAATTTCTGCCAATTAAGCCATGGAAAAATTCTCTTGATTTATGCAAATATCTTAGCTTCCGCAGGATTTTTCAGCTGTATCGCACAAATATACTTCCTGTTGGGCGCGGTGCATGGAGAATCAGGGCGGAAACCGCCGGTTTTTCTGCGGGTGCGTTCTTGCCAAGGCTGCAATCCTGTATTAGAATAACGGTAAAGCCATGTATTTTCCTGTTGCCGCAGGAGGTCCTATGACAAAACGCCGGTTTTCCCGCAGACAGCTGACGCTGCGCAAGCAGCTGCTGATGCTCATGTGCATCGCGGTGGTGTGCATCTGCGCCATCCTGCTGTGGAACAATTACAGCTACACCCGCACCCAGAAGGAGAACCTGGAAAACTATCAGGCGCTGTATTCCGCCCAGCTGGCCCAGTCGGTGCGCCAGTCCTACGTGTCCTACAGGAACATCGCCTACTCCGTGGCCTACAACAACGCCGTGCAGGACTATGTGGAGCTGACCGACGCCGCCCAGCGCTACGACGCCTACCAGCAGATCTACAACCTGCTCAACAACACCATCGCCCTCAACGCCAATCTGATGGACATTGCCGTCATCAGCCCGGAGGGGAACTCCATTTCCCTTTGCACCTCGCCCCAGGTATACGCCTGCTATGCCCAGGACATCCAGACCTCCAGCTACGCCTTCCAGAGCCGGGGAACCCTCTCCGTGGCCGGAACGGCGTGCCACATCCTGTCCATCCCCATCCACCGCCTGTCCGTCACCGGGCAGAACCGCTACCTGGGCACGGTGTTCCTGGCCATCAACAACAACCGCTTCTTCAACACCGACGCCGCCCCCGACGCCAGCCCCTATGCCGGCGTTACGCCGGAGATTCTCCTCACCGACGAGTACGGCAGCCTGGTCTATGGCAGCGAGACGCTCTTTGCCAAGCTGCCCTCCGGGCTGCAGGCCGGCGCGCAGGCGGATGTGAACATCCAGGGTACGCGCTACTTCATCCGCATGTATTCGGTGACGGACTCCGGCAGCAGGCTGTACATCCTCTTTGACGTGGCCCACGACCTGCGCGCCTCCCAGCTGGTGAGCCTGCGCCTGTCGGCCAGCATTCTGGCGCTGCTGGTGCTGATGCTGGTGTGCTTCATCGCCACCTGCTTCCCGGTGTCGTCCTCCCTGCGGGACCTGACGCGCATCATGCAGCAGATCTCCGAGGGCAGCCGCACCTCCGTGCGTCAGGGCGTGGACCTGGACAAGCGCCGCTTCAGCTGCTCGGAGATACGCGACATCTTCCGCTTCTTCAACGACATGCTCCAGGAGCTGGATCATCAGAACCAGGTCATCATCGACAACTACACCAAGATGATGGACTTGGAGATCAACAACCGGCAGACGGAGATCGCCTTCCTGCGCAGCCAGATCAACCCGCACTTCCTCTACAATACCCTCACCGTCATCTGCGGCATGTCCGCCGACGGGCAGAACGATGAGGTGATCGAGGTGACCGGCGCCCTGGCCAACATCTTCCGTTACAGCATCCAGGGCAGCGACATGGTCTCCCTCACCGAGGAAATGGCCATTGTGGACGCGTACCTGAAGATTCAGTCCCACCGCTTTGAGGATCGCTTCCAGGTGCGCTTCGACCTGGAGGAGGACACCCTTGACTTCCGCATTCCCAAGATGATCATCCAGCCCCTGGTGGAGAACGCCATCGTCCACGGGCTGGAGCCCAGCCTGAAGCCGGGCGGGCTGACCATCGCCACCCGCCTGAAGGAGGAGGAGCTGGTCATCGACATCCGGGACACGGGGGTGGGCATGTCCGAGGGGCGGCTGGCGGCCATCCGGGAGGGCCTGAGCGAATCCACCGACCACCGCTCCGGCAACGCCCCCGACCATCTGCGCGCCATGGATGACAAGCACCATGAGGGCATTGGTATCCTGAATGTGAACAGCCGCATCGTGCTGTACTACGGCAGGGAATATGCCCTGACCATCGACTCCCGCGAGGGGGAGGGCACGGGCATCCGCATCCGCATTCCCACCGACCCGCCCCGCCGCGGCTGAGAAAGGAGCAGCCATGTATTCCGCCATTGTGATTGATGATGAGAAGTGGGTCATCAAGAGCCTGAAGGCCACCCTCCGGGACATGGAGCACTTTGCCTTCACCGCCGAATTCTACGACGGCCTCTCCGCCTGGGACTACCTGCGGGACAAAAAGCCCGACCTGGCCTTTGTGGATGTGCGGCTGCCGGGCATGGGCGGGCTGGAGCTTCTGCGCAAGGCCCGGGAGGAGGGGCTGCCCACGCTGTTCATTGTCATCAGCGGCTACGCGGATTTCGCCTACGCCCAGTCCGCCATGCTCCACAACGCCCTGGGCTACTGCGTCAAGCCCTTCAACCGGGAGGAGCTGATGCACGTGGTGGACAAGGCCTGCGGCATCCTGGACGCAAGGAACCCTTCCCCGGAGAAGGCCGCGCCCTCCGCCGCCCCCACCCGCAACAAGGCCGTCAACGCCATGCTGGCCTACATGGACGAGCATTACATGGAGGACATCTCCATGCAGACCCTGGCCGACCTGTGCCACATGAACCTGAACTACGCCGGGCAGCTGTTCCGCCAGACCATGAACCAGACCCTCAACAGCTACCTGACCGACCTGCGCATCCGCCACGCCATCGACCTGCTCACCACCACCGACCTGCCCGTGTCCCAGGTGGCGGCCATGGTGGGCTATCACGACTACTTCTACTTCGCCCGGGTGTTCAAGAAAACCACGCAGATGACGCCCAGCAGCTACCGCCATGAGGAGGAACCGGCCCAATGAGCAAGATAGCGCGTTTGATCCTGTGCCTGACGCTGGCGCTGGCCCTGCTCGCGGGGTGCGCGGGAGGCGGAAAGGATGAGCAGGGCGCGCCGGAGCCCCATCTGGACATCAGCATCGGCTTCTGGAACATCGACAGGATGAACGACGTGCAGCAGGACGCCATGCGGGACTTCATGGAGGACATGCTGAACATCAGCGTCACGCCGGTGTCGGTGGACTGGGTCAGCTACAAGGAATACTACCAGATGCTCAGCGCCACCAACAGCCTGCCCGACGTCTTTACCACCCTGACCATCTCCTCCAGCGACGCCAATGACTCCGCCTTTTACGAGAGCCTGATCGAGACCGGGCGCATCCAGCCCCTGCCCGAGGATCTCTCCGCCTATCCCAACCTGGAGCGCACCATGGCCCTGGTGGACTACACCGCCTGGAAGGACGGACGGTACTACGCCATCCCCCGCATCTCCTTCCTGGATACCATCCTCTCCAGCACGGACGCGGCCATGATCGTCCGCCGGGACTGGATGGACAGCCTGGGTCTGGACAATCCCCGGAACCTGGAGGAATTCATCGCCATGGTGGCTGCCTTCGCCCGGGACGACCCGGATGGCAACGGCGCGGACGACACCATCGGCTACAACGTGAACAACCTTGCCGCCCTGGGCAAGTGGGTGATGCTGGGCATCGCCCCGGACTGCAACACCTACGACTGGGTGGAGCGGGACGGGCGGTACATCCCATCCTGGTACAGCGAGGATTTCCGCCGGGTGGTGGAGGCCTACCGGGCCATGTATGAAACCGGCGGCCTGGACCCGGACTTCTACGTGAAAAACCCCCAGGAGGTGCTGGCGGACTTTGCCGCCGGGCGGCTGGGGGCGCTGGAATACAAGTCCTCCCCCGCCGCCATGCAGGAGCTGTCGGAAATGTGGTACCAGTACCAGGACACGCCCTTTGAGGACTGCGTGGACGTGCTGCCCATGTTCCCCGCCCCCGACGGGGTGATCTACTGCAACAGCAGCCTGCCCTTCTGGTCGGAATCCTTCATATCCTCAGGCGTGGACGGGGAAAAGCTGGACCGCATCCTGCGCCTGTTCGACTACCTGCTCTCCGACGAGGGCGTGTTCATGGGCAAGTACGGGCTGGAGGGCATTGACTACCGCTGGAACGAGGACGGCAGCTGCACCCTGCTGCTGGAGGCGGAAACCGGCACCCTCCGGGATGAGCTGAACAGCAAGTATCCCTCCATGACGCTGTTCGCGGGGCTGGCCACCTGGGGCGGCTCCGACCAGGACTTTGAGCTGACGGAGATGAACTTCATCCGCTACGGGGAGTCCAGCGTGGTGCTGGCCAGCAGGAGCGTCAGCCAGGCCCGGGAGCAGGCCGTGCCGGTACAGCGCCCGGAGCGGTTCATGATCTCCCCCAAGGAATCCTCGGAGCTGTTCTCTACCGCCACGGCCTTCCAGGCCTTCGTCAAGGTCATCCTGGGGGAGGAGGATCCGCTGGTCATGTGGGACGGGGTCATCCGGCAGATGCGGCAGAACGGCATCGAGGACTACATTCAGCGGCAGAACGATCAATACCGGCTCAGCCTGAGCCCTTCGGACAAAGGAGAGAATTGACATGCATGGCATTACCCTTCGCACAGCCCCCGCGGACTGGGAGATTCTTCAGCAGGAAAACGGCTATGCCGGGACGCTTCTGGCGGGCGAGTTCCAGGTGCATCCGGCAGCCATTCAGGTGGGGGTGGAGCGGGTCACGCCCCTGTACCGGGTGGTGCGGGAGGAGGACAACGCTGCCGTCATCCCCTGGACGCCCATGACCGCCCATGTGAACCCTGACTTCACCGGCGATTTCGAGCAGACGATCAGCATCCCCGCCGGCGGGCTGTACCGCATCGAGACCAGCCTGGAAACCAAGAGCAC
>JBJEUJ010000291.1:0-8191 GCA_051883775.1 Aristaeellaceae bacterium | reverse complement strand
ATCTGCACCTCGGGCATCAGCTCGTGGCTGACGATCTCCAGCATTTCCTCCAGCCTGCCGCATTCCTCCGGGGTGAAGCGGGCGGCGATGCGGTCCATGACCTCCTCCAGGTAGCTGACGGAAATGTTGTAGTAGTCGATGTACTTCTGCGTGACCTCCAGGTGATACTCCCGGTGATCCTCCTCGGACTGCACCTTGCGCAGGTAGCCCTTGCGGATCAGGCTGTTGACCTTGTAGGCCGCGTTGGGCGAGGAGATGCACATGAAGCTGGCAAACTCGTTCACCGTGGGCTTGCCCAGGGCCATGATCGTCTCCATGGAGAAGGTTTCCACGGTGGTCAGGCTGGCCTCGCGGCTCTGGAAGCGCTGAAAGATTTCCTTATAGAAATGGAGCTTGAACTTGGTATAGACCGTAAAGAACGCGTCTCTCAGCACATGCGCCGCCTGCCTTCCGCTGCTTTTCCGTCATTATATCAGCTTTGGGGGCAAACTTCAATCGCCATTCGCTTCCACCACGAAAATAAGCTCCGCCGTGCAGGCGGTTTCATCCCCCACCCTCGCCTCGCATTGGCCCACGCCCATGGGGCCCCGGCGGACCGTCAGGGTGCAGGTCATGTCCAGCACGTCCCCGGGGGTCACCTTACGGCGAAAGCGGGCGTTCTTCACCCCGCCGAAGAGCACGATCTTCCCCCGGTTCTGCTCCTCGGACAGGAGCGCCACCGCCCCCACCTGCGCCATGGCCTCCAGGATCAGCACCCCCGGCATCACATGCTCCTGGGGGAAATGCCCGCAGAAGAACTGCTCGTTCACGCTGACGCACTTGATCCCCCGGGCCCATTTTCCCTCCTCGCCCTCCGTGATGCGGTCCACCAGCGCGAAGGGGTAGCGGTGGGGCAGAACCTCCGCAATCTGATTGCTGCTCAGCTGCATGGTCATTCCTCCCATTTCTTCATCAGCAGGCTGACGTTGTGCCCGCCGAAGCCCAGCGAGTTGGACATGGCGTGGCGGATGACGATCCGGCGGCCCTCGCCCGGCACCACGTCCAGGTCGCAGCGCGCGTCCGGCACACGGTAGTTGATCGTCGCCGGGACAAAGCCCTCCCGCAGTGACAGCGCCGTGATGGCCGCCTCCACCGCCCCTGCCGCGCCCAGCATGTGGCCCGTCATGGCCTTGGTGGAGGACATCATCAGCCGATGGGCATGGTTGCCGAACACGGCCTTGACGGCGGCGGTCTCCCCCGCGTCGTTGAGGACGGTGGAGGTGCCGTGGGCATTGATGTAATCCACGGCCTCCGGCAGGGTGTCGCCGTCCCGCAGGGCCGCCTGCATGGCCTTCGCGCCGCCGGAGCCGTCCGGGGCGGGGGCGGTCATGTGGTAGGCGTCGCAGGTGGCGCCGTAGCCGGTGATCTCCGCGTAGATGCGCGCGCCCCGCATGAGGGCGTGGGTCAGCTCCTCCAGCACCAGCACCGCCGCGCCCTCGCCCATGACGAAGCCGGAGCGTTCCCCGTCGAAGGGGATGGAGGCCCGCGCGGGATCCACCGCGGTGGTCAGGGTCTTCATGGCGGTGAAGCCGCCGATGGCCAGGGGCGTGATGCTGGCCTCCGTGCCGCCGCAGAGCATGACCTCCGCATAGCCGTCCCGGACGTAATGGAAGGCGTCGCCCACGGCGTTGCTGCCCCCGGCGCAGGCCGTCACAGGACAGGAGCACATGCCGCGCAGGCCCTGGTCGATGGCCACCTGGCCCGCCGCCATGTTGCTGATGGCCGTGGGAATGTAGAAGGGCGACACCCTGTCCCAGCCCCGCTCCATGCCCCGGGTATGCTCCTCCTCGGTGATGGACTGCCCGCCGATGCCGCTGGAGATGATCACGCCGCAGCGGTCCACATCGAGGGTCTCCCGGCTCAGGGCCGCGTCCGCCATGGCCTCCCGGGCAGCCACCACCGCGAACTGGGTAAAGCGGCCCATCCGCCGGGCCTCCGTCCTGCCAAGGAGCCGCTCCGGCTCAAAGCCCTTCACCTCCGCCGCCAGGCGCACCTTCCTGTCGGAGGCATCATAGCGGGTGATGGGCCCGACGCCGCAGCGGCCCGCCTGCACGCCCTGCCAGGTTTCCTCCATTGTCAGGCCCAGGGGCGTGACCGCGCCCAGGCCGGTGATCACAACACGTCTCTTCATGGAATGATTCTCCTTCACACAGGATTCCCGGATGAAAATGTCCCGCGCCGCGGCGCAGCAGGCCTCTGCCCGGCCGCCATGGCGCCATGCCCGCGTCACATGCCCATGCCGCCGTCCACCGCCAGCACCTGGCCGGTGATGTAGGCCGCCTCCTCCCCCGCCAGGAACGCCGCAGCAGCCGCCACTTCCTCCGCCTGACCCATCCGCCCGGCGGGAATGGCCGCCAGGGTCCGTTCCCTAACCTCCTCAGGCAGGGCGGCGGTCATGTCCGTGTCGATGTAGCCGGGGGCAATGGCGTTGACGGTAACGCCCCGGGAGGCCAGCTCCCTGGCGGCGGATTTGGTCAGGCCGATAAGCCCGGCCTTGCTGGCGGCGTAGTTGGCCTGGCCCGCGTTGCCGTGGAGGCCCACCACGCTGCTCACGTTGATGATGCGCCCGTAGCGCTGCCGGAGCATCGTGCGGCAGACGGCCTTCATGCACAGGAACGCGCCCTTCAGGTTCGCAGCGATCACCGCGTCGAAGGCGTTCTCCGGCATGGTCATCATCAGCCCGTCCCGGGTAATGCCCGCGTTGTTCACCAGAATGTCCACGCGGCCGAAGCGCTTCACCACCGCAGCTGTCATGTCTCTGACGGCAGCTTCATCCGTCACGTCGCAGCGCAGGGCGAGGGTCTCCGCTCCCAGGGCACGGCAGGCCTCCTCCGTCTCCCGGGCGGCAACCTCGTTTCCGGCGTAGCACAGGGCCACCGCCGCGCCGCCCCGGGCCAACGCCAGGCACACCGCCCGGCCAATCCCCCGGCTGCCCCCCGTCACCAGGGCCACTCTGCCTTCAAGGCTCATGCCAGCACCTCCCTCAGGCGCTCCACGTCCGCCACGGTTTCCACCGCATACACGGGCATGTCCGGCGCAATCCTTTTCGCAAAGCCCGACAGCGCCTTCCCCGGGCCGATCTCCACCAGCGCGTCCAGGCCCATGGCCGCCATCCTGCGGATGGAATCCTCCATGTACACGCTGCCCTGCACCTGGCGCACCAGCAGCTCCGGGATGCTGTCATCCGGGCCCATCACATCCCCCAGGCAGTTGAAGATCACCGGGATGCGCATCTCGCCGAACTCCATATCCTGGAACCTTGCCCGCAGCTTTTCCCCCGCCGGGGCCATGAGGGCGGTGTGGAAGGGCCCGGAGACCTTCAGCGGCACGCAGCGGCGCGCGCCGGCCTCCTTCGCCAGCAGGAGGGCTTCCTCCACCGCAGCCCTTTCCCCGCCGATAACCAGCTGGCCGGGGCAGTTGTAGTTGGCGATGGTCACAACGCCCCGGGCGGAGGCCGCCTCGCAGGCCTGGAGCAGGGGCTCCCGCGCCATGCCCAGCACGGCCACCATGGCGCTGTCAACGCCCTCCGCCGCCTCGGCCATGGCCGCGCCCCGGAAGGCCGCCAGCGCCACGGCGGTTTCCGCGTCGAACACCCCGGCGGCGTGCAGCGCGGAGTATTCCCCCAGGGACAGCCCCGCCGCCGCATCCGGCATGATGCCCTTTTCCGCAAGCACCGCCGTCAGCCCCGCCGCGAAGGCCACCATGCAGGGCTGGGTGTACTGCGTCCGGTTCAGCAGCCCATGCCCGTCCGTGAAGGATACCTCCTTCAGGTCAAAGTCCAGCCTCGCCCCGTCGTACACCGCCCGGAAGGCCGGGTACGCCCCGTAGAGATCCGCCCCCATGCCGGGGTGCTGGCTGCCCTGTCCGGCATACAGGAATCCAAGCCTCATTGCGCCTCGCTCCATTCCTTCATGATCTGGGTGATTTCGTCCCTGACCGTGGTGATTTCCCGCTTCTCCCCGGCGTTTGCGCCGCAGAAGAACAGGCCGTTGTCCCAGTCTCCCCGCACGGCGGCCATCAGCGCCCGGGAGATGCAGTAGGGGGCCTGGGCCGGGCTGCAGGCCCGCAGGCACCGGATGCACCTCTCCACCCCCGGCTGAAGCCCCGCCTGCACCCGGGTGATCAGGGGCGAGCGCAGCGCGCGCCCGGGCATGCCCACAGGGCTCTGCACAATGGCGATGTCCTCCTGCGTGGCCGCCAGCAGCCGCTGCTTGAAGCCGGGGCTGGCGTCGCACTCCCGGGTGGTGATGAACCGGGTGGCAAACTGCGCCCCCGCCGCGCCCTGACGCATATAGGCCGCCATCTCCCGCCCGTCCTTCACGCCCCCCGCCACAAACACGGGGATGTCCCGCCCCGCCTGATCCCGGAAGGGGGCCAGGGCCGTCAGGACGTCCTGCAAAAGCTCACCCAGCGGGCGCGGACGCCCGGCCTGGGCCTCCCGGGCCTCCTCCGGCGTGAAGCCCAGATGTCCGCCCGCCAGCGGCCCCTCCAGCACCACAAAGTCCGGCAGACGACCGCCGCGCTTCAGCCAGGCCCGGCAGATCACCGCCGCCGCCCGGCCGCTGCTGACGATGGGCGCCAGCGCCGCGTCGCCCTCCGGAACCTCTGCCGCAATGGATGGCAGATCCACCGGCAGCCCCGCGCCGCAGACCACCGCGTCCGCCCCGGCACGGATGGCCGTGCGCACACAGTCGGCATACTGGGTGGTAGCCACCATCACGTTCACCGCCACCAGCCCTGCGCCCCGGGCCAGCTCCCGGGCACGGCGCACCTGCCTGTCCAGCGCCCGGAGCGTGGCGCCCCGGGGATCCCGGTCGAAGTCCGGCTCGTGCAAGCCGCTGAGGGCGGCGGAGATCGTCCCCATGCCGCCGCAGGCTGCCACCGCCCCCGCCAGACCGTCCAGGCTCACGCCCACGCCCATGCCGCCCTGCAGGATGGGCAGGGGCAGGGTCTTCCCGCGAATCGTTACCGCCATGCTGCCTCCGTTTCCCGCAGCGTTTGAATGCCGCCTGCGTACAGCTCCTCGAAGATTTCCCGCAGGGGGCGGATCTCCCGCAGCATGCCCGCCACCTGCCCCGCCATCAGGCTGCCGGTTTCCACATCGCCCTCCGTCACCGCCCGGCGAAGGCCGCCCAGGGTCAGCTTCTCCAGCTCCATCAGCGGCGCGCCCGCCTGCTCCAGGCGCAGGTATTCCCGGGCCATTCTGTTCTTCAGCACCCGCACGGGGCCGCCCACGCTGCGCCCGGTGACGGTGGTGTCGCTGTCCCGGGCAGCGAGCAGCGCCTGCTTGTAGCGGTCGTGAATGGGGCATTCCCGGCTGACCAGCAGGCAGGTGCCCACCTGCACGCCGCAGGCCCCCAGCGCCAGGGCAGCGGCGAACTGCCGCCCGTCCGCAATGCCCCCCGCGGCGATCACCGGCACATCCGCCGTGTCGATCACCTGGGGCAGCAGCGCCATGGTGGTCATTTCGCCCACATGCCCGCCGGATTCCGTGCCCTCGGCGATGATGGCGTCCACCCCGTAGCGAGCCAGCCGCTGGGCGAACACCGTCGCCGCCACCACCGGGATCACCCTGATGCCCGCGTCCTTCCAGGCGGGAATGTACCTGCCCGGATTCCCCGCCCCCGTGGTGACCACCGGCACCTGCTCCTCGACGACCACCCGGGCCTGCTCGCCGGCGGCGGGGTTCATGAGCATGATGTTCACGCCGAAGGGCTTGTCCGTCAGGGCCCTGCAGCGGCGGATCTCCTCCCGCAGGGCCTCGCCCGTGCGCAAGCCTCCCGCCGCAATGATCCCCAGCGCGCCCGCGTTGGAGCAGGCTGCGGCAAACTCCGCCGTGGCGATGTTCGCCATGCCCCCCTGGATGATGGGGAATTCCGTCCCCAGCAGTTCGTTCAGCTTCATGCCGTATTTCCTCCCTCAGGCAAATTCCACCAGCGCGCCGCCCCAGGTCAGCCCGCCGCCAAAGCCCACCAGCAGCGCCCGCTGGCCGGGGTGGATGAGGCCCTGCTCCTGCATTTCGCTCAGGGCGATGGGGATGCTGGCGGCCGATGTGTTGCCGTACTCGTCCACGTTGACGTAGAGCTTCTCCCCGGGGATCCCGTGCTTTCGCCGCACCAGGTCGATGATGCGGGCGTTGGCCTGGTGCAGCACGAACCAGTCCACCTCCGCCATGGCCATGCCGTGCTTTTCCAGCACCTGGGCCAGGCAGGCGGAGACGGTCTCCACGGCGAAGCGGAAGACCTTCTGGCCCTCCATGGCGATCAGCGGCGGCCTGCCGGAGCCGGGGCCGTCGGCCCGCAGCAGCGCATCGTTGCCATCGCAGCCCACCACCGCCCCGATGGAGGGCCACGCCTGCCGGGATTCCACCACCACGGCCCCCGCGCCGTCCCCAAAGAGGATGCAGCTGCTCCGATCCGCCCAGTTGACCATGCGGCTGAGGGCCTCCCCGCCGATGACCAGCCCCAGCTTTCTCCCGGCGGCGGCCAGCAGGCATTCCGCCGTGTGCAGCGCGAACACGAAGCCCGAGCAGGCCGCGTTCAGGTCGAAGCACAGGGTGTCCGTGGGGAGCCCCAGGGCCCCCTGCACCATGCAGGCAGTGGCGGGCATCATCCGCTCCGGGGACATGGTGGCCACCAGGCACACGCCGATGTCCTCCGGCCTTGCGCCGCTGCGGGCAAGGGCGGCCCGGGCCGCCTCGATGCACAGGCCGGTCTGCGTTTCATCGGTGCAGTGATGGCGGCGGCGGATGCCCGTGCGGGTGACGATCCACGCATCGGAGGTGTCCATGCGCCGGGCCAGGTCGTCGTTGGTGACCATGCTTCGGGGCACGGCATGGCCCGCCCCGCGAATTTTAATGCCGTTCATGCTTCCTCCATGGGCTGCGCCGTCCCCATGCGGCGGAATTTCTCCTGCCGCTGGGCAGCCAGCGCGCCGCCCTTCTCCCGGCACAGGGCCGCCAGGTGCTTCTGCAGGCACGCATCCACCGCCCGGATGGCTGCGTCCATATCCTGATGCGCGCCCCCCGCAGGCTCCGGGATGATCTCATCAATCACGCCCAGGGCCTTCAAGTCCGGCGCGGTGAGCTTCATCAGCTCGCAGGCCTCCCCGGCCCGGGTCGCATCCTTCCACAGGATGCTGGCGAAGCCCTCCGGGGACAGAATGGCGTACACGGCGTTCTCCAGCATCAGCACCCGGTTGGCCACCGCCAGGGCCAGTGCGCCGCCGCTGTTGCCCTCGCCGGTGATGATGGCGATGACCGGCACCCGCAGGCTGCTCATGTCAAACAGGTTCCGGGCGATGGCCTCGCCCTGGCCATGCTCCTCGGCCTTCATGCCGGGATAGGCCCCGGAGGTGTCGATCAGGGTGATGACGGGCCGGCCGAACTTCTCCGCCTGCTTCATGAGCCGCAGGGCCTTGCGGTAGCCCTCGGGGCCGGGCATGCCGAAATTGCAGCGCAGGTGCTCCTCCAGGGTCCTGCCCTTGCGGGTGCCGATGACCGTCACCGGCTGATCGTGGTACAGGGCAATCCCGCCCAGGATGGCCTCGTCCTCCCCGCAGAGGCGATCCCCCCGCAGCTCGAAGAAGTGCGTGAACAGCCCGTCGATCCAGTCCCGCACATTGGGCCGCTGGGCGTGCCGGGCGATGGCCACCCGCTGGGCGGCGGTCAGCTGGTCAGTCATGGTTGGCCCCCTTTTCATGCAGCATCAGCAGCTCCCCCAGGGCGTCCCGCAATTTCTGCCGGGGGATCACCGCATCCACGAAGCCGTGCTCCATCATGAATTCCGCCCGCTGGAAATCCTCCGGCAGCTTTTCGCCAATGGTCTGCTCGATGACCCTGGGCCCCGCAAAGCCGATCAGCGCGCCGGGCTCGGTCAGGATCACATCCCCCAGGGAGGCGAAGCTGGCCGTCACCCCGCCGGTGGTGGGATCGGTCAGGACGGAGATATAGAGCAGCCCCCTGTCGGAAAACCGCTTCAGGGCCGCGCTGGTCTTGGCCATCTGCATCAGGGACAGGATGCCCTCCTGCATTCGCGCCCCGCCGCTGGCCGAAAAGATGATCAGCGGCAGCCTCCTGCGCAGGGCGTACTCGATGGCCAGGGTGATCTTCTCCCCCACGGCGGCGCTCATGCTGCCCATGAGGAAGCGGCTG
>JBJEUJ010000290.1:0-1686 GCA_051883775.1 Aristaeellaceae bacterium | reverse complement strand
TATCGGAGGAAATTTCTATGGATATGACTCTCGAATCCTGCCGCACCTTTGTGGATGTGCTGGCCTCCAATGCCCCCGCTCCCGGCGGCGGCGGCGCGGCGGCTCTGGTGGGCGCCATCGGCACCGCTCTGGGCAACATGGTGGGCTCCCTGACTGTGGGCAAGAAGAAGTACGCCGACGTGGAGGAGGAAATCATCGCCCTGAAGGCAAAGTGCGACGCCCTGCAGAAGGAGCTGCTGGACCAGGTGGAGGCGGACGACAAGGGCTTCGTCCCCCTGTCCAAGGCCTACGGCATCCCCAAGGACAACCCTGACCGGGACCGGATCCTGGAGGAGGCCACCATCACTGCCTGCGCCGTGCCCATGCACATCATGGAGCTGTGCTGCGAGGCCATTGACTGCATCGCCGTGTTTGCCGCCAAGGGCAGCCGCCTGGCGGTGTCTGACGCGGGCTGCGGCGCCGTCTGCTGCAAGGCCGCCCTGCAGGCCGCTTCTCTGAATGTGTTCATCAACACCAAGAGCCTGAAAAACCGGGATGTGGCCGAGGACATGGACCGTCATGCCAACGTGATGCTGAACAAATACTGCGATCTGGCCGACGATATCTTCAACGAGGTCAAAGCCGGCTTCGGCCAATAAAGAGATATTGATTTGGAGGGAAATAGACTATGGCGAAATTACTGTTGGGCAAGGAAGTTACCGATGCCCTGAATGCGAATCTGCAGACCCGTACCGCCGCCCTGCGGGAAAAGGGCGTGGTCCCGACCCTGGGCATCATCCGGGTGGGCGAGGATCCTTCCGACCTGTCCTATGAGAAGGGCGCCACCAAGCGGGCCGAGCTGGTGGGCGTGGACGTGAAGAAGCTTGTGCTGCCCGCCGATGCCACCAAGGACGACGTGCTGGCGGCCATCGATCAGGTCAATGCCGACGATACCATCCACGGCGTCCTGATGTTCCGGCCCCTGCCCAAGCACCTGAAGGCGTACACCAACGAGATCTGCAACCGTCTGGACCCCAAGAAGGACGTGGACTGCATGACCCACATGTCCAATGCCGGTGTGTTTGAGGGCCTGAACGATTTGGGCTACGCCCCCTGCACCCCTGCCGCCTGCATGGAGATCCTGGACTACTACGGCATTGACTGCAAGGGCAAGAACGCGGTGGTCATCGGCCGGAGCCTGGTGGTGGGCAAGCCCGCAGGTATGATGCTAATGGGTAAGAACGCCACCGTCACCACCTGCCACACCAAGACCGTCAACACTGCCGAAATCTGCCGCAATGCTGACATCATCGTGTCCGCTGCCGGTGTGCTGAACAGCCTGACCAAGGACTATGTACGGCCCGGCCAGGTGGTCATTGACGTGTCCATCAACTGGGACCCGGAGAAGATCAACGCCAAGGGCGGCAAGGGCGGCATCGCGGGCGACGCCAAGTTCGACGAGGTGGAGCCCATTGTCGACGCCATCACCCCGGTCCCCGGCGGCGTGGGCTCCGTCACCACCTCCGTGCTGATGAAGCACGTTGTGGAAGCTGCTGAGAGACTGTAATTCCATACTGACCACAAGGAGGCTGCCACGGCGGCCTCCTGTTTTTTTAATAGAAAGCGCTGCACGCTATGTGATAAATGATCGTTTACGAACGCACCCACTGTAGGGGAGGGTCACCGACCCTCCCGCTTGGTAACGAA
>JBJEUJ010000289.1:0-8226 GCA_051883775.1 Aristaeellaceae bacterium | reverse complement strand
TGTCCGCCATCCAGCCCACCCACAGGAAGCGCAGCAGCGTGTACACCGCGCACAGGGCGATGAACTCGTCCCGCAGGCTGACGGGCCTGTCCTGGAAGGGGAAGCGGCTGAAGAACATATGGTTGGCCAGGAGGTTTTCCATCCAGCAGGGCCACAGGGGCATGACGCGCTCCCAGTGCGCCCGGGCTTCCTCGTAGCGGCGGAAAGCTTCCTCCCCCTGGCCGAAGAAGGCCAGCACCTTTTCGCCGTAGCTGCGGACGGAGCGGCTGCCCTCATCCACCATGGCCAGCAGCCTTTCCATCACCCCCAGGCCGAAGCGGAGGGTATCCGGCTCGGGCTGCGCCGCAGGGGGAACGGGGTAGTCCTCCGCCCCGGCGAGCAGCGCGTCCACCCGGCGCACATCGCGGGCGGCGAGGGCGTCGTCCATGGCGTGGAGCGCCCCGCCCAGGGCCAGCAGCCGCTGGGGCAGGGGATAGCGCCTGTCCTGCACCCGGGCGATGAGCCACATGCGGATCTCCTGCTCCCGCCCCGCCGTCTCGAACAGCACCGCCCGGGGGCCCTCCTGCGGGGGCGTGACCGTCAGGGGCGTGGGGCGGAAGACAAGGGGCTCGGGCCGCAGGAGCAGTTCCGCCACCGCCTCGCAGCTGTTGGCGCAGGAGCATTCCCGGCCACCCTGGGTGCGCACGCCCCGGGGGTAGAGGCGGCACACCGCCGCCAGGCTGTCCTCGCCCAGCTCCGCATGCAGCCCGCAGCGGCCGTCCGGGAGCCGCAGGGGACAGTTCCCGTCGTAGCGGGGGACGATCTGGGCGTACTCCTCCTGGGTGGGGTGGGGGGCCAGGTGCATGGCGCAATCAATGCGGCGGCGCAATTCCGGGCTGCAGTCCACGCCGATGAGGCGGAAGTAGTCCGTCATGGTAAAGGAGATGGGCCAGCCCTCGCAGCAGGCGGCGCGGCAGGCGCCCATCTTGCAGGCAAAGCCCGGCACATAGTCCGGGGCAAGGTAGGTCTCCGTCCGGGACACAGGAAGAATGCCTCCTTCGGCAGAAATTTCATGAGGGATTATAGCACGTCCCGGTGAAAACGGCGGCGGCGTCCCATGAACTTTTTGTGTTCTCATTTCGGAAGGAAAAAAGACAAAGGGCGCGAATCTTCATGGCAGACCACAGGCTGTGCAAGGAGGAATAGCATCATGAACGTATCTGCCCATCGGGCCTTCGGGCTGATGAAGGAGCTGGCCTTTGAGCGCGTCAGCTGCTCGGAGGCGGAGGAGCGGGCCGCCCTGCGCCTCATGGAGGAGGCGCAAAGGGCCGGGCTGCAGGCTCACCTGGAGGAATTCACCGTCAAGTGCGGCAAAGTCAGCCAGGCTCGGCTCACCGTCACCGCGCCCTTCCGCAAGGAATTCGAGGTCACCGGCTACGAGCGGGCCGCCTCCACCCCCGCAGGCGGCGTGGAGCTGCCCTTTTACTACGCCGAGAACGTCACCGACGTGCATCTTCAGCAGGTGAAGGGCAAGGCGGTGCTCATCAACGGCCGGCTGCGCCGCAAGGATTACGAGAAGCTGCGCAAGGCCGGGGCGGCGGCGGTGCTGACCTTCTCCGGCACGACCATCGACCGCCGGAATGAAACGGACTGCGACATCCGCAAGCTGCGGGAGACCCTGACGGACGACCTCGGGGCCATCCCCGCGCTGAACATGCGGGCGGCGGACGCAGCGGAAATGGTGCGCCGGGGGGCGAAAGCCGTACACATCGAGCTCACGGGCGAGGACTACGACGGTGTGAGCCATAACGTGTGCGCGGTAATCGAGGGCCGGGAGAAGCCGGAGGAAATCATCTCCTTCGGCGCGCACTACGACAGCGTGTACTTCTCCACCGGCGTGTACGACAACATGTCCGGCAGCGCCATCATCCTGGAGCTGGCCCGGTACTTCGCTGCCCATCCGCCCCGCCGCACCATGAACTTCAACTGGTACGGCTCGGAGGAGCAGGGGCTGCTGGGCTCCAAGGCCTGGGTGGCCGCCCATGAGGACGAGCTGGACAGGCATGTGCTGATGATCAACCTGGACGTGGCCGCGGCCACCCTGGGCAGGAACATCGCCCCGGTGCTGGGCACGGTGGGGGCGGTGAGCTACGTGGACGGGCTGATGAAGGAGCTGGGCGTGCCCTGCGAAACGAAGCTGGACATCTACTCCAGCGACTGCATCCCCTTTGCGGACAGGGGCGTGCCCGCGGTGAACCTGTGCCGCTTCGGCGCGGAGGGCGCGAATTACATCCACGACCGCCGGGACAACCTGCGCAGCGGCTACCTGGACGAGAAGGCCCTCGATATCACCCTGCAGCAGGCGCTCTTCCTGGCCCAGCGGGTGGACGGCGCGGCGGCCTTCCCCATTGAGCGGAGGATTGCCGAGGAGATCCGCACGAAGGTGGACGAGTACCTGTTCAAAAAGAAGGACAAGCCGCAGTGACCGTCCGGCTGCCGCACAGCGGCGCGGCGCAGGGGTATCTCCATGCCGCCAATGAGCCCGCCGACGTGAACGCGGACGTGTATCCGCATCCGCGTACCGCCATGGACAAAAGCGCCGGGTTTCTCACCAGAGGGGGGCTGCGCCGGGTCAGAAAGCGCGTTTCTGATTCCAGCGCGGCCCCTGTGCTTTGTCCGCGCAGGACAGGCCCTTGACAACCCCGCCGCTTGATGCTATGGTGTTGCTATCCATTCTGTGGGAAGGAACAATCACATTTTGACAGGAAAGGTTGATGCATTCATGCGGATCCTGGCCATCGGCAACAGCTTTTCCCAGGACGCCACGGCCATGCTTGAGCCCGTGCTGGCTGCCTCCGGCGTAAGCGCGGAGGTGGTGAATCTGTATATCGGCGGCTGCCCCCTGGAAAAGCACTGGCAGAACATCGAGCAGGACGCCCCCGCCTACGAGGAGCAGCGCCTGGGCGAGGCCACGGGGCGGATGCTGTCCATCCGCGAGGCGGTGGAGGCGGGCCCCTGGGACTGGATCGTCACCCAGCAGGCCAGCCATGACAGCGGCTGGGAGAACACCTACGAGCCCTTCCTCACGCTGCTGACCGCCTGGCTGCGGGAGCGCGCGCCGGGGGCGAGGCTGGCCCTGCAGGAGACCTGGGCCTACGAGCGGGACAGCAACCATGACCGCTTCATGCGCTACCACCGGGATCAGGGGGAAATGTACGCTCGGCTGAGCCGGTGCTACCGGGAGGCGGCTGCGCGGCACGGCCTGACGCTGATTCCCTGCGGGGACGTGATCCAGGCCCTGCGGGCGGAGGAGCCCTTCCAATATGAAAAGGGCGGGCTGTCCCTGTGCCGGGACGGCTTCCACATGAGCGGGCTGTACGGCCGCTACGCCCTGGCGCTGTGCTGGGCCAGGCAGCTGGCGGGCATTGCCGCCGCGGACAACGCCTGCGTTCCCAGGGACGCATTCAGCCCCGCCGCCCAGGCGGAGCCCGCGCTGCTCCATCTGATCCGCCATACGGTGGACAGGCTCGTTCAGCCGCTGTGAGGCTCAGGTCAGTCAGGAAGGTCAACATGCAGAAAAGCGAAACCTCGTATTTTCACAGCAGGGTGTTTATCCGGCTGTTCCTGTCCTATGTGCTGATTATCATGGTGTTCCTGGGGGTGTACGCCGCCACGTATCTGGTGGCGTATTCCTCCTACCACCGGGAGATGGTGGAGCGGGAAATGCAGCAGAAGGCCGACGCCTGGGGCATGATGCTGGATCAGCAGCTGATGACGGCGCAAAACGTCTGCGCCGCCGTCAACACCTCGGAGAACTGCCGCAGCATCCTGCAGACGGTGTACGTGGAGGGCCGCACCATCGACTCCATGCAGCTCTACAAGATGCTCAACGAGCTCAAGCGCATCAAGGGCGCCACCTCCAACATCAACCTGTATACGCTGATGCTCGCCTTCCAGAACGATAACCGGCTCTATACCGCCGGGTCGGTGATCTCGGTGGAGGGGGAATGCTCCCTGCTGGAGGAGCGGCCCTACATCGGGGTGACCACGGTATCCCGCCTGCTGGGGGTCAGCAACCCGGGCAGCATGGTCATGAACAAGGAATACCTGGTCTATGCCGACGATTACACCGCCTTCAACTACACCGCCTACCCCGACGGCACCGCCGCCAAGGGCACGGTGCTGGTGCTGCTGGAGCTGAGCGGGCTGAAGGCCATGGCGCGGGAGGTGCTTGCGGACGCGTCGGGCTTCTGCATGCTGTGCGGGGAGGATGCCTTCCTCACCGGCGGGGAGGAGACGGACTACGCCTTCACGGCGGAGAGCATGGTATCCTCCCGCCTCAGGTACCGCCTGTATGTCCCCGCGTCGGCCTTTGCGCCGCCGATTCTGCGCTCGGTGGTGATCCCGGTGCTGGGGCTGGCGCTGCTGGGGCTTTTGTTCATCGGGGTGACGTATCAGCTGTCGAAGAAGTACTACCAGCCCATTGGCTCCATCGGGCAGATGATCGAGCGTACCGGCGGGAACAATAACGAGATTGACGACATCCTGGAGGGTATCCGTGGGCTCATCGGTGAGCGCAACGGCTACCGGGAGCGCATGGTGACCATCACCCCCTATGCCCGGCAGGGGATGCTCCACTCCCTGCTGGGGGGCGGGGTAAACCAGCAGGAGCTGGAGGTCTTTACTGACAAGCAGTTCATCGGCCTGAGCAAGGCCTGCTTCATGCTGGCGCTGGTGAACGTGGCCGGCAGCGACGTGACCGTGCAGCAGTACCAGGACGCCCAGGCGCTGATCACCCACGTCTGCCACGAGATGTCCACGGACGAGCATATCGTGGTCTGCTGCCCGAAGAACCATCAAAACCTGTTCGTCATCGTGGGCAGCGACGACGAGAAGGGCATGGAGGATCAGTTCTACCTGCTGTACCAGCGGATTGTGGAGGCCCTGGACGACCCCCGCTACGCGGTGACCATCGGCGTGAGCCGGCTGGAGAACGACCTGGAGGCCCTGCAGGACGCCTGCAAGGACGCTGAGCGCGCCCTGGAGCAGATGCTCACCGGCGGGCGCAGCAGCGTGTACTTCCACGAGTCCCCGGAGGAGAGCGGGGAGCGGCGCTACTTCTTCCCCAAGGACGCCCTCAAGCGCATGACCCGGGGCCTGAAGGAGGGGGACCTTGCCTCCCTGCAGGCCATGCTGGACGAGATCTACCGCCGCAACGTGCAGGAGGCCGACCTGCCCCCGTCGGAGATTCGCCTGATGGTGGACGAGCTGCACGTGACCATCCGCAGCGCGCTGAGGGACGTGTACGGCCTGAGCACCACCCACATCCAGATGGAGCGCATCCGCGAGGCCGCCACCATCGACGAGATTTTCGCCTACTACCGCACGGTGTTCGCCACGGCGCTGAAGGAGAGCCGCGAAACCGAGGGCGGCGACGAGCGGGCGCTGGAGAAGGAAATCTGCGCGTACATCGAGGAGAACCTGTGCCATCCGGACCTGTCCCTGAACAGCCTGGCCGACCGCTTCGGCGTATCCACCAAGATGGTCAGCCTCATCTGCAAGAACGCCTACGGCAAGACCTTCCTGCAGCACGTGCGGGACCAGCAGATTCACCGGGCGGTGCTTCTGCTCCAGACCACCGACGCGCCCCTGGAGGACATCGCCACAAGGTGCGGCTTTACCAACCTGTTGACCTTCCGGCGCAACTTCAAGGCCGTCATGGGCTGCAACCCCAGCGATATGCGCAAGTAACGGCCCCGGCATGTCGCCATTGTTCAGAAAAAGCCCCGTTTTTCCATGCCCCGTCGGTTTTTGATGCATCAAAAAAGGGCGCGGATTGGGTGCAGGCACGAATTGATGCTTGCCAGTCCGCTCCCTTTTTTGTATGCTTTTCCTGTCTTTGATGGACGTTCAGCCACCAGTTTGAACAACGACAAAAGCATTCCGCGTAAGGAGGAGATCGCGCTTTGGCACAGGCGAAGGCGACCGCGGCCCGGGTCGGGGAGAAGAAAACGCTCCGGCAGCTCGTCAGCCGCGACAGGTATCTGATCCTGATGTTCCTGCCGGTATTCATCTTTTACATTGTGTTCTGCTATCTGCCCATGGCGGGCCTGGCGATGGCCTTCCAGGACTTCAAGATGGGCAGCGGCTTTGTGGGGGTGTTCACCAGCGAGTGGGTGGGCTTTAAGTGGTTCCAGCAGTTCTTCAGCTCGGTGTTCGCCTGGCGGCTGATCCGCAACACCTTCCTGCTGAGCTTCTATTCGCTGATCTTCGGCTTCCCGATCCCCATCATCTTCGCCATCTGCATCACCCAGCTGCGCAACCAGCGGGTGGCCAAGGTAGCCCAGGTCATCACCTACCTGCCCTACTTCATTTCCACCGTGGTGGTCGTGGGCATGATGACCAACTTCCTCTCCCCCTCCTCGGGCATCATCAACCAGATCATCAAGGCCTTCGGCGGCAAGCCCATCAACTTCATGAGCAACCCCGCCTGGTTCCGCCGCCTGTATGTGATCTCCGGCTCCTGGCAGAGCTTTGGCTTCAACGCCATCATCTTTGTGGCGGCCATCATGGGCATCGATCCCTCCCTCTACGAGGCCATGAAGGTGGACGGCGCCTCCCGCTGGCAGCAGATCATCCACCTGATCCTGCCGATGATTGCCGACACGGTGATCCTGCTGCTTATCATGACCCTGGGGAACCTGCTGAACGTGGGCTTTGAGAAGGTCTACCTGATGTACAGCCCCGCGGTGTACGAGACCGGCGACGTCATCGCCACCTACGTGTACCGCCAGGGCATCGAGAACAAGAATTTCAGCTATGCCGCTGCGGTGGGTCTGTTCTATTCGGCTGTGGGCTTCGTGTTCGTGATGGCCTCCAACAGCCTGTCCCGCCGGGTGACCGGCTCGTCGCTGTGGTAAGGAGGAATCGACAATGAGCAAGACGAGAAAGCCTGATTCCTTCATGTCCGAGCGCCCCGGCGACAAGCTGCTGGACATCGTCATCTGGGTCATTGTGGCCTTCGCGGTGGTGGTGACGCTCTACCCCTTCCTGTACGTGGTGTCGGTGTCCTTCTCCGACGGCGGCGCGGTGGCCCGGGGCGAGGTGTACCTCTTCCCCAAGGGCTTCTCCCTGGAGACCTTCAAGACCGTCATGGCCTACAAGCAGCTGTGGGTGGCCTACGGCAACACGGCCATCTACACCATCGTGGGCACGGTGTGCAACATCATTTTCACCTGCCTGGGCGCGTATCCGCTGTCCCGCAAGCACTTTTTCCTCAGGCGGAAGCTGAACTTCTTCGTGGTGTTCACCATGTACTTCTCCGGCGGCCTGATTCCCACCTACATGGTGGTGACGGGTCTGGGCCTGTACAACAGCCGCCTGGCGATGATCCTGCCGGTGCTGGTTTCCACCTACAACATGATGATCTGCCGCTCCGCCATGGAGTCCGTGCCCAACGACCTGTTTGAGAACGCCTCCCTGGAGGGCGCCAGCGACCTCTACATGCTCACGCACATTGCCGTGCCGCTGATCAAGCCCACCCTGGCCGTGCTGACGCTGTACTACGCCGTGGCCCGCTACAACGACTTCTTCAACGCCATGCTCTATCTGGGCAAGAGCGAGCTGCAGCCCCTGCAGATGTTCCTGCGGCGGATTCTGATCCTGTCCTCGTCGGAGATTCTGCAGCAGGCGGGCACGACGGGCGCTGCTGCCGCTGCGCAGAACACGCTGAAGATCCGCTACGTATGCATTGTGCTTGCGGCCGTCCCGATCTTCTGCATCACGCCCTTCGTCCAGAAGTACCTCGTTTCCGGCACGATGCTGGGCGCGGTGAAGGGCTGACGCCCTTCGTCGAAATGCAAGCATTTCGACGAGGTTGCACTCGCTCACTGGTCGGGGCGCAAGCGCCCCTCCCGGCCGTTCGCGAGTGTAAGGAAAGTTTTCCGCGGAGCGGAAAACGACCCGCCCCGGCGGCGGAGCCGCCGGATACGATTACAGTCGAAGGGGGCTGCGCCCCCTCCGACGCCACCCCGGGGCTTCGCCCCGTGCAGGTTGGATTCCTTCGGTCGCGGCAGTAAGGAACCTGCGGCCCACGCCCCCATCCCTCACCCTGGCTCAAAGCGCGCAGTGCGCGCATAAGCAATATGAGAAAGGAGACCCAATCCATGAAGACTCGTATCTTTGCCCTGGTACTGGCCCTGGCCATGCTGGTGAGCTGCGCCGCTCTGGCGGAGGCCCCCGGCATCC
>JBJEUJ010000288.1:0-37955 GCA_051883775.1 Aristaeellaceae bacterium | reverse complement strand
CAGGAAGCCCTGCTCGATGCCGTTCATCAGGAAATCCACCTGCAGGGGAATGTCCTCCGCCGCCGGCTGGCTGGGGGACAGAAGCCCCTCCGCCAGCAGCTGCTCCCGGTAGGTGCGCGCCATACCCGAGTAGTTCGCTTCGCCGTCGCCCAGCAGCGTCCAGCGCACCTGCGCGTCAAAGCTGTTGCGCTGGGACTGAACCACCTGAATGCCTGCGCCGGAACGGCTCACCGGCTGGGAGAACTTCTGCCGGTAGACAAACTTGGCGCAGATGTAGGCGTAATCGGTCACTACGCCGCCCGGCACAGCGCAGATGCTGGCATAGGCCGCGCCCTCGGTGACCCGCGCCAGGTAAGCGTCGCAGCTTTCGCCATGCACCATGCCGTAGACGGGCATCAGCACCTGCTCCTCCTCGGTGGCGAAGGCGTTGGGCCGGTTGGCGGAAATGTCGCTGAGGCTGTAGAGCAGGTCGGAGGCATAATCCCGGCCGTAGATCCGCTTCTCAAAGCTGCCCGCCGGCGTACCCTCCTGGCTGAAGCGCATCAGCGCGCCGCAGCCGTCGGGCAGGAGCATGTAGCCCTCCAGCGTTTCCGTCAGCGGCACTGTGCCGAAGAAGGGATTCAGGCACACCCAGCCCAGGCGGTTCTCCCCGGTTTCGGCAATGCTGGCATCCGGCAGGGTGATGGAGAAGCCCTCGGGATCCAGGGCCAGCACCAGGTCAAAGGTCAGGGCGATGTCGGTGAAATCCAGGTGCAGCACGGCCTCCTGCGCGGAAACCCGCGTGCAGGTCACCTGATGGTCACCCGGCATGATGGCGGTGGTTTTCTCCGCGCCCTCCAGGGTGTAGTAGGTCAGCCATGCCAGGGAATTGCCCACGGCGGACCATTTCTTGTTCATGTTGTCGGGCTTGTCCGCGTCCAGGCCGCCCCAGATATAGCCGGTCTGCTTGTTCTCAACGCGGATGCCGCAGGTCTCGCTGCGGAAATACACGGTCATGGCCTCGTTCTCCAGCAGCGGCTCAAACCCCTCCAGATCCAGGCGCTGCCGGCGCTGGCTCTGCACATGGGCTGCCTCGGAGCGGTTCGACTGCCATTCCAGACGGGCGATGCGCTCCTCCAGCGTTTCACCGCAGGCGGAGGCAGCCACCAGCAGCATGGCGGTGACCAGTGCCATCAGTCGTTTACGCCACACGGTACAGGACCTCCTTTACCACAGTGTATACGAAGGAATACAGCTGGTCCAGGAACATGTAGAGCACGGAGAGCACAATGAGCGCAATCGCAATGAGGAACAGCGTCAGAAGCACGTTGACGAAGGTGTTCCTGCCCGAGAAGCGGTGCGCCTGCGCAAACGTCAGCACCACCAGCACCACCGTCCAGCACCAGCCCACGGTTTCGCCCGCCTGAATGAAGAAGATTTCATTGAGCGTCAGCACGTAGGAGAGCAGCGTCACGCCGGTGAGCAGCAGGATCATGGGCAGCAGGGCGTAGGCGGTCATCACGAACACGTCCCGCAGTCGGCCCTCGCCCTCGGTGATGGTGGCCACAAGATAGTTGGCCAGCACCAGGAAGGTCAGCGAACCAAAGTACAGGATCATCAGATACAGCACGCTGGTATCCTGAATGCTGTGGGTGCTGAAGGCAAAGCCCTTGAAGCTGTCGTTGAACACGAAGGCTGCAAAGCCCAGCAGATACAGGATCACGGCTGCGGGAACGGAGCCCACATAGTCGTTGCGCAGGAAGAACATGGTGTCCACCGGATGGCGCAGGTAACGCCCGCAGATGGCCAGGTCATCCCGGACACCCCGGGAGCGGGCCATGATCTGCTGGGTCAGCGCCTCGCCCTTGGGCTTGGGATGGCGCTTGCGCCACAATCCCCACACAAGCCGCAGGAGGATGAGCCCGCCGATGCACCAGGGCAGGTACACCATCAGCCAGTCGTTGCGAACCTCCCAGAAGGCGTCGGAGTAGATCGCCCGGGCCTCGCCCATCCGGGCGTAGGCCAAGGCGTTTTCGTAGTCCTCGGTCTGGTAGCAGGTTCTGGCCAGGTACTCGTAGGAGAAGTTGGTGCCGCCGCCCTGGGCGATGATCTCGCGCCAGGTATGCTGGCTGCTGGCATAATCGCCGTTCTCGTAGGCTTCAATGGCGCGGTGGATGCCCAGGATATACGGGGTGGGGTAGTACACATGCACCATGGCGCACTCCCTGTCCAGGATGTAGAGGAAATCCTGCTCGTCCCGGGCAATGGCGCAGGCCACGGTGCTGTAACCGTTGCGGGCGGAGGACAGCGCCATGCCGCCGAAGGAGCACAGCATGCGTCCGCTGGCGTCGTACTCGTTGACGATGCCGGTCTGCGTCAGGGCGTAGATCTGCCCGTAGCTGCCCGCGCACACATCCACAAAGTTGCTCTCATCCAGCATGTAATGGGCGATCATGTTGAGGCCGGAAATATCATGCCGCTTGACGGCGTTGCCCTCCACCGCCTGGGTGACGGTGTAGATGATGCCGTCCGCGTTGATGTCCAGGTTGTAGAAGGAGGCAGGCTTGCGGGTAAGCACCTTCTTCATCTGCGCCTCGGTGAACACCAGGTTCTGGATGCGCTCCCACAGCGTATACTCGGTGTAGTTGAAGCCGAAGTAGCCCATGAAGGCGCCGCTGTCGTCCAGGTTGATGATGCCGTCATAGGTGCCCTCGCTGACCACGTACAATTCACCGGCCCGGTTGACAGCGATCTTCCTGGGCAGGTAGGTGGCGTCGCGGCCGAAGATGGTCTCCACCGGGCGGCTGTAGGTTTTCAGCAGCGTGCCCTCGGGGCTGAAAAGCAGCACGGCCTTGGCGCCGTAATCGGCCACGTACAGGTTGCGCTGCTCGTCCACATACAGGCCGGTGGGATAGTTCACCTGCTGGTCGCACAGAATTTCGGTCCTGCCGGTGGACAGGCTGCAGCGCACAATGCGCCGGTTGCCCGCGTCGGCAATGTACAGGTCATCCCCGCGGATGAACAGATCCTCCGGGGTGGACAGCGTCACATCCAGCGGCAGCTTGCCTGCGCTGAGGTAGGCGTCCTGCGTGCGCTTGAAGTCGCCGGTGGCGGACACGGTATAGGTGTAGGCGGTGGCGTTGTCCGCCAGCGCTGCCGGGATGCAGGAAGCCAGGAGCAGTAGACACACAAGCGCGGCCAGAGCCCCACGGATTCTGCGGTTCATGCTGCTCCCTCCTTACTTGATGCCGGAATAGGCCATGGTATTGAGCATCTTGGACTGCATGAAGATGAAGATGATCAGATTGGGCAGGAACATGATCAGCGCCGCCGCCGCGGACATGCCCTGTCCGGCTACCACATTGCCGGACACGTTGGTCAGGTTGCCAATGTAGAAGCTGAAGGTGCGCATGGTTTCATCATTGATGTAATAGGTGGAGGTCTCCACGTTGTTCCATGCCTGCTGGAAGGACAGGATGCCCACCGTGGCGATGGCCGGCTTGACCATGGGATAGATGATCTTGCGCAGGATGGTCAGGTCGCCCGCGCCGTCAATCTGCGCCGCCTCCACCAGTTCGTTGGGAATCTGGTCGATGAACTGCTTGATGAGGAACAGTCCCACCGGCATGGCCAGCGCGGGCAGAATGTGCGCCCAGTAGGTGTCGATGATGTTCAGGCGGGAAACGATCAGGAACCGGGGAATGGTCACGGCGGTGGGCACGAACATCAGGGAGATCTGGTTGATCTTGAACAGGGTATCGCGCCCGCGGAAGCGCTTCTTCGACAGGCAGTAGCCGGCCATCAGCGACATGAAGATGGAGCATACCAGCACTGCCGCGGTGACGATGATGTTGTTGTACAGGTAGCGGGTGAAGGAAATGTTGGAGCTGCTCATCATGCGGAACAGCGCCCGGAAGTTGTCCAGCGTGGGCCGCCGGACAAAGAACTTCGGGGGATAGGCAAACAGCTCGTCCGCACCCTTGAGTGCGTGGGCGAAAATGTAGACAATGGGCAGCAGCATGAACAGCACAAAGGGCAGCAGGATGAAGTAGAACTTGATCTGCCCCCGGTGGAACCGCTCCGGGCCGATGGTAATGCCGTGATACCTGTATTTCTTTTTCCGCGCCATGCTCCGCGCTCCTCTCTATCGCTCTCAGGCAGGGGTGGTCATTCTTCTTCCCGGAACAGCTTGTTGCTCAGCTGGGTGAAGCCCCAGATCATCAAAAGCAGCACCACGGAAACCGCAGCGGCATAGCCCATTTCGTAGCGGAGGTAGCCGTAGTCGTCAATGTGGTTGGCGATCATCTGTCCGGCATAGCCTGGGGTGGGGTTGGCGCCGGAGAGCTGCACGCCGATGCTGGCCACGCTGAAGGTATTCACCACCGCCATCACCGCGCCGAAGAGCATCTGGGGCAGCATGGTGGGAATGGTGATGTAGAATACCTCCTGCAGGCGGTTGTGCACGCCGTCCAGATACGCTGCCTCATACAGGGAGGGATTGACGTTGAGGATACCGGCCAGCATGGCCAGGAAGCCCACGCCCATGCTGCTCCACAGCGATACCACAATCATGATGGGCATCAGCGTATTGGCGCTGGTGAGGAACTGGATCGGCTCCTGAATCAGGTTCATGGACAAAAGCAGGTTGTTGAGGTAGCCCATGCGGTCGCCGCTGAAGATGACCTGCCAGATCACCGACATGGTCACGCCCGAGGTCATGGAGGGGGAATAGATGATGATGGACAGGATGGTGCGGGGCCACTTGGTCAGCTGCGCCAGCACCCATGCCAGGAAGAAGGAGAGGATGTACCCGCCCGGCCCCACGATGACCGCATACTTGATCGTGTTGGGCAGCACGTACTTCATGAACACCTCGTCCTGCGAGATGAGCTCCAGGTAATTCTTGACCCCCACGAACACGGGCGCCTGCACACCGTTGAAGCGCGTCAGCGACAGGGCGCACGCGGCCAGCACGGGCAGCAGGATGAAGGTGACAAACAGCACGATATAGGGCGCCAGCATGAACCATACGGAATGCTTACTGATCCACTGCTTGATAGTCATTGTCCGTCATCCTCCAAGTGCGCCAGCAGGTCGTTGATGTCCGTGATGACAAAATCCCGTACCTTCTCTCCCTGGGCGGTGTAGCCGAATTCCTCCAGCTTGCGCACGATGTCGCGGTTGATGTTGATGATGGCCTCGTCCAGCGCCGCGCGGTAGAACTGGCCGTTGACCACCGTATCAATCCAGGCGTTGCTGATTTCACGCTCCAGCATGTAGGTGGCGGGGTGGGATGGCGCCTCGCGAATCTGCTCCCAGCTCTTGAGGATCACCTCGCGGTGGTCGTCATCCATATCCAGCTGGGCGAAGGCGTTCAGGTTGGCGCTGTTCCAGAGGTATTCCGGGCCGTACTGGTTCTGCAGCATGGCCGCGTAGGTGGCCTGGACGTCCGTGCTCATCCACCACTTCAGGAAGGTCCAGGCACGGTCCGTGTCCGCGCCCTTGAGGATGATGCAGGCGTTGGTGGCGGCGGTATAGCTGCGGTTGATGCTGCCGTCCTCCTGCTCCACACCGGGGGAGAGCGCCAGATCCCACAGGTTGGCGATTTCCGGGGCGCTGTTGGTCAGCATCAGGTACTGGTTCAGCGAGGCGACGCCCATGGGCGTGGTGCCGTAGCGGAAGCTGTTGTAGAAGTTCACCGTCTGCTTGTCGAAGGCGTAAATGTTGTACAGGTCTGTCATCAGCTTGAAGCCCTGCACCGACCTGTCCGTGTCAATGGCGGTGTGAATGCCGTCCTCGGAGTAGAGCGCTCCGTCCATCTGGAAGATAAACGGCAGCGTCGCGTAGAACGGCTTGAGTCCCGAGGATGCGGACAGCGGAATGTAGAAGCTCATGCCCTGGCGGTTGAGCGCGGGCATCAGCGCTTGCACGTCCGTCCAGGTTTCGGGAATGCTGATGCCCAGCTGCTCCAGGATGTCCCGGCGGTAGAACAGCACATAGAAGTCCATGCGCTCGCACAGGGCGTACACCCCGTCCTCAAACACATAGGGCTGCAGGACGTTGGGGTTGAAATTCTCCAGCACAAACTCCTTGAACCCGGGCAGGCCGGACAGATCCTCCACCGCGCCGCGGATGGCCAGCTGGAAGGGCAGGTGGGAGGCGATGCCCAGCACGCCGTCGGGGGCCTCGTCCGCGGCCACGGCGAGCAGCACCTTGTTGGCGTCGGACAGGACGGAGAAGCGCACCGGAATCCCCGTCTGGGGCGTGAAGTAGGCGTCGGCCATCCGCTGCAGCGTTTCCACGTAGGCAACCGACCCGGCAACCCAGAACTGCAGCTCGTTTTCGCCGGTGCTGCCAATGGCGCTGTTGCCCTTGCTGGCGTCGGTAAAGGAGTAGAAGAAGCTCTTGACCAGGTTGGAGGCGCTGGTGAGCAGGCCGGCGCCGGAGGAGGGCATCTCATCGGTGAAAAGGTAGATGCGGTCGATGGCAAACATCTGATCGTAAAGGTCGGGCAGCAGATTGCCGATGGTCTGCGTGACCGAGCCGGAGCCCTCGTTGAACTCGCCCAGGCGCGAGGGCAGCGTGCCCAGCTTCTCGTTCAGCCGGGCAAGCATGTCGGCGCCCATCAGGATGGCGCTGGCGCCATCGGGGGTACCGCCGCAGATGTCTCCCAGTTCGTTGTAGACAGCGCGGAGCCTGCGCTGCCAATCCTCCATCTGCCAGGAAAGGTCGGGCATGTACTGCTCCATGTCCCAGATGCGGCTGTTGTCATTGCTGATGCCGGCAATTTTCTTGATTTCCACGCCAACGCCGTTGATTTCGGTCATCAGCTCGTACAGCTGATCCGTGACGGGCTGCATCCTTGCGCCGTTGTAGTGGATCAGCAGCGTATGGTCGCCGGCCTCCAGGTACACAGACAGCGGCTCGCCGCTCTGGCCGCGCAGCGCATAGTCCCGGTAATCCCCGTTGGTGTAGGGCAGGGGCACGCCGCGCATTTCATCATAGGGCACAGCGCCATCCACCAGTAGATCGCAGAAGGCGGGAATGCCCTCGGCGGTGTCCTGGCTGTAGCGCATGCCAAGCCGGTACCAGCCCGGATGGTCCACATGGAAGCGCCAGAGCAGCTGATACCCGCTGCCCTTGTTGACGGTGCCGATCACATTCAGCCGCTTGGTGTAGACGTCGTAGGGGCTCAGCGAAGCGTCCTGCACGTTGGCGGCGGTGATGTAGGCGTGGGACTTGAGCGCGTAGTCCTCCGCCTCCATGGTGATGACCCCCTGCGCTGTGTCCGGCAGCTGCTGCCTTTCAGCGGCATAGGACGCGCGGGTCGGATCATCGGTTTTGCGCAGCAGGCGAACGGCGCTGATGGTCATGCGCTGCGTTTCGGCGCACAGCGTCAGGGTGTGCTCGCCCGCGCTCATGTGGAACACCAGAGGATCGCGGTTGATGCTGGAATAGGCGCGCAGCACATCGTCGTGCGGCTCGTCCAGGGCGATGGAGGAGGGAGCAAACTCGTTGCCGAAGCGATCGGTCATCGCCTCGCCGCCGTCGCACCAGAGCGAGTAGACCAGGGCATGCTCCTGCTCGCCGTCCAGGGTGATCCCCAGGCTGCTCTGGGTCGTGGCATGCTCCGGCAGCAGATAGCGCAGCGACAGGATATAGTCGCCATCCTCGGGAACGGTCAGAGTGAAGGTATGGGATTCCCGCTTCATGAGGCTGAAGGTCTCCTCCGCAGACCAGACGCAGGCAGCCTCGTCCACGGCAATCCACTGTGCCGTTTCTGCCCAGGCGCAGCCTGTGGCAAGGAGCCATGCAAGGAGCGCGGCAAGCAGCGCTCTGGTTGACAATCTCCGCATAACAACCTCCGTGATCTGATGTTCGTCCCCGGGTTCGCGGCCTCCCCGCCCTGATGGGCAAGGCGGGGAGGCCAGGATGTCCATGCTTGCGTAAAACAGGGCAGGCTGTTCCCCTGCAAGAAGAGAACAGCCTGCAAGGATTCCTGGCTTGGCCTGCGCTCAGCGATTACTTCTGATGCGTGGCGTTGAACTCGGCCTGGGCCTTCTCAAACTGCACCTGGAAGGTCGCAGCGGATTCGCTCAGCCAGGCATTGATCTTGCTTTCCATCTCGGCGGCAACGGCAGCGGCCTCGACCTGACCGTCGTAGATGGCCTGACGCTCCTCGCCCTGCATGGAGCCGGTAGCGGCGTTGAAGTCAGGCACGTAGCGGTAGTGGTCGCCATGGATGGACTTGTCCATGTTGTCGTACATGTACATGACGCCGGCGGGCACATAGGACAGCTCCTTGAAGGCCTCCACAACCTCGGGATGACGGGTGGTGGGGATGAACATCTCCTCGTTGGCGGCGGCGCGGTTCATGCGGACCAGGCAGCCGTCCTTGCCGTAGGTCAGGAACTTGAGCAGCGCGAAGGCGGCCTCGGGGTTCTTGGTGGCGGAGGTCATCATCATCACGTCGTTGTGGGCCTGGGAGCGGAAGCCGACCTCCTCGGTGAAGGGCAGGGGATAGTAATCCCAGTTGAAGGCGTAGTTCTTGTGGGTGCCGAAGCTCCAGGTGGAGCCGTTCCAGGCCATCAGCACCTTGCCGTCGGCCATGGCGTCGGCGTCCTTGCCGAACTTCTTCTCGTAGTCGTCGATTTCGCCATTGCTGCGCAGGGTGTCGTTCCACAGCTCGTTGGCCACAAGGCCGGGCACGCTCTTGAGCTCCTTGACCAGGTTCACGGAGTCGATCCAGGCGCCGCTGGTCAGATCCACCAGACCGGTTTCCTCGTTCAGGCAGCCGTCCACCAGCTTGGCGTCCATCTGGGCGGGCAGGAAGTAGTCGAAGTTCCACAGGTGGTCAATGCCGGAGGTGGTGGCAGTGGTCGCCTTGCGGGCCAGGCGGGTGAACTCATCGATGGTCCACTCATCGTAGGCGGGCACATCCTCGTTCATCTCATCCAGCAGATCCAGGTTCAGCACGATGCAGGTGAAGCCCACGGTGTAGGGCAGGCAGTAGATGGAATCGCCATAGTAGAACGTTTCGTACTGGGCGGGGGAGACGTACTGGAAGAACTCGTCGTCAGCCTCCAGGAACTCGTTGAGGGGATACAGCCAGCCCTGGGACAGGTCCACGGGGATGTCGTGCCAGGGAGAGCGGACCAGGTCGGGCATCTGGCCGATGACGGCCTGGTTGGCCAGGTAGTCGTTGCGCTCCAGGTCATCGGGGATGGAGACAACCTCCACCTCAATGTTGGGGTACAGCTTGTTGAACTCGGCGATCAGCTCCCGGTCTTCCTCGACCAGCCAGGAGAAGTCCGCCATCACCAGCTTGCCGGAGAGCGACTCATCGGCAGCCAGCGCGGTCAGGGGGGAGATGCACATGGACAGGCACAGCACCAGGGCAACCAGGGTAAGCACCAGTTTCTTCATGGGATAACCTCCTTTTCTATCTTGCCCGTTCAGCGGAACGGGAGAAAGCGAGCTTACAGCGCGCCTGCGCATTGGAGCAGCGCCTCGTGGGCGGCATGGAAGACCTGCGGATCCTCGGAGAAATCGCCGAAGCCCCGAACCGTGCGGTCCAGGATGGCGGCTTCCTTGCCGCTGTCCTGCCGGCGGAGCATCAGCAGCAGCTCGGCGTCCTCCTGGCCCGCGCGCATGGCCTCGAAGCGCACGCTGCTCATGGGTCTGTCGGTATCGGGGTAGACGATGTGCGTGTCGCCCGGGGGCAGCTCCACATCGCCCAGGTTGACCGCCTGACCGGACTTGCCGGCAAACGGATCATCGGTGTAGTCGTAATAGTTCAGCCCCCAGTGCAGGTAGCCCGAGAGCCGGTAGCGCTCAATGGCCCAGTGCATGTAGCGCACGCGCAGCAGCGGCATGTCCAGCGCCCGGTTCATGAACCTGCCCCCGGGGTGGCAGCAGGTGTACACCCACAGGTCGTTGCCCATGGCCCGGTAGCGCTCGAACTGCTCCCGGTTGGCCTCGTAGTAGAAATTCTTCGGCACCAGAATATCCGCCGAGCCGAACAGATCCCACATTTCCACCGCGTCAATGAGGGGCACGCCGGGCATCAGCATGCGGACAATCCCGCTGAGGATCCGGTATTCCTGCACGCAGCCGGGATGGGGCTCGTCCGCCACATGCTGCACCACCCGGTCCAGCCAGCCGCGACGCTCCAGCATGGCGCGCAGCTGGGTGAAGTAGTCGTACAGGTAGCGCAGACCGATGTCGGACAGGGCGGGCAGTTCCTCCGTGCCGGTGCGGATGATGAAGGTGGAGTCCTCATAGAAGCGGCGCTCGATGGCCATGCAGCTCTCCAGATGGGTGAAGCCCATGCCGAAGCACATGTCGATGAAGCGCTCCGCCCGGCTGAAGTCGAAGCGGAAGCTGTCGCCCTCCCGCTGGCAGCCCACGATCTCCTTGTTGATCCAGAAGTAGTTCTGCCGTCCGTGGCGCATCAGCTCGCAATAGCGGCGGATGATGGCCCAGTGCTCCTCCGACCAGGGCTCCACGCCGTGGTAGCGGGCCATGTTGCCAAAGCTGAACCACTGGATCAGGCCAAAGGAGGAGCTTTGCGGCACCTGCGCCCTGCTGACGCGGATGGTGACCGGCACCCGGCAGCTTTCGCCGCCCACCGTGACGGTCAGCGCGGCGTGCCAGTCCCGGGCCTCGCACTGCAGAGGCACCTCCACCATCACATACAGCCCCAGGTTCGCGTCCTCGCCGTCGTATTCCGCGTGCTTGCCACGCAGCTCCGCCATGGGATCGTAGACCCAGAAGGGCGCGCGGCGGATGGTGTTGGCGGATACGTCCTCGTCGGGGCCTGCGGTGAAGCCGGCAGTACCGGTGTTCTTGCCCACATAGACCTTCACCAGCCGCCGTACGGAGGCCTCGCCGGGCAAGTCGCCCTGCCAGGCAACGTCGATATGACCGCAGGGTGCGCCGGTCACCATCAGCTGGAAGCAGGCAAAGCTGCCCCGGGCGCTGGCCACATCAGCCTCCGGCAGCCCGTCGGGACGAAGGGTGTCGTCCGGGAACAGCTGCACATTCATGTCGATGACAGCGTGGTTCATCATCACTCCGCCCTTCCTTTCAGGATGACCGCCAGCAGCTTCTGCCGCAGATGGTCAAAGAACGCCCGCTCCCGGGGATAGTTGGTCATGGTGATCTTCTCCGGGAACAGCCCGGCAATCAGGTCCAGCACCGCCTGCCGCCCGATGGCAGCCTCCGCCTGCCGCAGCAGCCGCTCATCCTGCAGGCCCTGGGCAAAGGCGTTCAGCCGCAGGCTCGGCGCAGGGCCGTCCGTGTCGGGGTAAACGCTGAAGGCGTCGCCGCCGGGGAAGGCGCGGATGGCGTCGGTGCAGGCGAAGGGATCAATCTGCACCCGGGACTGCTGGGCGTTGTAGTGGTTGAAGCCCCAGTGCAGGAAGCCCTGCATGCTGTACACGTACATCAGCAGGCCCATGGCCCGCGTGCGCTGCAGGGGCATGGAGAAGAACCGGTTGCTGACCAGGTTGGTCTGGGCGCAGCAGTAGTAGCCCCACAGCGGCTGCACGCCCGCCTGCGCGAAGGGCTCGATGGCGTCGATGGCAGGCACCGGCGTGGAGGTCAGCCCCTCGGTGTAGAAGGCGAAGTCGGAAAGCGCATCCATGATTTCCACCGGCCCGATGGCGTTCACGATCAGATCCCGGCCCCGGCGGTAGGCCTCATGGTCGTCCCGGCCCGGCTCGTCGGACACATGGAACACGCAGTCCTGCCAGTAGCCGCCCGCCTGGGCATGCTCCCGGAAGGCCCGCAGCAGCGCCGTCAGGAACGCTGCGTACGGGGGGGAATCCGCGGGCGTGTCCCAGCCGAACACGCGCTCCGGCCCATGGTCGGTTTCAGCCACCACCTGGGGGGCAAAGCGCGCGCCCCACTGGGAGAACAGGTGCGTGATTTCAAACTTCCTGATCCCATGCCTGCGGCAGATGGCCACAAACCGGTCCAGCCTGTCAAACCCGAAGCGCCACTGCTCATCGCGCCAGGCGATGTCCACCAGCTGCACGGTGGTGCGGTACATGCCCACGGCGGTCTCCAGCGGCGGGGTCAGCAGGGGAGTCAGCATCATGTTGACGCCATAGGCCGCGCCCAGGGCGATGTACTGCTCCGTCAGGCGCCAGAATTCCTCGGACCACAGGGGAACGTGATGCCCCTGGGCAATGCAGTCCAGATACGTCCAGCAGGTGTACAGCGTCTCCTGCGGACGGAGCAGCATGTCCGCCACGCGCAGGGTGTAATGGACGGTGGCCTTGGCCTCGCCGCTGGCAGCGTCCGTCAGCGCAATGTCCAGGGACCATTCGCCGCTCTCCAGCGGCTCGCTGCCGCCATCCAGCGTGATGAAGAAGCTGCGCCAGCCGCACTGCCCGTTCAGCGGTACGCCGCAGGGCGGCACGGGGAGCATGGGGTCGGGGAATAGCCCGGGCGCGGTGCGCTCATAGAAGGCGTCGGGCTCGGGGTAGCAGGGCGTTTCCGAGGGCACCTGCACCACCTGCCGCACCTCGGCGCGCCCGGCCAGGGGGCCGCTCACCACGGGCAGCACGCTGACGCCCTCGTCGCTGCGCACAGCCAGCTGAATGGCGAACAGCTCGTTGCGCAGCATCAGGCCGCAGGGCTCCTGGGCTGCAGGCCGGGAATCCGGGAAAACCCGCTCCATGGTGGATACAATGCGTACATCAAGCATGGCGTGCTTCCTCCGTTCCGTCATAGCGGAAAGTAGCGGTGTGAACCTGACGGGAGTTTTCGCCGATCATCACGCGGTGCATGCCGGCCTCGCAGGCGAAGCGTCCGTCAGGCATGGTGTAGCGGAGCTGATCCGCGCTGATGCGGAAGGCGATCTCCGTGCTTTCGCCGGGCGCGAGGCTGATGCGGCGGAAGTCCTTCAATTCCTTGCGGGGGCGGGCATAAGCGCCGGCCATGTCCCGCAGGTAGAGCTGAATCACCGTTTCGCCCTCCCGCTTGCCGGTGTTGGTCACGCGAACCGTGGCAGTCAGCGGAGACGCGCCCGTCAGCGTGTCCGAGGACAGGGCAATGTCGCTCACCTCGAAGGTGGTGTAGCCCAGGCCGTAGCCGAAGGGATACTGGCCGCAGGCGGGCAGATCGGTGTAGCCGCAGCGGAAGGGCTGATACGCCTCGTCATCCGGCTGGGGACGGCCGCTGGGCAGCGCGTTGTAATAAACAGGGCACTGGCCCTCCGACCAGGGGAAGGTCATGGTCAGGCGGCCGACGGGCTCGCTGGCGCCGCTGAGCAGCTGCGCCACGGCATGACCGGCCTCGGTGCCGGGAATCCATGCGCACAGGATCGCGTCCGCCCATTGCTCATCCTCGCCAATGGCCATGGGACGGCCCGTCAGCAGCACCACGATGACGGTCTTGCCCGCCTGCTTCATGGCCCGCAGCAGCTCCCGCTGCTCATCGGGCAGGCTGATGCGCGCCCGGCTGCGCGCCTCGCCGCAGGCTTCCGCGCCGTCGCCCAGCACCAGCACCACCGTGTCGCAGTCCCCTGCCGCCCGGACGGCCTCCTCGGTGCCCTGGGCGGGGAGCAGGGTAACATCGAACACCTCGCGCAGGCCTTCATACATGGTCACGCATTCCTCGTCGCGCCCCAGGCAGCGCCATACGTCCAGCAGCTGGCAGCGATCGGCCCAGGGGCCTCCAAGGGCCACCCTCTGACCGGGCTGCAGGGGGAGCGCGGCATCGTTCTTGAGCAGCACACAGCTGCGGAGTGCGGCGTGCAGGGCGGCCTCCCGGTGCGCGCTGCACAGGCAAAGCTGCTGCTCAAGCTGCGGATCAGCCTCCCGGCAGGGCCTGTCGAACAGCCCCAGACGCTCCTTCAGCTCCAGCACGCGCAGCACCGCTGCGTCAATCTGCTCCATGGTGATGCGTCCCTCGTCCAGCAGCTGCCTGCCGTGGTCGAACAGGCCGGTGGATACCATCTCAATGTCCACCCCGGCGGTCAGGGCGCGCTCGGCAGCCTGGGCCATGTCCTCGGCAAAGCCGTGGGGAATCAGCTCGTATACGGCCGTGCAGTCGGAAATCACCGTGCCGTCAAAGCCCCACTGGCCGCGCAGCAGCTCGTCCAGCAGCCAGGCATTGCCCGTGCAGGGCGTGCCGTTGAGGGCGTTGAAGGCGGTCATCACCATGGGGCTGCCGGCTTCAATGGCCGCGCGGTAGGCGGGAAGGTACTGGTCATGCAGGGCGCGGGGGCTGATCTCGGTGGCGTCGTAATCCCGTCCGCCCTCCGCCGCGCCGTAGCCGGCAAAATGCTTGACGCAGCTGGCGATGTGCCCGGGGGAGGCAGGATCGTCCCCCTGGAAGCCGCGCACGCTCTGGGCGGCGTAGAGGCTGTTCAGCCAGGGATCCTCGCCCGTGGATTCCATCACGCGGCCCCAGCGCGCGTCGCGGGCCAGGTCGCACATGGGCGCGAAGGTCAGGTGCAGACCGGCGGCGGAGGCCTCCCGCGCGGCAATCTCGCAGGAGACGCGGAACAGCTCGGGCTCCCAGGAGCAGGCAAGGCCCAGCGGAATGGGGAAGATGGTCCGCCAGCCGTGAATCACGTCGTAGCACATCAGCAGCGGAATGCCGTGGGGGTTGTGCTTCATATATTCCTGCTGCGCGTGCAGCGCGTTCTCCGCGCCGGTCACGCCCAGGGTGGAGCCAACGTTCCACGCCAGCTGATTGTCCGTTCCGCCGGTATAGGCAATGCCCATCAGCGTCGTTTGTCCGTCAGGCATCAGGTAATCGGTGGTTGTCTGGGTCAACTGCGCCAGCTTCTCCTCAAGGGTCATGCCGGCAAGGATTGCCTTGTAGTCCATGCCATCACCTATTTTTTATCGCATTTATTAACTGGGTTAATCTACGCGCATTATAGCATAGAGCAATCGCGTATGTCAACGAATTTGCACGAAAAAATGCGTCTTTTTGGAGAGATAAAGCAAACGGGGTTACAAAATGTCTGGGATTTTGGATACAAAATTCCGCAAAGCCCTTGACGAAAGCCCGATTGTGGTGTTCAATGATAGCAGAGCCACCAAAGAACAGGAGCGTGTTCGTCAATGCCCGGTACCCTTGAAATGACTGAGCTGAAGCGGGACAACCGCATGGCTGCCTTCTCCATGCTGATCGAAAACGAATCGCTGACCCGCAGCGACGTCTGCGCCAGCACGGGGCTGAGTACGCCGACGGTCATGAAGATCTTCGACTTCTTTGAGCGCCAGCGCCTGGTGCTGCAGGTGGAGGGCCAGCCATCGCTCAGCGCCATTGGCCGACGGCCCGTGCATTATTGCCTGAACAGCCGGGAGAATCTGGCCCTGTGCCTGTCCTACCGGGGCGGGCAGTGCATCGCGGGCTATGTGGCGCTGGGCGGGGAGATCGTCCGCACGGTCAGCCATCCCTGCTCGGACAACATGGCGCGCTTTGTGGAGGAGGAGCTGTACGGCATCCTGGATGAATGCCTGCGCACCAGGCCCGGCGAGGTGAAGTGCATCGGCATTGCGCTGCCTGCCATCGTGACGAAAAGCGAGATCAGCTATGCGCCCTATTACGGCATCAGCAGGCCGCTGCCTCTCCAGGAGACGCAGGCGAGGCTGCAGGAGCGGTATCGTCTGCCTGTAATTTTTGAAAACGACACCAATGCCGCCGCCGTGGGCGAATTCAGCTGCCGCCGCCGGGAGGGTATCCGCAACATGGCCTACATTGCCCTCAATGAGGGCGTGGGCGCGGGCCTGATCCTCAATCAGCAGCTCTACCGGGGGAGCCACAGCTTCTCCGGGGAGATCGGCTATCTGAACACGGATGTGCACGCCTTTTCCTCCTTCGGGGAGCGGGGAGAGCTGGAGCGCAGGCTCGATCAGCAAACCATGTCCCGCCGCTGGCCGCAGCCGGAGCATTCCGATGAGGAAACGCGGGATATGATCGGCTACATGGCGGATCACCTGGCGCTGGCGCTGAGCAACATGCAGTGCATCCTGGACCTGAACCTGTTCGTGCTGGGCGGCGATCGGGTGCAGCCCCACATTGCCATGCTGACGGAGGCTGTCAACACGCGCCTGCGCTATCTGACCGGCAGTGGCGTGGCCTGCGTCAGCGCGGAGTGCCAGTACCCGGTCATCCTGGGTACGGCCCAGCTCAGCCGGGATACCTGGCTGAACGAGCTGTTCTGCATGGACTGACGGTCGGAGCGTTTCCCGCGTTGGGACGGGTGCAGCGCTGGTGTCATGCCGCGCAGGGAGGCTCATCAGGGCTCGCTGACCCGGAAACGCAGGGCGGGAGGCGGGCGATGATCGCCCGGGACACGGCATGCATGCCTTAGCCGCCGCACACCGCTTCCGCCAGGATCAGCGCGTTGGGTGCGTCCTTGAGCACCGACGCGGGGAAGGCCTCGCTCACAGGGCTCGCCATCAGCTGCTGAAAGACGTCCTTCTTGTGCGCGCCGTTGACGATCAGCACGATGCGTCGGCTCTCCAGGATGTTGCGGATACCCAGGGTAATGCCGCCGCTCAGGCTCGTCTGCTGAGCAAAGTACTTTTGTCCCACCACTCTGGTGGTTTCGGACAGGACGGCTTCGTGGGCGCCGAGGGCGAAGGGCGTGCCCGGCTCGTTCAGCGCCAGGTGGCCGTTCATGCCCATGCCCAGCAGCATGTAGTCAATGCCGCCGTTTTCGCGGATGGCCTCCTCCATGGCGCGGCATTCCTCCGCCGCATCGGCATACATGCCGTTGAACAGGCGGATGTGGGACTGTGGAATGGGCAGACGGTCAAAGCAGTTGCGGTACAGAAAGCCCGCGCAGCTGCCGTCGTCCTCCTTCGCCTTGCCGGACCATTCGTCCAATCCGATGATCCGCACCCTGGAAAAGTCCGCCCGCCCCGATTCCTGCAGGGCGGCCATGGCGTCAAAAACGCCCAGGGAGCTGTGCCCGGCGGCCAGGCACAGCGTTGCGTCCGGCTTGTCCCGGAGCAGCAGGGCCATTTCATCGGCAATCACCTGGCAGCATGCTTCATAGGTGGGCAGAATCGTGCATTGCATGGTTGTGGCCTCCTTTTTTGTTGCTTATGTTTCCTGTGCGGCGGCGCGGCCGAAGCATCGCGCCTGAAAGGCCTGGATCCGGGCGGCGCAGCGGCTGATCACACCGGCGCAGTCGGGCTCGCCGTCCAGATCGGCGTGCATCCAGTCGCCCTCCATGCGGCACAGGGCGTCGTGCTGGGGGAAGTATTCATTCAGCAGGAAGCAGGCGTACTTCACCAGCCGGTAAGCGCCCTGGGCCCGGGGCTTCTCGCCGTGATAGCGCTCCACGGCGACGCAGCGGTGGGCCAGGATGGCTTCCCTGACCGAGGGCCAGGAGGCGTCCCGGGCGAAGGCGATGGTGGAGGATTCCTCGAAATAGACCGCGTTGGTGGTGCCGTGGGAATCGCTGGAGCCCACGATGGGCAGGCGCAGCCCCTCCTCCCGCAGCGAGGCGAAGAACGCCTGCTGGAGGTTGTTTTCCCGCACGGTCATGCCGCCGGTCAGCTCAAAGGCGTCAAACTCGCCGCTGAGGAGCAGCGCCCGGGCCAGGGCGGGCTCCACGTTGAAGGCGCCGTCCTCCTCCAGCCACATGGGGTGCGCCAGAATGGCCAGCCCCCCGCAGGCGCGGATGCTCCGCGCTGCCAGCACGGCGGCGGCGTAGGTGCGGGCGTTGACGCCCCGGGGCGCGAGAGGCAGCAGCGGGGTCAGGGCCGCCTCGAAGGCCGCCGCGTCAGCCCGGAGCTCGTCGTTGACGGACCGGCTGCCGCCCACATGCACAATGTGCTGGTCGATGATGTTCCAGTCCCCGTATTCGGGATGCAGCCCCAGGGGATGCACCTCCTCGCCGGGGTAAACGGCCAGGCCGGTGCGCAGCCGTTTCGCCTGGCGCATGGCCTCCAGCGAGGGCGCATAGCGCAGATGGTCGGTCACAGCCATGAAATCAAAGCCTGCCCGGCGGTAGTTGGCCAGGACGAAGGCCTCGTCCTCGCGCCCGTCGGAGCGGCAGGTGTGCACGTGCAGGTCGCCCCGCAGGGGAATCAGCCCGTACAGATCCTCCTGAAGCGAATAGACCGAAAGCTGCAGAAAGGGCTCCTGCTCCCAGCCCCTTTCGCTTGGGCGGAAAAAGCGCAGAAAATGCTCCTGCTCACCGGCGAAGGTCCAGCTGAAGGCCAGGGAGCCGTCATCCCGGGCGGAGACGGTCACCTCTCCCGGGCATTGACGGAGCAGGTCGTGCTGCTCGCTGGGGCAGATGCGCACACGCACCGTTCCCGTCAGGCGAGCATGCCCGCCCCGGGGAAGCACCTGCAGCACGGAGGGCTGACCGGCAGGCACCGCCTTTGGGAAAAGGAAATAATCGTGCAGCTCCGTTTTCATGCCTGCTTCCCTTCCCGGGCGGTGGAGCCGGCCAGCATCCTGGCGCGGTAGCACGCGCCCAGCGCGCCCGCCCGGTTGCGGAACTGGGAGAGAAGAATCTCCACGTGCATGGGGGTCAGCTGGGCAACGCGGCTGCGGATATAGTCCAGATGCTCCTCCAGGGACTCGGACACCCCGCCGCCCAGCACGACATACTCAGGGTTGAGGATACACACGAGATTGGCAATGGTCACCGACAGCTTGTCCAGAAAGCGGCGGGTCTGCGCCTGCGCATCGGGCTGGGGAGAGCTGAGCATCTCGCTGGCCGTGATGCCCAGAAGGCGGGCGGCCTCCGTCAGGGCGGAGCCGGAGACGCTGCGCTCCAGCGCGCCGTACTCGGTTTCCCGGTTGCGGCACAGGGCGGCGTCCATGGGGTCGAACACGCAATAGCCGATTTCCCCCGCGCTGAAGCCAGCCCCGTCCAGCAGCTGGCCGCCCATCATGATGGCGCTGCCAAGCCCGGTGCCGATGGCGATGAACACCACGTTCTGGCTGTCCTTCAGCGCGCCCGTGCTGCACTCGCCGTAGAGCGCCATGCGGGCGTCGTTCTCCACGGTGCAGGGAAAATCAAAGCCGCTGAACAGCTCGTCCTGCAGGCTGAGCTCGTTCCACATCAGCGCAGGCGCGTCAATCACGCGCCCGTGGAACCTGTCCACGCGCCCTGGAACGCCAATGGCCAGCCCGCCGATGGGCGCGCCCTGCGCCGCAGCGACGCATTCCAGCACCATGCTGCGCAGGTGCGAAAGGTCAGAGGTAGAGTCCACCCGCTTTTCGTAGATGATCCGGTCTGCCTGCTGGACGATCAAAAGCGTTTTGGTACCGCCAATGTCAATGCCGATATAGCAAGGTTCCATCCACGCCCCTCCTTCATGCTGCGCTGCCGGGCCCGGGGCGCGCGGCAGCGGTGATCTGTATGGTATCATGCCTGGTCCTCCTGGAATACGCGGATCGCGCGCACCTGCATCTGGCAGGGAAGCGCCCCGTTGTCGACCTGCCCGCCCCAGCCGCCCAGGGCGACGTTCAGAATCAGGAAAAAGGGCTGATCGAAGGGCCAGCCCTCCTCGGTGGTATCGTCGCCGTTGGCGCCCTTGAGGAAGGCCGCCTGCTCCTCGCCGTCCACCAGGAAGCGGATGCCGGATGCGTCCCAGTCGATGGCATAGGTGTGAAAGGCGGCGCCTACCCCCTGCACGTGCGTCCGGGCGGTTTTCTGGGTGCCGCGCATGTGGTTGTACAGCTCGGAGTGCAGGCTGTAATGCACCGTGTCCTCGTCCCAGCCCACATGCTCCATGATGTCGATTTCTCCGCACAGCGGCCATTCCTTGTGGCGGCGGCAGCTGTCGGGCAGCATCCAGATGGCGGGCCAGGTGCCCTTGCCCTGGGGGAGCCGGGCCTCCACCTCGATGCGGCCATACTGCCAGGAGCGCCTTCCGCTGGTGGTCAGGCGGGCGGAGGTGTAGCGCCCGTCCTCCTCCATCCGGGCGCACAAATGCAGAACGCCGTCCTGCACCCATACGTTGCCGGGCTGATCGGTGTATTCCTGCAGCTCCTGATTGCCCCAGCCGCCGCCGCCGAGCTCAAACTCCCAGTCCGCGTCGCTCGGCCTGCCGGAGCCGGAAAAGTCAGCCTGCCAAACCAGCTTCATATCCTTCATCGTTGCATCATCCATTCCGGGCGTGCTGCGCCCTTTTATTAAGCGAATTATTTAAGGCGATTATCTAATATGGATATTATATACGAAACAGCCTCGTCCGTCAACATCCGCAGGAGAATTTTTCTGCATTATGGAGCGGCGATCGACAGTTATTGTGTGTTTTTTTGTAAATGGATTGACAATAAGGGGCGGATATGCTATGCTTGATCCAAGCAACAAAACCCGTTTAAATAATGCGAAGCCCCGCTGCCGCAGCCTTCCACCGGCAGGGGGCATGACGGAAAAGGAGTGCGTAATCCATGCGGAAGATCAAATTTACCATGATTGGCGCGGGCAGCGTATGCTTCTGCCCTGCGACCCTGGGGGACATCCTGCTGAACGATTCCTTCCGGCAGACGGAGCTGGAGATTTCCCTGATGGACATCCGGGAGGATGCGCTGCGCGTATCCGAGGCCTTTGCGCGCAAGGCCATTGCCCTGCTGGGCCGGCAGGACGTGACGCTCAACGCCACCACCAACCTGCGCAAGGCCCTGGAGGGGGCGGACTTCGTCATCAGCGCCATTGAGGTGGAGCGCTACTACTACTGGTCCATGGACTTCCACATTCCGCGCCGCTACGGCTTCCGCCAGGTGTATGGCGAAAACGGCGGCCCCGGCGGCATGTTCCACACGCTGCGCAACCTGGGCCCCACGCTGGACATTGCCCACGCCATGGAGGAGATTTGCCCGAACGCCTACCTGCTCAACTACACCAACCCGGAGGCCAAGCTGGTGGAGGGCGTCAGCAAGCTGTCGAAGATCAAGGTGGTGGGCCTCTGCCACGGCGAGGGCATGGGCCGGGATCAGCTGTCCGAGATCCTGCAGATTCCCCTGGAGGACCTGGATACCGACGTGGTGGGTCTGAACCACTTTGGCTGGTTCACCCGCATCCGTCACCGGAAAACCGGCGAGGATCTCTACCCGATGCTGCGGGAAAAGGAGAGCAAAATCGACCTGCTGGCGCACTGGGACGATATTGGCCTGAGCCGGCTGATGTTCCGCACCTACGGCCTGTATCCGTATCCGGGCAGCAACCATATCGGCGAGTACATCGCCTGGAGCGACCAGATGCTGGCCAGCTCGCAGATTCAGTACTTCCATGACCCCGTGCGCAACGATCCCTGGCATGGCGGCACCGTGCCGGAATTCGTCTACAGCTTCGCCGGGAATCCCACCTCCCGCCCCCTGTATTCCGACAGGGACGAGCAGGCGGAGTACGAGAACAGCTTCAGCCTTGGCAGCGGCAAGCTGGAGCGCTCCCATGAATACGGCATTCCGATTGCCGAGGCCATCGCCTTTGACAAGCCCACCCACATCGGCGCGGTGAACGTGCCCAACAAGGGCTATGCGCCGAACCTGCCGCAGGATATGGTGATCGAGCTGCCCGCCATGGTGGACGGCAGCGGTATCCACCCCATTGCGCAGCCCGCGCTGCCCGCGGCCGTGGCGTCCATGATCTCCGTGCAGGGGACGATCCATCAGCTGGTGCTGGAGGCGTACCAGGAGAAGTCGCGCAACAAGCTGCTGCAGGCCATGCTGCTGGATCCCACCGTGTCCAACTACAACAACTGCGTTGCGCTGATCAATGAAATGTGCGAGCGGCAGAAGGAGCTTCTGCCCGAGATGCACTGGTAAGCGCCGTTATCCGCAGCCCGTCAGGGCCCATGTTCCACAGGAGCATGGGCCTTTTCCATGTCTGCGGCCACCCTGCTTGGCATGCCAATGCTGCCCGGCCACGGACGCAGGCGCGAGGGGAGAATTCCGGCTTGCGCGGGCGCAGGGAGCATTGTATACTGTTCCTATACCGGTTGCAGGGGAGGCGGCACGTATGCGCAGGGTGATCATGGGAATACGGCGAGTGGCGGGCTGGGTCCTGGTGAGCGTCGGTGGGGTGATGCTTGTATCCTGCCTGATTTGTATGCTCCTGACGCCTATGGGCAAGCTGGAGGTTTCGTCCACAGGCGAGGCGGTGGGTGTGTTCATCAGCTTTGCACTGATGGGCGGAATCAATGCGCTGCTGCTCATGCTGGGCTGGCGCATGCGCGGCATGGGACCGGTGATGCGGGTTCCGCTGCGCTGCCATATGCAGCGGCTCCGGCTGTGGCTGCATGGCGAGCTGTCCCGAAAGAAAGGGAAGGAAGCCAGGCTGCTGCGGCCGAAGAGCCTGAACCGCCCCGTGCTGCTGGAGAAGGGGATCGTGTAATGAGCGCCTGCTGTGCCGGGGACGATGAAGGAGGGGCTGCATGACGGGCATCTATGACTGCTTTGGCTATGGCGAGGGGTATGACGTGCCCTTCCCGGAGCGGTACCGGCTGATCCGGGAGGCAGGCTTTGACTGTGTGATGCTCTGGTGGAGCGACCGCTTTGGCAGGGGCGAGGGCTACCGGCAGGATGCGCAGTATGCCAGAAGCGCCGGGCTGACCGTCGAGAACATCCACGCTCCGGTGCATCTGCAGAACGACCTGTCCCTGGACACCCAGCAGGGCGAGGCGGTCTGCGCGCAGTACGCACAATGCGTGGAGGACTGTGCGACGTACGGTATTCCTGCCATGGTTATTCACCTGCCCGACGACGGGCATCCCATCCAGACTGTTGGCCTGGAGCGGCTGCGGAGACTGGTGGCGCTGGCGGAGGAACGAGAGGTTCGGCTGGCCTTTGAAAACCTGCGGAACCTGCGCAACCTTTCCCTGGCGCTGGAGACCTTCCCCTCCCCGTATGTCGGCTTTTGCTACGACAGCTGCCATCATTCCAACTACGCCGCCGGGCAGGATCTGCTGGCCCGGTATGGCGGGCGGCTGATGGCGCTGCACCTGCACGACAATGGCGGCGCGCGCAAGCAGCACCGGCTGCCCTTCGACGGGGACGTGGACTGGGCGGAGGTTATGCGCCGCCTGGCCCGGACGGGCTATCAGGGCGCAACGACGCTGGAGCCGATGAACTGGGACTACGGGCAGCTGACTATCCAGCAGTTTCTGGCCCTGGCCTGTCAAAGGGCAAGGATGCTGGACGATATGCGGGCATGAAGGACGGCCAACGCCCCGCTCCGGCAGCAAAAGCCTCCCCGAGGCCGGGCTGCGGGGAGGCTTCGGGCTGCCCGATCAGCCGCGGGTCATGCCGGTGGAAGCCCTCCGCCGGGTGTGCCGTATCCGGCAGACGGCAGGCTTCGGGGAAAGACCGACGGGAACTGCTGATTCCTGTGACGCGCAATCTCCCTGCACAGCCGTCCCGTGCCAGCAAGGCAGCTATGCCTCGTCCGCAGACGGCATGCCGTGCCGCAGCAAATGATACGACATGCAGAAGCCTCCGCACGGATCATCCGCGCGGAGGCTTGGTGATGGGATGGGTCAGTTTCAGAAGATGTTATTCCTGCTGGAAGGGCTTGGCCAGGATGTCACCGGCCTCCACGTGCAGCGCGCCCGTGGGGCAGACCTGGAAGCAGTAGCCGCAGCCGATGCAGTTGGCGGTCTTGTAGGCCTTGCGGTCCCGCAGCTCAATGCCCTCGTGCCAGCACACGTCCTGGCAGCGGCCGCAGCCCACGCACTTGGCCGGATCGGGCTGGGCGTACTGGTAGGCGTCGCCCAGGGCGTTCTGACGGGCCTTGGCGAAGTCGGCGGGCATGTTGAACAGCTGAAGGGCGTCACCCCGGAGGCTGTCCATGTCGGGATAGCCAGCCTTGTCCATCCAGCGGGAAAAGTCCTCGATCAGCCGCTTGCAGGCCATGGTGCCGCCGGAGCAGGCCAGCGCGCCCAGCTGCACGCAGTCGCTGCCCGCCATAATCAGCCGGGCCGCCTGGTCGTAGGAGAACACGCCGCCGCCGGCGTACATGGGCAGGGTGATGCCGTTGTTGCGGCCCTCCGCCACGGCGTAGCAGACGATGGGCGTGGACTGGGTGCCGCCGTAGCCCGCGCCGGGACGGGGCTGGGTGCGCCGCCAGTCCAGATCCATGCAGAAGGCCTTCCACCGGGCGGTGGGGCCCACGGCGTCGGCGCCGGCGGCCTGGGCGATGCGCATGGAGGTCAGCACGTCGCAGCTCTCCACCGCCAGCTTGACCATGACCTTCGTGTCGCCCGCGGCCTGCTTGATCATGCTGGTGCAGTGGCGCACCAGGCCGTAGTAGTCGAAGGTGCGGTCCTTGGCCACGGCCACGCCGGGGGTGTTGAAGTGCAGCTCGAAGGCGTCCGCACCGGCCAGCTTCAGCTCACGGGCCTGGTTGATCCAGTTCCTCTCCCAGTCGCCGCCCTTGACGATGTCGCTGTAATGCCCGATGGACACCCACAGCTTGATGTCGGAATCCAGCGCCTTGCGGGCCGCGCGAACCTCCTCACAGTACTGCTCCAGGGTGGACACCTTGTCGGGAATCTGACGGCCCACGGCATGGCTGTGGTAGCAGGCCTGTCCGGCATAGGCGGCATTCGCGCCGGGGCCAAAGTAGCCGCCGCCGCCGGAGCCGTGGCCGAAGTTGCGCATGACCAGCGCGCCGGGGCGCATCCGCGCGCTCTTGAGCACGTTCTTCGCGCCCTGGGTGGCGGGGCTGGAGGCCACCACGAAGGGGTTGATCAGATCCAGGGACTTCACATACAAATCAGCCATAATAACCTCCGTTATGCATCAGGTCGATCAGCCGCGCGGCGTCCTCGGCGAATTGCTCCGGCGTGTCGCCGCGCACAAATTCCATCAGCGCAAAGTGGCTGCCGCCGCACACCGCTGCATCCAGGTACAGCTTCCATTCGGCGGCGTTGAGGGGCCCGCGCTTGCCGTCGGGCCAGGAGTAGACGTGGTAATTCACCAGCCTGTCCCCCAGCAGCCGGATGCCCTCCACCCGCTCCGCCGGGGACAGGGCCACCGTGGGCTGCCACAGGCAGTACAGGTTCGGGCTGTTGGCGTCCGCCAGCAGGCGCAGGGCGGATGCGTTGGTGTCGGTCAGGGTGTTCTTGTGCCACTCAAAGGCGACCTTCACGCCCTCCTGCGATGCCATGTCCGCAATGCGGGCGGCTTCCCGGGCCAGGCGGGCGCGGTAGGCCTCGTCCGCCTCGGCGGAGGGCTTCACCCCGGCCCAAACGCGGAGGGTGGGCGCGCCCAGGGCCACGGCGGATACCAGGCTCCGGCGGAAGGTCTCCTCCGGATCGTCATACTCGCCGAGGCGGTAGTAGGAGCCGTAGGCTGCCACGGCAAGGCCGGCAGCCTCGGTGTCATGGCGGAGCCGGGCCGCGCCCTCCGGGTCGCCGGGCATCACGTGGGCGTTCTCCGACCACTCCACGGCCTCCAGGCGGTTCTCCGCGGCCAGGCGGATCACCTCGCCCGCAGGCAGGCTCCGGAACGTGGCGGACACCACCCCGGGAATCCAGGTGGTCTTCACAGCTTCAGGACTCCTTCCCATACGCTCTCCTCCACGGGGATGCCGTTTTGCATGTTGTCCAGGCGGGTGCGCATCATGTTCTGCCCGGGATAGTACACGGGCCGGGCGGGATCCACGGGGGTGGAGGTCTGCATATCGCGGAGGGTGTCCTTCAGCCGCTGGGCGAAGGCCTCGCCGTCGGGCATGTGCGCCACGTCGATGGCGATGAACACCTGGCTCAGCTCCGTCTCCGTGGGCAGCTCGCCCACCTGGCGGGTGGTGCGCCCGCCGCTCAGGGCGGAGGCCACCAGATCCAGCGCCAGCGACAGGCCGCTGCCCTTCCAGTAGCCGATGGGCAGGCACTGGTGGGTTTCCAGCACCTCGGCGGCGTTGCGGGTCAGGTGCTGCTCCTTGTTCAGGCCGCCGTCCACGGGCAGCTCACGGCCCTGGCGGGCGTAGCTCTCCAGCTTGCCGTAGGAGAACATGGACATGGCCACGTCCAGCAGCACGGGGGCGTCGTCGCCATTGGGGATGGCCACCACCACGGGGTTGTTGCCCAGGCGGGCGTCCCGGCCGCCCCAGGGGGGCATGTTGGGGGTGGTGTTGGTCCACAGGATGCCGATGCAACCCTCCTCCACCGCCATCAGGCCGTAGTTGCCCGGGCGCATCCAGTGGTTGGTGTTGCGCAGGGCCACCACGCCGATGTTCTGGCGGTGGGCCAGCTCGATGGCCCGCTGCATGCAGCGGTGGGCGTTGAGGTTGCCGCAGCCCCGGTGGCCGTCCCACCGCTCCAGAACGCCCAGGGCTTCCACCAGCTCCGCCTCGGCGCTTACGTCCACGGAGCCGTTCTCGATGCTCTTGATAAACTTGGGGAAGCGGTTCAGCCCGTGGGTGTAGATGCCGTCGCGGCTGGCGTTGACGAACAGCGTGGCGGACAGCTCCGCCCGCTCGCCGGTGATGCCGTACTTGTTCAGCACCCGCAGGAACTCGCCCTTCATCGTTTCATAGGTCACTCGCATGGCTATGGGTACCTCCTTGTGTTTGGAATGAACATCAGCCCTTCACCGCGCCGACCATCACGCCCTTGACGAAGTACTTCTGGATGAAGGGATACACGCACAGGATCGGCAGGGTGGCCACCACGATGGTGGCGAACTGGATGGTCTCGCTCATGTAGAAGGCCTCGTCGCCGGAGGAGGTGGCGGACAGGTCGTTCTGGATGATGATCTCCCGCAGGATCAGCTGCAGGGGGTACATCTCGCGCTTCTTCAGGTACAGCGCCGCGCTGAACCAGCTGTTCCAGTGGGCCACGGCGTAGTACAGGCAGATGACCGCGATGGTGGACTTGATCAGCGGGGTGATGATGCGGAAGAGGATGGTCAGGTGTCCCGCGCCGTCCAGCTCCGCCGATTCCACCAGGGAGTCCGGCACGCCCAGCATGGCCGTGCGGATGATGACCAGGTTGAACACGTTGATCAGCCCCGGGATAATCACCGACCAGATGGAGTTGTACAGCCCCACGCCCTGCACCACCAGGAAGGTGGGGATCATGCCGCCGTTGAAGTACATGCTGAACACCACCAGCAGGTTGAAGAAGCGCTTGAGCATGTACTCCTTGCGGGAGAGCACATAGGCTGCCACAACGCTGAACAGCACGTTCAGCACCGTGCCCACCCCCACGATGAACAGCGTGTTGCGGTAACCGGTCCAGATGTTCTGGTTCTTGATGACCGCGGCGTAGGAGTCCAGGTTGGCGTCCAGGGGCCAGAGCAGCAGGCCGGAATGGGTCATGTACTGCTGGCCGTCGGACAGGGAGCCCATCACCACATGCAGAAGCGGCACCAGGATGATCACGCACAGCACGATCATCAGCACGCTGTCGGCGATGTAGAAGATGCGCTCGCCCAGGGGAATCTTGATCCTGTTCCTGCGCCCGGACTGAATGCCGGTATTTTCACTCATTGCCAGCGCCTCCTCTCACCACAGGCTGTTGCCGTTGCTCTTGCGGGTGATGGTGTTGGTGATAAACACCAGCAGGAAGCACACCACCGAGTTGAAGAAGCCCACGGCTGCCGAGTAGCTGTACTGGGACTGCTCCAGGCCCCTGCGGTAGACGTAGGTGTTGATGACGTCCGCCGTGTCGTAGGTCAGGGGCGTGTAGAGCAGCATGATCTTTTCGTAGCCCACGTCGAACATCTTGCCAACCTTGAGGATGAACATGATGATGATGGTGGGAATCAGGCTGGGAATGGTGATGTGGATGATCTGGTTCCACTTGTTGGCGCCGTCCACCTTGGCGGCCTCGTACAGCTCCTGGTCGATGGCCGTCAGCGCGGACAGGTAGACGATGGAGTTCCAGCCCACGGTCTGCCAGATGTCCGACAGGACGTAGATGGGCACAAAGTAGCTTGGCTCATACAGCAGGTTGGTCGGCTCCATGCCGAAGGCGGCCAGGATCATGGTGATGCCGCCGGTGCGGCTGGTCAGGTCGCGGATGATGCCGCAGATGACCACGGTGGAGATGAAGTGGGGCAGGTAGGAAACGGTCTGCACCACGCGGGAGAGCTTGCGGGAGCGCAGCTCGTTGATGAGCAGGGCCAGCAGGATGGCCGAGGGGAAGGAGAACACCAGCGTGGACAGGCTGATGGTCAGGGTGTTTTTCAGCAGGCGGAAGAAGTAGGGGTCGGAGAAGAAATTCCGGAAGTGCTTCAGCCCCACCCAGCTGCTGCCGAAGAAGCCCTTGCGCGGCTTGTAGTCCATAAAGGCGATGGACAGGCCGAACATGGGCGCGTACTTGAAGATCAGGAAATAAATCAGGATCGGGAGAAATAACAGATACAACCGCCCGTTCTTGCGCAGATCCCGCCTGACCCTGTCGCCGAGGGACCTTTTCGGTTGGTTGATCACCTGTGGCTGCGCTTTGACCGTACTCATATGCTGCGACTCCTTTGCGGCCCGAAAAGGGGAAAATCAGTCATCAGGGAGAGGGACGCTCACAGCTGCTCCACGCCGCACTTCTCGCACAGCTTGCGGTAGAACAGCTCCTCGTCCACGGGCACGTCCACCCAGCCGCCGCCCAGCCAGTCCGACAGATGGATGGCGTTGGACAGCATCAGGCCGTTGATGCCCTCCTGGCCCCTGGCGAACAGGGGCGTGCCGTGCAGGATCGCCTCGCAGAAGTTGGTCATGATGCCCGGGTGGGAGGTGTACTCGCCCTCCACCGGCACCTCAATGGTTTCCATCTTCGGCTTGCCCAGGCCCTTGGTCCAGGTGGCGTTGAATTCCGGCTCGGGGGTCAGCAGGCGGTTGAAGCGGATCTTCCCGTCCTCCACCACCAGGCGGCCGCATTCGCCGTCGATCTCCAGGCGGTTGGTGCCGGGCGCGTCGATGACCGTGGTGATGTAGGTGCCCATAGCCCCGTCCGGGTATTCCACGATGGCCACCACGTCGTCCTCCACCTCAATGCGGCGGTGCTTGCCGTAGTAGACCTGGCTGCGTACCCGGCAGGGCATGCCGCAGATCCACTGCCACATATCCAGGTTGTGGGGGTTCTGGTTCAGCAGCACGCCGCCGCCCTCGCCCTTCCAGGTGGCCCGCCAGCCGCCCTGGTCGTAGTAGCTCTGGGAGCGGTACCAGTTGGTGATGAGCCAGTGGGTGTGGCGGATCCTGCCAAGGGCGCCGCTTTGCACCAGCTCGCGGGTCTTGATGTACACCGGGTCGGTGCGCTGGTTGAAGTCCATGGCGAACTTCAGGTCCGGATGCGCGTCGGCCACGGCGTTCATTTCCCGCACCTGCCTGGTGTATACGCCGGCGGGCTTCTCCACCAGGGTGTGGAGCCCCTTGTTCAGCGCCATGATGGCGATGGTGGGATGGTCGTAGTGGGGCGTGCAGATATGCACCGCGTCCACCTCGCCGGAGTTGATGAGCGCCTCGGCGCTGCCATAATACTTCACGCTCTCGCCCAGCAGCGCCCGGGCAGCCTCCAGGCGGGCGGGATCCGTGTCCGCAATGGCGCACAGCTTCAGCGGCGGCACCTTGCCGTCCAGAATCTTGCTCACGTGCTGGCTGCCGATTTTCCCGTAGCCGATCAGACCATAACGCACCTGTTCCATGCTCACGCCTCCTTCAGCAGCTTCTCCAGCAGACGCAGGGCGACGGGGCCGTCCGCAGCCATGTCGTCCGTCTTGCCCTCCACGCTGACCAGACCCTCATAGCCCGTGGCCTTCAGCGCCTGGAAGAACTGCCCGAAGCCCGCCTCCATCACCGTGGGATAGCGGCGGCCCTCCTTGGTGGCGATGTGCGCGTGGGTGATGCCGCCCAGCCGCACAATGTCGCTGATGGGCTCGCCCTCCACCGCCATGTGATAGTAGTCCGCCAGCACCTTCACGCTGGGATGGTTCACCGCCGCGGCCAGGCACGCGCCCTCCGCCACGGAGTTGATCATGTTGCTCTCGCCCCGGTTCAGCGGCTCAATGACGATGGTCACGCCATGCTTCCCGGCGATCTCGCCCGTCAGCCGGGTCACCTCCACCAGGCGGCGGAAGGCTGCGTCAAAGGTCATGCCCTCGGGCATGTTGCGGCTCCTGCCGCTGCCAAAGACGGCTACCCTGCCGCCCAACGCCTCCACCCGGGCCATGGCAGGCTCCAGATAGGCGGCGATGGCTTCGTCGGTCACATCCGGGGAGAGCAGCTGCAGGGTCTTGGGGAAGAGCAGGTTGAAGGCCGGCGTGGGCATGCCCGCCTCGCGGGCCTCGTGCAGCTTCGAGGCAAAGTCCTCATCGGAAAGAGCAGCCACGCCGCTGACCGGCGGCTCCAGATAAGCAAACCCGGCTGCCTTGGCCTCATGAAGCTTGTCCAGCCCGCCGCAAAGTCCAAACTGAATCATCGTAAATCAGCCTCCTATATTCAATGATGTCGGATCATGGGTTATGCCCGGGTGATGGCGTCGCCCTCGATGGTCAGGCGAATATCCTTGACGCCGCCCAGGGTGATCTCAGCCTTCTCCTGGCTGACATGGCAGGATACGGTATAGCCCTGCGGCGCAATGACCGTCACATTGCGCAAGGGCGCCGGGCCCTTGCAGCTAAGGGACAGCTGGGGCGCAGGCACCCGCAGGCTGTAGCCGTAGCTGACCCAGCCGCCGATGGGCTCCTCGCTGCCCTCCAGCAGCACGGCCTCCATGGGCCTGTCGCAGGCATGGGCGAAGCGGTAGCCGCGCCCCTTGGGCGTGGTGTAGACCCAGTCGTGCCCGTCCGGGGCCATGCGGCCCGGGGCGAAGTTGAACATCAGCCGGAAGTCGTGCTCCGCAAGGCCCAGGCCGGTCACGCAGTCGTCCAGGACATACACGTCCTCCTCCAGGCGGATGGCCCGGCGGCGGTGGTAGACGGGATCGTCGGTGAAAACGTAGCCGTTGTGGCTCACGTCGATGACGGCGTACTGCCCGTTTTCCTCAAAGCGGTGGAGGAACAGCCGCACCCCGCGCACCCGGCTGACCCCGGGCACAGCGCCCATGGTCAGGTCGTCCAGGTAGAGGGTGTTGTGGGCCAGGGCGGAGGTGAAGTAATGCCGCCAGTTCCGCCAGATGGACTGGTTGTAGATGTAGCGGCCGCCGTCCAGGAGAATGTCCTCCCCGGCGATGTGCAGCTCGAAATGGCCGGTGTCGTTGTGGGAGTGGGTGCTCTTTTCGCCCCGCTCCAGCTGCACGCCGTGGATGTGCATGTAGCTGTCCTCCGGCCCCCAGCCGGTGCGCATGATGTGGATGCCCGCTTCCTTCATGGAGAAGTTGCGCTCCTGGGGCGCATGGCCCTCCCTGCGCCCCGTGGCGAAGTACAGGAAGTCCTCCCGGCCCGTCCACTCGTACATCTGGCGGAACCAGGCGCGCATTTCGTTCAGGTCAAAGGGATCCATGGACAGGTTCATGCCCTCGTACACGGAGGGGTCGCTGCGCCGGGAGAGCAGATCGTCCCTGTCTGCGTCGCCGATCATGGGGTTGGAGAAGTCGGGCTTGATCTGCCGCTCGATGAACTCGCAGGCCCGGGTGATGGTGTCACGGGCATAGGGCGGGACGGGAATGCCGTTCAATTCGCACAGGCGGGTGGCCTGCATGTAGGCGATGGCCGCCACCATGTGATAGATGGTGGTGCGCTCCATGTGCACGCCGTCGTTGTCGAAGGAATAGCGCATCTCGTGCATCACGCGCTGATAGCCGTGGCGGAACCAGACGGGGGCGTCCTTCAGCTCGGGGAACATGATGCCCGCCTGCAGGAGCGCGCTGGTCTCCATGGTGAGCCAGTTGCTGGACTTCTCATGGTTGGTGTAGTGGGTGACCAGGTAGTTGGCATGGTCGCACACCGCGTCCAGGTACATGGCCCACACGTCCCTGTCGAAGGCAGCGCTCTCGCGGAAGGCCGTCAGGCAGGGGATGAAGGCGGTGTACAGGCGCATGGCGGTCTCGATGTGCCGCCAGGGATAGCTGGGATACTGGTGGGCCTTGATATAGGCATCCTCGTCCCGGAGCAGGTCCTCCAGGGGCCAGGCGGCCAGGAAGCCCCTGAGCTCGCTGGCGGCCTCGGCGGGATAGCGCTCGTCGCCGGTCAGGGCATAGGCCCGGGCCAGGGGCTGCCAGAAGATGAAGCGGTACAGCGACCAGCTCCACTCGTTGTCATGGGCGGTGTTGAAGGAGGGATCGTCGGTGGGGTTGAAGTGCCAGTCGATCTCCCCGTCAAAGTGATAGCTGTAGATGGTGTGGTCCAGCACATCCTGGGCGTCCTGAAGGATCCTGTCATCCTTCAGCTGGCGCAGGTCGTCGATGGTGAAGAGGTAGCGGGGGGCGGTGCGGGTGCGGAAATGGCGGATCACCTCGTCGGCGGCAGCGTCCGCCTGACCGTTCTGCGCCAGGGCTTTGGCCTGCTCAAGGCCGGGATAATCCAGGTTGATGCGCTCGAGCAGCTTGCATGCGTTCATGAGGGGTCATCCTTTCTGTATTGATGGCTGTGCTCGGGTAAACGCTGTCCGCGGCAGCGCTCACCCGGGCGCGGCAAAGGGGATGGGCCCGCCCCGCGCAATGACGCGGGGCGGGCCGCTGACAGGTGGGAAATCAGTTGCCCATGAAGGCGTCGTAGGCAGCCTGCTTGTAGCCGATGGCGCGACTCATGCCGTAGGCTTCCATCTGCGCCACATAGGCGGCCCAGGCTTCATCGGTCAGCTCGGCCTGGCCGGTGATCCACTTGGCTTCCATTTCCTCGCGATAGGTCTTGACGTTGCTGGTGATGGTGGCGAAGTCGTCAGCATCGGCGGTAGCCACGGCAGCGCCCGCGGGGAACATGTACATGCCGTAATCGGTCCTGGTCCAGATGCTCATGCCGGTCACCTGGGCGGTGTAGCTGTAATACTGCTCGTTGACGCGCACATCCTGGATGGCGGGGCCGCTGAGCTGGGCGCGGCAGTAGTTGGCCAGGGACTGGGCGACGGTCAGGGTCTCGTTGTGCAGGATCACGTCGGTGAAGGTGGGATAGCCGTCCACCATGTTGTAGCTCTCACCCTCGATGCCGAAGCAGTTGATCATGCGGGCCTCGTCGGAGTAGAACCAGTCCAGCAGCCACAGGGCGGCCTCGACATTGTCGCAGTCGGTGGTGATGGCGGCGGAGGCGGTGGAGGCGTCGTACAGGCCGTTCATCTTGGAGAACTTGGCGTTCTGGCCCTTGACGGAGGTTACGGGCACGGTGGTGACGATGTCGGACTCATCGGCGATCTTGCCGGAGGACAGCAGGGCGGGGATGATGGCGGAAGCGCCGCCGCCGCAGGCGTCGTAGGTGGCGAACACGTTGCCCTCAGCCATCAGGCCGCGCACGTCGCCGGCCTTGGTGTGGGTCAGGTAGTCGGGGTCGATCAGGCCGTCGGCGTACCAGCCAGCCATGGTCTTGAGGTACTCATAGTGAGCGTCCTCCACCAGGCCGTTCTTCACCACGCCGTCCTCGACATAGTAGTCGTTCCAGTTGTCAAAGCCGGGGCAGAAGATCTGGTTCATCCACTCGGTACGGGTGCCGAAGGGGATCATGTCCGGATAGGCGGCCTTCACGGCGCGCAGCACGGTGTCCCACTCCTCGATGGTCTCGGGGATGTCCAGGCCCAGCTCCTTGAGGATGTCGCCGCGCATATAGAAGCCGGAGGTGAACAGGCAGTTGTTGTTCTCGTAGGTGGTGCCGCGCAGGCAGGGGAAGCAGTAGTACTGGCCGTCGGCGGTACGGATGGAGCGGTCGATTTCGCCGTTGTCAGCCAGCACGGCGGACAGATAGGGGGTCTGGCCGGCAGCCATGTACTCGTCCAGGGCGATGACCACGTCATCGGCGATGGCCGCGGAGGCGCCGCCGTTGTAGTTGGTCCAGGAGTATTCCATGATGTCGGGCAGCTCGCCGGTCAGCATGGTGGCAAATTCGGCGGCGGCATTGCCAGCGGCGGGATGCAGGAACTCGATCTCGATGCCGGTGGCGTCGTACACGGCCTGATACCACTTGGTGTTGGCCAGGTTGTCGGTCACGCCGGTCAGGTTGCTGTTCAGCTCAACCCACCAGGTCAGCTTGGTGCCCGCGTAGGGCTTGTCGTTGCTCTCGGCCAGGGCAGGTACGGCGAACATGGTCGCCAGCAGCGCCAGGGACAGGAGCAGGGCCAGAGTCTTTTTCATGGTGTAAGTCTCCCTTCTTTAATTTTATCAGCAGCCGCAGCTGCCAATAACCGTGTTCATCAGGCCGCGGCCCTTACAGGGTCAGGCCCAGCTCCCGGGGCAGCGCCCAGGCCTCGGAGGCGCGCAGCAGCGTGTCCTCCAGGCTCCGCACGCACCAGAAGGTGTCCCCGCCCTCCGTGACGACCTCCACGTGGGCAGGATCCACATCCGTGATGGGCTGCGATTGCGTCATGCGCACCGCGTCAATGTGGGACAGCTCCGCCGCCACGGTGCACACCGGGCTTCCGCCCTCCCGGACGCAGGCGATCGCGTCGTAGAGCTTCTGCATGGGGTTGGTGGGGGGAAGCTGCCCGTAGTCGATGCAGGTTCCGTCCTCCAGACGGGCAAGGTAGCGCTGCCCGGGCTGCCAGGTCACTGCGGCATGCTCGAATTCCATCACGCCAATGGGCCCCAGGGCCTTGGTGCGCAGGGGATGGGCGGTGGAATACAGGACCGACGCGCCCACGTCCGTGTGGAAGCGCAGGAAGGCAATGTCCAGGTTCTCCAGGCGGGGGTTGCCCCGGTACAGCTCCGCGTCCACGCCCTTGATCCCGCAGGCGGAGGCCATGTCCGGCCCCAGCAGGAAGCACACCAGCTGGAAATTGTGGGCGCAGGCGTTGGTGAAGGGGTTGTCGAACACCTCGCGGCCGTTCACGCTGATGCGCCCGGCCCAGTTGTTGCGGGCATAGTAGGCCGCGCCCCGGCGCATGGCGTGCACCACGCGAATCCGCTTGGGCGCGCCGAAGCGCCCGGCCAGGATGTCCCGCTTCAGCGCCAGCACGTCCTGCTGATAGTTCAGCTGATACCCGATGGCCAGGAACCGGCCCGTCTCCTTCGAGCAGGCGTCCATGCGCAGCGCGTCCTCCCGCGTCAGGCACAGGGGCTTCTCGCACAGCACGTGGCTGCCGTGGCGCATGCAGGCGATGGTCAGCTCGGCATGCAGGTGAATGGGCGCGGAGATCACCGCCAGGTCAGCGCTTTGCTCCCGGTAGAAATCCTCCACGCCGGGGTATACGGGAATCTCCAGCTGGTCAATGACCGGGAAGCGCTCCCGCACGTCCGGCGCGGGCTCCACAATGCCCGCGATGTCCGCGCCCGTGTCGTGCTCCGTCATTTCCGACAGATACTTCTGTCCATAAAAGCCAATGGAAATCAGCAGAACCCTGGGTCTGCTCATGCTTGCGTCACGCTCCTGACATGGTGCTGGAGGCCTGCTCAGCCTCGTCGCGGTACTTCTGCCACACCCGCTCGAACCACAAATCGCGCTCGGGCAGGGGGCGGGCCTCCAGGCGGCGGCTCACGCCGTCCCGGGTGATCAGCACGCCCTGATCCGTGTCATCCTCAAGGCTGGCCAGCATGGCGCTGAGCACCTGCCGCTGGGTCAGCATCATGTCCCGCAGGCGGATGCGCAGGATCAGCTGCGGATCCGAAGCGTCGGCGGGCACCGTGTCCGCCATGCGCCGGTCGATGTCCGCCAGCATGGCCGTGATGCCCTCCCTGTCCCGCTGGAAGGCCGCATGGCGGGTCATGTCCGATTGCAGATGCAGCATGGCCTGCGCCGCGTCCCCCGCAGGCAGCAGGGGAAGCTCCGCCTGCGCGGCCCCGGAGGGCTGGCGGCGGCTGCGGCGGACGATATGCTCCGCCGCCCGCATGGAGCCCACCTGCGTGCTGTTCAGCGCGGTGCCGCCGGGCCGGTAGCGGCCGAAGGTGCCGGCCGCCTCGCCGCAGGCGTACAGCCCGGGCACGCAGGTCTGCCAGGACGCATCCACCGCCAGGCCGCCGTTGTGGTGCTGGGCGCAGACACGAACCTCCAGCATCTCCCGCTCCAGGTCGATGCGATGGCTGCGGTACAGCTCGATGGCCGGGGCGTTGATGGCCCGCAGCCGCTGGATGGGCAGCGCCTTGTCCGCGCCGCAGTTGATGAGATAGTCCCTCGCCTCATCCGACACAAGGGCCAGGTCGTAGCCCGCGGGATTGTGCATGAAGTCCATGTACACCCGGCGGCCACGGTCCTCCTCGGCCTTGACGAGGATGTCCACCCGGGAGGAGCCCTCCGCCTTCCGGGGATCGAAGGGCCACTGGTAGCCCTTGAGGAAGGTGCGGTTCATGGCCTCCACCGGGCCAAGGGCATCGGCCAGGAACTCCCGCTCCACGCCCTGCTCGTCCACCGACACATACCGGGGCAGCGCCTGCTGGTAGCTGCCGGACACGTTCCAGCGGAACTTCACCGACGCCAGCCCGTACTGCCAGCAGTCCAGGTTCGCGCCCTCGGCCCCGGCCTCAAAGGCCATGCCGCTCATGCCGAACTGGCTCACCGGATAGACGCTGTTACGGTAGATCATCGCCGGGCCGCCGGTGCAAAGAACCACGTGGGCGCAATGAATCAGCAGCCATTCCCGGCTGTCCGTCCGCAGGCACATGACCCCCGCTACGCCCGTATCGTCCGTGAGGATGCGGAAGGCCAGCGTGTGGTCGAGGATCTCCACGCCCCGGGCCCGGACGGACCTTTCGAGGGCCTCGGTCATGTAGCGGCTGGTCAGGGGCCCGGCGGAGCTGGCGCGCTTGCGGGTGTCGTGATCCGTCTGGTAGCCCACGTATTCGCCGTAATCGTTCATGGGGAAGGGCACGCCCAGCGCCGCCAGCTTCAGGAAGCACCGGGCGGAGCCTGCGGCCTCGCACAGGGCGGTGTCGCCATGGACGTCATCCCGCTTGAGGGTGCGGGCCATGGCGCCCACGCTGTCGCCATCGTCCCCGGCCAGGGAGAGCTTGTAGTAGGTCTGCTTGTCGCTGCCCGTGTTGCGGGAGGTGCCCGCGAGCATGTTCTCCGTCACCAGGACAAGGTCACGCTCCCCCAGCGCGGCCAGGGTGTCCGCGGCGTTCAGCCCCGCGCAGCCCGAGCCGATCACCACCGTGCGTACCGTGCGTTCCAGCATCGCTTACAGCCTCCTGAGGGCAAAGCCGCCGTCGGCGTCCAGCACCTGTCCGGCGGAATAATCCAGCAGCCCCGACGCGCAGGCCAGCACCATCTTCGCCACGTCCTCGGGCTTGCCGAAGCGGGGGATGGGCAGCAGCCCGTCCTGAATCAGCCGGTCGTACTTCTCGTGTACCACCCTGGTCATGTCCGTGTCGATGATGCCCGGACGCACCTCGAACACCGGAATCCCCTCCGCCGCCAGCCGGTCGGCGAACAGCTTGGTCACCATGCCCAGGCCCGCCTTGCTGATGCAGTATTCCCCCCGGGAGGTGCTGGAGGTGTAGGCGGACATGCTGCCCGTGTTGACCATGCGGGGATGATAATCCGTCAGGCCCTGTTCCTTGCCCGCCAGCATGGCCCTGGCCGCCAGCTGGCACATGAACAGCGTGCCCTTGAGGTTGATGCCGATCACCCGGTCGAAGCTCTCCTCGTCCATCTCCAGCAGATCCCGGCGCTGCAGCGGCGCAACGCCCGCGTTGTTCACCAGCAGATCCAGCCGGCCATAGGTATCCAGCACGTGCTGGATGGCTGCCTGACGCTGGGCCCCGTCGGCAATGTTGCAGGGGAAGAAGTCCCGCTCCGGGGGCAGATCCTCCGGCCGCTGGGGCTTCGCGCCGGAATAAACGACGGTGTAGCCGTTGTCATGGAGCATATCGGCAATGGCCCGGCCAATGCCCCGGCTGGAGCCGGTTACAAGTGCGGTTTTCACGGCTTGTATACCTCCCTGTCACGAATGATGCATCCCGCGGGGATGCCAGCGCGCAGCAGCACCGCGCAGCCGCCGCAGGTCAGGCAGACGCGGCGGGGGTCGA